>CAZTIC010000052.1:0-8123 GCA_964613625.1 uncultured Gammaproteobacteria bacterium | reverse complement strand
ATATATGGGCCATTAGCTCAGTTGGCTAGAGCACCTGCTTTGCAAGCAGGGGGTCAAGGGTTCGAGTCCCTTATGGTCCACAAATAAAAAACACCTCGCATTTTGCGAGGTGTTTTTGTGTATTTTTTATTTTATAGCTTCTATATTTACATCTACTTGCTTATCTATATTAATTTGTATTTGCTTGCTGTCGTCGATGGCTTTTTTATAGATAGAAGGTTTAACTTCTTTTTCTGTATTATTTGAGCAGGCAGATAGAAGGATTGTTAGTATTAAAATTATTAATATTTTATTCATATTATTTTACCAAAAGTGCTGCTCCGATTGCTCCAGCAAATTCACCGAGTTTACCTTTTAATATTTTTGTATTTTTTGCTTCAGAGCTCATGATATATTTTTTGGTTGTTTTTTTAATTTCTGCAAAAAATAAATCACTTGATTCTACAACTCCACCTCCAAGTATAAAAGCTTCTGGATTAACTATATTCGCGATATTTGCAAAAGATACACCTAATAATTCTCCAATTTCTTCATAAGATTTTTCTGCTAATTGATCACCTCTATAAGCTTCATCAGCTAATTTACCGGGATTGTTTTGATTTAATTTTTGGTAGGCTTCTTCCAATACTAGTTTATCTGTAAAATCAATCACCATTTGACCTGGTTCGCTTGCGCCACCATGAGCGCCGTTGTAAATTTTATTATTATTCCACCAAGCTCCGCCTATTCCTGTTCCGATGATTATCCCATATATATTTTTCATATTTTTACCTGCGCCTCTCGAAACTTCTGCTCTCAAAAAACAATTCGTATCATTATCTAGGGTGACTGGTAGATTTATTTTTTGATTTATTGATTCCACTAGATTAACTCCGTTGATTATGGATATGTTAGGAGATTTTAAAATCATGATTTTATCTTTATTTGGTACACCTGCTACACTAATTCCTATTCCTTTTACTTTGATTTTTTCTTTTTGAGCTTTTTCTAGGAGTGGGTCAATCAAGGCTTTGATTATTATTAGGAAATGATCAATATTATCTTTTGGTGTAGCCAGAAGATAGTCTGCTAATACTTTTTCTCCATCAAAAAGAATAGCTTTCATATTTGTTCCTCCTATATCTATTCCAATCGAATATTGTTTTTTTATATTTTTCATATATTTAAAAAAGTTTTTTAGCTTCTTCCCAGAGGCTTGGGTTATTATTATATTTTTTTTCCCATGCCCACCATTCTACCCCCCAGAGATAAAATTCATCAAAACCTGTTTGGGATGAAAATTCGATTATTTCTTTAAATTTTTTCAAGCTCATTGTTTTGTCTCTTTCAGATTGGCTTAGATCTTGATAAGGTTTTGGGCCCCATGGCTCAGCTTGCAGTTCTATTACTATCCATTTTTTTGGACTGGCGAAAATATTGGTAAGATTTTTTTTGAATCTAAAGAAACCAGGTTGGATTGGATAATGAATATATCTGTTCAAATTTTTAGAGTATGTATCTCGGTACATAGTTGTTCCAAACCAGTCTCCTCTTTTGGCGGCTGGTATCCAGATTGATAATTCACCAGAATCTGTAATTATGATAGGTCGATTATCTAATTTTTTGGCAAGCTCAATTTCTTTATCTAAGAAGCTACTATCCAGATCAGGACAATCTCCGAAATGAGATAAAAATGGTTCATTTTCTATTTGCCAGGCGATTATATTTTTTCTGTCTTTGTATTTTTCGATTGTTGTTTCTATATAGCTTAATACTTCTGACTCTCGTTCTGTTTTATTCATGTTGTCAGTCCAACTAGGGAAATGGCATTCAGGCCATCTTGGTAGACGCCCGCCAATTGTTAGAATAATTTCAGCATTATTTTTGAAGGCCTCATTTATTTGCCAGTTGATATCGTCAAAATAGTATTTATTATTTTCTGTTTCAACTTCGTCCCAGTAGGCAGGGATTCTGATTTTACTAACATTCAAATCAACTAGTATATCTAGATATAAATTTTTCCAATTAAGATTTAAATTTTGAGCTTGTTTTTTTGAGAAGGTAACGCCATAATTAAGTTCATCTTTTTTATAAATATGTCCACGACTTAGTATGAACGCAAAAAACAGTAAGATTATAAAAATAATAAAAAGATTTTTTAGTATTTTTAGAAAAGTCATTTTATTATTGACACATCCAAAGCATTCCGCCTTGAGTTATGTCTAATACACAATCCATTATATATGATGTTATTGACCATGAGATTAGAATAATTATCAAACCTATAATAGCTGTTCTTATTTGTCCTATAGATTCGCTTATTTTTTCTTCATTACCTTGAGATATCATATATTTGTATCCTGCCCAGACAAGCATGATTACAAATATTATTCCTAGTAGTCCAAGAAAAACTTTAATAATTCTGGCTATAATCACTTGGATTCGGTAATTATCAGCTGAGGCATCATTGACTCCGTAGGCATCACTTCCTATTTTTTCTATTCCTGAGTCTACTTGCATGTCCCATAGGCTGCTAGCTTGGGCCGTTGGAACAGTTTGAAGAGAAGGTATAATTGGTACGATTAATAAAAAAAGCAGGATAATTAGAGTTTTTTTCATATGATTTATATTATTATGTTATAATTATAATAGATTTAATATTAGCTGAAGTTTTTTGAATTGTTAATTAAATTATACCAAGAAAAGCTATTTATTAACAGAGTATGCGTTTATCAACAAAAATTGCTTATAATACAATTATTCAAATTATTAGTAAAGTCATTGCTACGGCACTGGGTCTTGTTTCAGTTGCTATAATGACCAGATATTTAGGCACAGCTGGTTTTGGAGGGTATACGACTATTATTACTTTCTTGTCTTTTTTTGGTATCATCGCTGACCTTGGCCTTACTCTGGTTACAGTACAGATGATTAGTAAGCCTGGAGTAAATGAAGGAAAGATTTTGAATAATCTTTTTACTCTAAGGTTTTTTACGGCTATTATTTTCTTGGGTCTCGCTCCTTTGGTTGTTGTTTTCTTTCCATATGACCCCATAGTAAAAATTGGTATAGCTATCACAACTTTTTCTTTTTTATTCGCTGCACTGAGTCAGATACTTGTTGGTCTTTTCCAAAAGAACCTCAGAATGGATAAAGTGTCTGTTGCTGAGATAATCAGTCGTATTTTCTTGGTAGCGTTGGTGGTATGGGCAGTAAAGATGAATATGGGGCTTGTCGGCATGTTGATTGCTACTGTGATTGCAAGTGGCGTGAGCTTTGTTTTGCATTTCTGGTATGCTAGAGCTTATGTAAAAATAAAGTTTGAGTTTGATAAAGTTTTATGGAAAAAAATTCTTATTAAATCTTGGCCACTTGCTATAACAATATTTTTTAATTTGATTTACTTGAAAGCTGATATTTTGATATTGTCTCTCGTAAAAACTCAAGCTGAGGTTGGTATTTATGGAGCTACCTATAAAATAATTGACGTACTTATTACTTTGCCTTTCATGTTCGCTGGTATCGTGTTGCCAGTATTGACCCTAAACTGGGAAAGCGCAAATAAAGAAAATTTTAAAAAGATATTGCAAAAATCTTTTGATTTGATGATGATTTTGGCGATACCAATGATGATTGGAGTGCAATTTTTTGCAGACAAGATAATGATCTTGGTAGCAGGAAAGGATTTTGTTGACTCGGGTCCAATATTGAAAATATTAATTTTAGCCGCCGGATTGGTATTTTTGGCTTGTATGTTGTCGCACGCGATTATTGCTTTGGACAAGCAGAAGAAAGTTATTGGTATCTATGTGTTTACTAGTATAACTTCTTTGATTGGATATTTTATTTTTATTCCAAAATATTCTTATTTCGGAGCAGCTTGGGTTACTATTTATAGTGAGTCAGTAATTTTTGTGGCAGTTCTTTATTATGTATGGAAATATTCCGGATATTTTCCAAAGTTTGCCATTGGCTTCAAGGCTCTCTTAGCTTCCTTGTTTATGGTTTTAATAATTAAATATTCACCGCCTATATTTTTTTCAGGATTTAATTTTTTATTTTTGATTTTATTTTTGGTTGTAATTTATTTTGTTTTGCTTTATATTTTTAAGGGCATATCAAAACAAGATATAAATGATATATTAAATAGATGATTATGAAAAATATAGTTTTTATAAACTCTAAAAGTCAAATAAACAGAATAACTAGTAATATATTACAAGCTTTGAAGAGTAAGGGTTATAATATATGTGTTGTGTCGAAAGCTAATAAATTTATATACGAGCTGAAATTGGATATATGTAATATTGGTCAGATTTATGTTGGTCCGAATTTGGAAAGAAAATTAAACCAATTTTTTTTCTTGAGCGTTTATTTGTTTTTAATAATTATTTGGTTTTTTAAAATACTATTTTCCAAAAAAATCAAAAAATCAAAAATATTTATTTTGAATAATTGTAATGAAAAATTAATAATTACTCCATTGGCAAAATTTTTTAAATTAAAAATTATTTGGCTTGAGGAGCCTGATATTGATTACTTTAGAAAAGCAAAATTAATTTTATTTTTGTTTAAATTTTTATCCAAGTCGGCTGAAGTGATTATATTTTTGGAAAAAGATAAAATAAAATTAAAAAAAATTGGTGTTAAAGAAGATGGGATTAAATTGTTGTCTCCTGGGATTTTTTTGAATCAATATACTCATCAGGATTCGATATTTTCTACTATTGCGAGGACCGAAAGGAATTCTATGGTAAGAAAGTATTTTACAGTTGGCATTGTAACTAATTTTAAAAATCCAAATCAAATAGAAAATTTATTTCAAGCAATCAAAAAGTCAGTAAGCGTAGTGCCAAATATTCAATTAATTATTGTCGGCGATGGTGAAGAGAGAAGGCAATATTTGTGGATAGCAAGAAAATTGGAGATAAATAATTTAGTTTGGTTTGTCGGCGAGCAAAGTAATATGAGAAAATGGTTTGATAATCTAGATATATTTATTTCAGTTCCTGAAATTTTGAATCTTGATAATATTGAAGTTGTTGAAAAGGCTATGGAATCTAAATTACCCGTGATTGGTTTTAGGAATTTAGGGCTAGAAGACTTGTTAGATGAAAATATCCTTTTGGAATTTAATAATAGTGAGGTTTTGGCTGAAGAAATTATTAAATTATATAAAGACAGACAAGTTAGAAAAAAAATTGGGGAAAATAATTTCAAAATCGTAAAAGATAAGTTTGATATTAATATTGCTATAGAAAGATTAGAAAAACTATTTATTTAATTTTAAATTTTATATATGATAAAAATTAAAAGTGAAGATGCATACAAGAGGTTGGATAAATATTTGGCCGATAATATCGAGGATTATTCAAGGAGTCAATTACAAAAATTGATAAAAAACGGCAAGGTGTCAGTTAATAACGAAAAAGTTTCTTCGAATTATTCCTTAAAAGAAGGTGATGAAATAGTGATTGATTATACTGAAGAAAAGGAAACTAAAGAAGAAAAAATTGAAAAAAAGGTAAGTGCTCATAAGTTGTCTGATATTATTTTGGAAAAGAAAAAAGAGTATTTTATTATCAATAAGCCAGCGGGCTTAATTGTGCATGGCGCTGATCATATCAAAGAGGAGACTTTGGTTGATATACTTTTGAAAAAATATCCAAAGCTAAAAAGCATCGGAGAAGATCCAATGCGCCCCGCTATCGTACATAGAATTGATAAAGATGTAAGTGGCCTTATGATAATACCGAGAACGCAAGATTCTTTTGATAATATAAAAAAACAATTTCAAAAAAGAACTCTAAAAAAAGAGTACACAGCTTTGGTTTATGGTCAGATTGAGAAGGAACAGGATGAAATTAGATTTCCAATCAAGCGATCAAGGGATGGCTACAAAATGGCTGCTCTTCCAGAGACATTAAATGGCGAACAGGATCTGCAGGGTGGAAAAAGAGCCATCACAAATTTTAAAGTAATAGAAAAGTTTATTAATTATACTCTGGTAAAAGTAAGCATCAAGACTGGACGTACTCATCAGATTCGCGTGCACATGCTCGCCTATGGTCATCCGATTGTGGGAGATGTTTTGTATAATACTAGAAAAACAAAAGAGAGAAATGAAAAATTTAGGCTTGCTAGATTATTTTTAGTAGCCAATAAATTAAGTTTTGATGATTTGTCTGGCGAGAGACAGGAATATCAAATAAATTTACCAGATAAGTTAGAAAATTTTTTAGAGAAGATTAAATAGTTTCTAATAATTTTTTTAAATATTTTATCTCATTTCTAAAACTAGATTTAATTTCTTGTTTTCTCATTATATTTATTTCTCTATTTTTAATAACGTTCTCAGGATAACTGTCGAGCGTTTTTTTAATAATTTTTTTTGCTTCAATATAATCTTCAAGGCCTATATAGCTCTCAACTAGCCCTCCGTAATAACTCGGATGATTATTGGGATCTAATTTGATTGTCTTAGTAAAGTCATTTTTTGCTTCAGTGTAATTGGTTAATGCTAAATTAATCCTTCCTCTTAATTCGTAGTTGGAAGAATTACGAGAATCTTTTTGAATTACTTTACTTGCAGTTGCGTAAGCTTTGTTTAAAGAAGTAGTATTTTGCAAACCAATAGTATATTGTATTATTCCAAGCTCTCTTAAGTAATTAGGGTTATTAAAACTTAGATTAATGCTTTTCTGAAAATTTTCTTCTGCCAATAAGTATTCACCTGAATTTTTGTAATAAATTCCTTTTTCATAATAATTATAAGCTAGAAAAGATGTGGTTTCTTTTGTGATTAATAAAATACTAATAACAATTAAAATGAATTTTAAATATTTAATATTTAATATGTATATTTGTTTTTTGTTGTAAGACCCTGAAACAATTAAGCCTAAAATCATCCAAAGTAAAATTAGATTAGCTGAATATGACCAACCTATGTCAACACCAATATGCAATAAGAACATAAAAGTAGAGATAAGTAAGTAGGCTAGCATATTATTTTTTTTCTTAGCCTTTAATCCAATTGAAAAGATAGAGTAAATAAAACCAATAAATAATAAAAAAACTAAAATCCCGCCTTCTGATAAAATTTCTAAATAATAATTATGAGCAAAGCGTCCAGCATTGACCGGATTTTTTTGATAAGCTGGATAAATAGTTCCAAAAGTATCTAACCCCGAACCAGCCCATTTATTATCTTTGAATATATCCCAAGCGCCTTGCCAGTAGCCAAGTCGAATATTGGTTGAGCCATCTGAAAAGCTTATTTTTTCTTTGTTCCAATAAAATATTTGAAAATTGTTTGTTTTTAAAATATTTAGGCCAATAGTCAAAATAATAGATAAAATAATAATTATCAAAGTTGATTTAATGATTGATTTTTTGATTCTAGTTTTAGTAATAATAAACGCAAAAATAATTCCTAGAGCCAAGGCAATAAAAGCCCCTCTGGATCCAGTTAAAATAAGTGAAGAAATAAATAATACAGTGGATAGTAAATAAAGTTTATATTTTATATTATTTTTGTTTTTAATTAAAAAATAAATAGAAATAGGAAGGATTAATAATAGATAACTAGCAAAAGGATTTGGCCAGTAAAAAAATGAAGTTAATCGAACATAGTTTCCAAAAATATAAAACCATATTCCAAAAAAACATAAAACAGAAGTAATTCCAATAATTAAATTTAATAAAAAGTTTTTGTATTTCTTATCTAGTTCTAATCGAGAGAAAACTATATAAATAAAAGAATAAGATATTAATAAAGAAAAACTAGCAAAACTTTTATAAGGAGAGGTGGAAAAAATAGATGACAATAAACTAAAAAATAAAAATCCTACTAGAAAAACGTCAGGTAAATAAAGTTTAAATTCTTTTTTTTGAGTAAACAATGAAAGCAACAAGGCGATACTTGAGATAATTATAATTAATTCTTGAATATAAACATTTCTTCCTCCGGAAAAAAATGGTGTTAGTACCAATAGTCCCGCAAAAAGAATAATAATTAGTTTTGTATATTTGTTGTTTTGCATAGTATCATTTTCTCATTGGTAGTTTTTATAGTCAAGGTGATGCAGTTATTAATGAGTTGGTATGTTCTCAAAACTACCAACTTTTAGCTTTAAGGTGAGGTT
>CAZTIC010000051.1:0-8380 GCA_964613625.1 uncultured Gammaproteobacteria bacterium | reverse complement strand
TGTTTTTAGTCTCTGGCATTTCTAAATTACATAAAAGGTGATAGTGGACTGATCCCCCTTTTTCTTTCTTTTTGCCGTAATAATCAATATCTTTTTGGAATTCAACTACTGCAATGTATTCAAAGTAGTCTTTCTGCCTAATTATCCTTTTCATCGCTTGATTAAATAGATAATTAGCCTTTTCTAATTCAGTGGTGCTTTCGGCAAAAGTGAGAGTGAGAAATTTATTTAATTGAGGATTAGAATTAACTAATCTACGAATGTTGGTGCGAGTGCGAGAGATAGAAAACTGAGTTTTAGCCGTATACTTAGTTTCCCATTCTGCTAATTCCTTTAATTCTTTCTTATATTGAGTGAGACTTATTTGTCCCTTATATTCTTTTTTCTTTTTACTCTTTCTTTTTCTTCTAGTATACCCTCTTAATATCTCTTTATCTTTGTAGTCGTATACTTCAATTTCTTTTCCTGACTTTATGATTTTAAAGTCATAAGTTTCAACCATTATATTAAGTTGTTAAATAAACTAATATCAAGAATACCCGTTATTAACGGTTAGATGTGTGCATATAATCTAGTTATAGGTAGAAGATATTAGTTTATTATTGAAAAGCCTAACACTATGTTCAAAGAAATAGGTAATGAGATTTTTGTTTTTAGCTTTTTATCTTGGCAAGCAATCTTTTTTTGGCGTCTGGCAACTGCCAAAAAAAGGATTATCATTGCCATAGATTAATTAAAAAGGCTATAAAAAACAAAAACCTCTCATTACGAGGGGTTTCAAATCGGATAAATCCCCTCGCCTAAACGTGGTTTTCTATCCAATATTTTCGTTGATTTTTAGATTGGATCTAAAAGTACTATAGCATACAAAAATGGCTTTGTCAACTTGACATTTATTTTATTATATGATATTGTAATACAATGCTAAAAATAGTATTCCCAATCTGCCGGGAAGTGCAGAATAGTTATTTTATAATTAAATATAGGAGAAATCTAAAATGAAAAAAAGTAGTCAAATTCCTAGTTTCGGACAAGGGCTGGAGCTTACTAACGTTATAAGCAAAGCAATTGCCAGTGCAATTAAAAAGTATGATGTTAGTAGCGAAGAAATTCAGAAAGTAATTGGTAAGCCAGGACAAATTTTCGATTATTTCGATAAACTATTTGCCCAAGACAAACCAGAAAAAAGTAATGCCATCCTTTCTCTATTATCTATTCCTGAAACTTTAGTTTTGGAAGTTTTGGACGGAAAGGCAACTATTGCTAATGCCAAAAGCACCTTTAAATCATATTTAGATTCCGATTTCAAAAATTGGAAATTAAATAACAAAGGTAATGCAACCGAGGAAATACCCATCCAGGTTTATGAAATGGCAAAAAATGCTAATTATTCACAAATGTTTAACTCACTTTCCAGTGATTTAGATAGCTTGTGTTTAACACAAAATCAGATTATTAGGTTTTGTGAAAAATATCCCAGCCATTTACGGCAAGACGGTAATGCAACCTTTTTTCTATTTAAAGAAAATGGAGAATACTTTGTCGCCCACGTGGACGTGCGCTCCGGTGGTCTGCGTGTCGGTGTCCGCCGTTTCGGGGGTGGCGGCGTTTGGGATGCTGGGGGCGCTCATCGTGTGGTTGTACCGCAACTGTTTGTTGCTTAGATTTTTAAAACTTTGTCCCTTGGATTCTTAGAACATTAGTTCTTGAAATCCAGGGGATTTTTTTGTATAATAATATGATGCTTTTGAATTGTTCATTGGTTAAGACTGATGAGCCAAGAATGTTTAGAAATATATCTTTGGAATTTTGTTGATTACGATTTACAAAAGAGTGAGAATATTTTTATTTTAAATTAATTCAGTTGGTATAGCGTGCTGGTAGACTTCTAGGTCTCAAATTATATACAGTTGCTTCTCTTAAATTATTAGGGCAACAGTGAAAGAGCAGGCAGGTTATACACTTTGTCGCCAACGTGAACGTGAACTCCGATGGTCTGAATGTCAATGTCAACCGTTTCGAGAATGACAACGTTTGGAATGCTGAGAACGCTCATCGTGTGGTTGTACCGCAACCGAATCAATTTTTGTCTATATAGGGGGGGGTATTGGCTCTATTTTCTAGACCACGTTTCCAGCCACCTAACATTTTTCCTACTTCATTCAATTTTTCTGATAACTCAGAATATTTTTGATTAGATAAACATTTATTTTCCCAAGCTAATTGTAGAAAAAACTTTAAACTATCTAGTTTTATAATAGCTAGGGCGAGCTTTTCAGCTTTCTTGTTTTTAGGTAAGTATAGAGAAGAAAATATATTATCTAATAGTATTAAAAAACACTCTTCAATCTTTCCGCCTAAGTTATAACGATAGATTTTAGGAAAGTCAGCAAAGGTTTTAAACCATAATGCATAAGATTCTTTAACTCTTGTTAATACTGTGGGCGTTTTTAGAAGAGTGCTCATAAGCGTAAAATGAAAAAATTTATAAAAAGTTATAAAGATATTATTACTGTCCCAAACATCCTGTTGGCTTGGGAAGAGTTTTTGTCGGGGAAAAGGAAAAGAGACGATGTGGTTATTTTCCAAAGTCGTTTAATGGATAATGCACTTAATCTCTATCATGACTTAAAAAATAAAACCTATATACACGGTGAATACAAAGCTTTTAATATTTCTGATCCTAAACCTAGAAATATTCATAAAGCTACTGTTCGTGATAGACTTTTACATCATTTGTTATATAGAGAAACTTATCCCTACTTTGATACCAAGTTTATCTATGACTCTTATTCCTGCCGAGTTGATAAAGGTACGCATAAAGCTATATATCGTTTAGATGAGTTTTCTAGACAGGTGTCCGTTAATCATTCTAAAACAGCTTGGGTTTTAAAATGTGATATTAAAAGATTTTTTGCTAGCATTGATCATGAGATATTGAAAAATATTTTAATTAAATATATTGAAGATAAAGATTTGCTTTGGTTATTCAGTCAGGTGATTGATAGTTTTCATACTAAGAATAAAGTTGGCACAGGGCTACCTCTGGGAAATTTAACTTCTCAGCTACTAGTTAATGTATATATGAATGAGCTTGACCAGTTTACTAAGAGAGAATTGAAAGTAAAATATTATATTCGTTATGCAGATGATTTTGTTTTTCTAAGTCAAGATAAAGATTATTTAATCGATTTACAAATTGTTATTAGCAAGTTTCTAGGAGAAGAACTCAAATTGTTTTTACATCCTGAAAAAGTTTTTCTTAAGACTGTTGCTAGCGGAGTAGATTTTTTAGGGTGGAATCAGTTTGTAAAGCACAGAACATTAAGAACAGTTACTAAGAAAAGGATGTTAAAACGAATAGGTAGCCATCAAGAATTAGAAATTATTAATTCCTACCTAGGCTTGTTAAAGCACGGTGATACTAAAAAGTTAGAGCAACAGATAATTGATAAACCAACATTTTCATAACGGATTATTATAACATTTTTTGGTTGTTTACGCAATAGCAGAATTATTGACATAAAATAATTATTGTGATACTATAATTTAATACTTTTTCGTTCATTTAATCATAAATATATAAAAAGAAATAATCATGAAAAAATCAGAAATTCTGAAACGTCTCTATTCGGACGAAGTAATTACCATTTATGCCGTAGACGGTAGTAAAACTATTTTTAACTCTGAAGATGTATTCAAATCATGGATTGATTCAGATTTCAAAGACTGGAGATTGAATCAGTCAGATAAAAAAACACCGGAGATTAAAACTCAGGTGTATGAAATGGCAAAAAATGCTAACTATTCACAAATATTTGGTTCGCTGAATGATGATTTAGATAAGCTTTGCTTAACTCAACATCAAATTGCCGAATTTTGTGCAAAAAATCAAAAGTATTTAAGAGGGAATGGTTGGGCAACTTTCTTTTTATTTAAAGTTGACGGTAAATATTACGTCGCCTTCGTGAACGTGAACTCCGATGGTCTGGTTGTCCTTGTCAACCGTTTCGAGTATGACGGCGTTTGGGATGCTGAGTACGCTCATCGTGTGGTTGTACCGCAACTGGAAGCTTAAACCCTTAAGACTTTATCCCTTGGATTCTTTGAGCCTTAGCTCTTAGAAAACCGAGGGATTTTTTATATCCATGAATTAAAGATTAACCTATGATTCAATTCGGATACGGTTGACAACTCCCCGCATTACAGAAAACAAGGCTAACACCTTGTTTTTTTGTTTTCAGCTAGTATACAAGGTTAAAACAATTAATTATTTTCTATATAAACATATTCTAAAAAATAGCGTTGATCATACTCGATATTGTTGACATTAGTAGGTAGAGGGCGTATATTTAAATGTTAAATTTAGATCTTTGAAAAATAAGGTTAATTGGATTAATCTTTAAAAAACAAGAAAATGAAAATAAAAAGTATATTTTTTTGGGGATTACTGTGGGGAATAATTTACTTTGCCACAAATAACATAAATTTGTTTGCCCCGCACGAGTTACCGATGCTTCCTTTTGAAAGAAATATTTCAATGAATGAATGGTGGATGTTCCCCTATTTATCTTGGGTTATTTATAATGTTGTTTTTTGTCTATCAATTCAAAAAGAAGCTAAAAAGTTCACATTTTTGATGACAGGTTTAGTTCTTATTCACGCTTTAGTGTTTATTATTTATCCGGTCGAATATCCTAGGGCATATGACATCAATTCTCTTTGTTCGGTAAATAAATTTTTATTGAGCTGCGACAATCCACAGAATTGTTTGCCGAGTTTCCATGTATCTTCCATTTTTTTGACGCTATTATTGGCTCCCTATTTAGGCATAGTAGGAAAAATAAGATATTTATTTATAGCTTGGGGAATAATTATTATGTTATCAGTTATATTTGTTAAACAGCATTATCTAATTGATGTATTAGGTTCTCTGCTCGTAACCTCTTTTTATTTTTATTTAGTGGTATGGAGAAAAAATAATAGATAAGGGCTTTTTGTGTTAAAGGCTCTTTTTTTTATTAACTTTAAATGAAAGAGAAGTGTGATTAGTTTCTATAAGAAGTTATAATATAGTCCACTACGTTCTGCAAAATAAAATTATCTATTTTTAGACAATTTTTTGTTGTTATTTTTATAGCAACGGGACGGACTATAACTATTTATGGCTTTTTGTTACAATTTAGTTATGCAAATAAATTATTTTGAAAACAATACACATCAGATAAAGTTTGATGTTAAGAATATGTTTTTTAGCTGTGAAGCTGGTGAAGATATTAGTTTTAAGTCGTCTTCATTTGTCAGTATTAGATTTGTTAAATTAAATATAGTAAATTTTGGGTTGATTAAATCTAAAATAGAAAAAAGTAATTTTTCTAACGCTAATTTAGATAAGTGCTATTTAAAAGATAGTAAGATAACCAATTCAAAAGCTACGGGAGTCAGTTGTGTTGATGGAGAGCTAGATAATACAGAATTTGTGGGAAATAAAATGGATTTATCTGATTTTCGTTTTGCGCATTTGAATCAAATCATTTTTGATAATTGTGTCTTAATAAATTCTGATTTTCAGGGATCTAAATTAAAGAATGTAAAATTTATAAAATGTGACTTAAAAGATGTTGATTTTTCTCAGGCTAGATTAGAAAAAATAGATTTTAGAGGTTCTAATATTGACGGTATTAGGATAGATGCAGATAATTTTAAAGAGCTAACTATAGATCCGTCTCAAGCAATTTATATTGCAAGTTTGTTAGGGTTGAATATTAAATCTTAGGATTTTGATAATAAATTATTAATATTATGAGTAATGAGTCAAAAAATCAAACAGGTATTTCTATGAAGCATTTTGTAAGCGTTTATACTTCTTTGTCAAGTTTATTCCCATTTCTAATATTGGCTATAAATTTATCACCAACTGAACTTAGTGTTATTGGTAATTTTATTTTTGTTATTTTTGGCTTTATTACGGCTTCTGCAGTTCCAGTAGTTAGTTATTTATCAATAATCATCTTGTTTAAATCAAAAGGGCAAAATAATAGATTAAAATTTTATTGGTTGACTCAATATATATCTAAATATTCCAAAAAAGTTTTTTATACAGGGGTCGTTTTAGCATTAGTATCAATCTTTTATCCTTTAATAGAAATTATACAGAGTTCTCTAGACGGCAATCACATGATGGTTGATTTATTCATTTTTAGTTTTTTTATAATTGGACAGGTGTTGTTTTTATGGGTTATTACAATTTTTTATAAGAAAGGATATCGTGGTGTCAGTAAAATAAAATCTCAACAGGATTTAAAATAAAAGGCATCAAATTAATAAAACAAGTTTACTTTTG
Organism: uncultured Gammaproteobacteria bacterium; assembly: GCA_964613625.1. GTDB lineage: Bacteria > Patescibacteriota > Patescibacteriia > Patescibacteriales > CAZTIC01 > CAZTIC01. Next base: position 2,037 of record CAZTIC010000051.1, on the reverse strand, counting down.
TTGTCGATAGTCGTTTTATGGCCGATAATTTACCTGACTGGCGGAGCTTTAATAAAAAGTTTGACAAAATATAGATATGGGTATATACTTATAATTAGATAGTGAGTATATATTTATAATTAATAATTTTTACTTATTTATCTCTAGAAAGTAAGGTGATAAATATGCCAAATAAAGACGGAACAGGTCCAGAAGGAAAAGGATCTAAAACTGGTAGAGGTTTAGGAACTTGTGATGGTAATGCTGCAAACGGAAACGGATTAAATAGAGGAAAAGGCTTAGGATTAAGAAGAAATGCTAAAGTAGTAGATGACCAGAAAAGCTAAACTGATAAAATCCTAAAAGATTTATTTTTATGAGTCTTTTAGGATTTATAAGTTTGTTTTGATTAATATACATAAAGGCTACTCTTAAGAGTAGCCTTTATGTATAGCAAATTATTTGTATAAATATTTATGGGTAATAAGAAAAAAGGAAATTATCACCTTGTTTTTTATTTTTAGCGTTATATAATAATCATATTTCTGATATAATACAGTTAGTATAACTAAATACAACTATGACTTATTTAATCGTAATCGTGTTAGTGTTATTGTCTGGATTATTTTCTGGCCTCACCCTGGGGTTGTTAAGCTTAGATAAAAATGAGCTAGAGAGAAAGATAGTCCTAGGTAATAAAAAAGCTAAAAAAGTTTACGCAGTTAGAAAAAAGGGCAATTTGTTGCTTTGCACTTTGTTATTAGGAAATGTGGCAGTTAATTCTACTTTGGCAATTTTTCTTGGAGATATTGCTAGTGGTGTGATGGCGGGAATAATAGCCACTGGTTTAATCGTTATTTTTGGAGAGATTATTCCTCAGGCTACTTTTTCTCGTTATGCTTTGCAGATAGGAGCTAAGACAGCCTGGTTAGTAAAAATTTTTATTATTATTCTTTTTCCTATTACTTGGCCAATATCTATTATTCTAGATAAAAGCCTAGGGGAAGAAATGCCAACGGTATATTCTAAGAAAGAATTAATGAAGATTATTGAGGAGCATGAAGGCTCTAAAGAAAGTGATATTGACGCTGATGAAGAGAGAATTGTTAAAGGAGCTTTATCCTATTCACATCGGATTGCTGAACAGGTTATGACTCCAAGGACAGTAGTTTTTGCTTTAAGTATAGATGAAACATTGAGTGATAAATTATTGAGCAGAATCAAAGACGAGGGCTTCACTAGAATTCCTATCTTTAAAGAGTCTATAGATAATGTGATTGGCATTCTCTATGTTAAAGATTTAATTAATATTAAACATGGTGCCAAGGTTAGTGAGATATACAAAGAAAAGAAAGTATCAAATGTACCTAGAGATATGAAATTGGATAAGTTGTTGCACGTGTTTATTGAATCTCGTAGTCATATAGCTTTTGTTAAGGACCAATATAACGGTTTAGAGGGCGTGGTTACTCTAGAGGACGTAGTAGAAGAAATTATTAAACAAGAAATTGTAGATGAAACAGACAAAGTCCCTGATTTACAAAAAAAGGCTAAGAGTATTAGGTAATACTAGAGAAATTTTATAAAAAAAGCCCTTCACGTAATGAATGAAGGGCTTAGCTACATAATTGTTATTTATAGCGCTTGATTATCAAAATTAAAGATTGGCTGCATCCAAGCCAACTCGCTATTAATTATGCAACTTGAAAATGAACTTGTTTCATGTGCTTTCCGTTTATTTATTTTATCTCCAAGGATGGAGTAGTCCGTTCGTTCGCCACTACTAGGACAATTGTGCACATATTGAAGGATCTGAACCTCGGTGGACTATCTTGGCCAGTGCGATAAGAGGTATTTAAATATTAGCAGTCAGAAGCTCTAAGGTCAATAAAAAAAAGGCTCGTTTTAGAGTTTTTTTTGGTTAAATAATCTTTTTTCAAATTCTAAATCTATTTACAGACTTAATAATAATGAAAGCAAAAACACCTCCAATTAAAACAGTGTAGAATTGAGGGTAGCTTAATAGTTTAACAGCGGCACCAGGAATTCTTAAATTAA
>CAZTIC010000050.1:0-8706 GCA_964613625.1 uncultured Gammaproteobacteria bacterium | reverse complement strand
AAACGGACCTTAATCCGTTTTTTTAAAATCTTAAATATCTTAACTATCTCAATAATCTTAATAATCCTATTTAATCTTATCACTCATATCAATTTCAATCATCGTCCGTCCATCTTCATTCTTTTCATCAAACTGAACATTAATTGATTTCTTTAAAGGGTTGATACCAATGACTACTCCTCTTTTTCCATCCTTATTGACTCTTGTGCCTACTTTTGGCAATTGATCGATAATATCTCTATAACCCTTCTCTTCATAAGCCAAGCAACACATTAAACGTCCACAAATTCCTGATATTCTATCACTGCCTCTGTGAGCCACAGCCTGAACCTCGGCCATATCAGATGTAATGGATACCAAATCCTTTAAAAATGTTTTGCAACATAACTCCTTGCCACACGCACCGCAATCACCGCAAAGCTTGGCCTCATCTCTGATTCCAATTTGATGAAGTCTGACAGATTTATTAAAATGTCTAGTAAGCTCTTTTACTAATTCTCGAAAATCAACTCGTCCGTCTGCTATAAAAGCAAAAGTAACTCGATTATTATCAAAAGAAAAATGAACATCTACTAACTTCATAGGTAGATCATATTTCACTATCGTTTCTTTACAAAACTTCAAAGCTTTTTTTCTGTCTTCATATCCAGCTAAACTTTTTATGTCACCTGATGTTGCTTTTCTTAAAACTGGTTTGATAGTAATTTTTTCTCCATCTTTCACTAATATATCATCAATTGCCATCCCATCAGAATCATTACTTTCATTTTTACTTTTATTTATCAAGTTAATAATTTCTGCTTCACTATTTTCAATTATACTAATTACTTTTCCAGATTCTTGCCCAAGACTTGTTTCTACAATCGCATAATCACCTTTTTGTAAGCCAAAATCAGTAATATCAAAAAAATATTTTTTATCCCAAGGTGCAAATTGTATTTCAGCTACTTTCATAATATATTAATTACTGTTTTCTAATTACAAAGAATATCTAATAAATTTAAGGATATTAACATCTCCTAAAACTTCCTCAACTTTTTTCTTGTCTTCCTTGATAAATTCTTGCTTAATCAAGCAGACATTTTCATAGTATTTATTAATCTTACCTTCGATAATTTTGTCCAAAATATTTTCAGGCTTTCCTTCTTTGATTAATTGCTCTTTATAGATTTCTTTTTCTTTATTTAACTCTTCTTCCTTTACATCTTCTGGTTTTAAATATTTCGGATCAGTGGCTGCAATTTGCATAGCAATATCTTGAGCTAATACATTATCAACATCCTTGTCAAAAGAAACAAGCACACCGATTTTTCCTCCCATATGAGAATAAGCTGATACTTTTTCACCTTTCAAAACATCTAAATTACTAATTTCTAATTTTTCTCCGATTACACCACTGAGACTTTCAACTGTTTCTTTTACAGACCCATTTTCCATAGCCAAACTTAGAAGATCTTCCAAGTTTGCTGGTTTTTTTTCTTTAATCACATTTACAATACTATCTGACAAATCTTGAAATTTTTCATTTCTTGATACAAAATCAGTCTCAGAATTAATTTTTACTATATAACCTTCCTTATCAGATTCATCGGTTAATACTTTTACAATTCCCTCAGTAGTTTCTCTGTCGCTCCTTTTTGAAGCCTTAGAAATACCTTTTTTTCGCAAAATTTCTACAGCTTTTTCAATATCGCCACTAGCCTCATCTAGGGCTTTTTTACAATCTGAAATACCTGCTCCAGTTTTATCTCTTAATTTTTTTAATGTTTCCATGCTCATATATATTTATTAATTTTGAAATAATAATCAAAATATAATCTTATTTTTTTATCTCATCCTTCCCTTCTTGAATAGCCGCTTGAACAAGCTTTAATACCAACTTGATTGTCTTGGTGGCATCATCATTTGAAGGTATAATATGTTTTATAAATTTTGGATTTACATTAGTGTCGCAAACCGCAATTATTGGAATTTCCATTTTGGTCGCCTCAGCGATTGCAGTGCCTTCGTTTTTTACATCCCAAACAAATAACACATCAGGTAATTTATTCAACTTTGACACTCCACCAACCTTTAATTCCAATTTACCAATTTGTCTATCAATTTCTAGTCTTTCTTTTTTTGTATATTTATCTAATTTTCCTGAGCTTTTCTTTTCTACTAAATCAATGTATTTCTTAATAGATTTTTTGATAGTGCCGAAATTTGTCAAAAGACCACCTAGCCATTTACCAGTTACATAAGGCACATCCAATTCTTTCGCCATCTTTGTAATTGGAGCTTTGACCTGACTTTTTGTGCCCACAAACAAAATAACCTTACCTTCTTTAGTAAGATTTTTCATTAACTCAAGAGCGTCCTTAAGCATTTTTTGAGATTTAGTTAGGTCAATAATGTGCACTCCTTTTCTATCTGTAAATATGTATGGCGCCATTCTTGGATGCCATTTACTTTTTTGATGTCCGAAATGCATTCCTGCTTTCAACATCTCTTCGATTGTTGGAATCTTTACCATATGTTTTTCCTTTAATCCTCTACTCTTTTTGCCCCTTGGGGGCTATCGTTGAATACGCTTTTGAAGCGAGAATTCTGAAAATTGAGATAAATTTTTTCTAAATTTTTAAAGTTTATTAATATAAACAAAGGAAATTTAGAAATAATTTAGCCAATTTTCAGAATTTATAGCCAAAATGGTATTCAACGATAGTCCCCTAACTAGGGAAGGAAATTTGGGGTTAAACCCCATAAGAGTATGAGTGATATTTTATTAATAAATAAAATCAGCACAATATGCTGAATTTAGTAATATAGTATAATATTATATGATTATTGTCAATAAAAATGGCGAATACAAAAACTATTATTATTTCAATGGAAATATTCAAAATAAATTTATTAATCACTAATAATTCCCCCACCTAACAACTTATCATTTATATAAAAAACCACACTCTGTCCCTTTGTAACTGCACGTTGAAATTTTTTAAAAGTGACTAATATATTTTCGTCTTCTTTGTCAACTTTACATTCGACACCGATATGCCCATATCTTACAACCGCATTACATTCGAAAGGTAACTTTGGCATACTGCCTACTATCCAATTCACGTCCCTAGCAATCAAACTATCTGAATATAACAACTCATCATCATGATCTTTGCTTACATACAAAATATTTATCTTATAATCTATTTTCACAACATAATAAGGACCTGTGCCACCAATTTCCACTCCTCGTCTTTGCCCTATGGTATACAAAGGCAAGCCATCATGCTCACCTATTTCTCTAGACTCTCTCTTGGTCTTTCCTTTTGCGGGCGGAAGAAATTCTTTGATAACGCCCTTTTTTAATTTAATATTCTCTTTTAAATAATCATTATGATCTCCCGATAAAAAACAAATATCCTGACTTTCGCTTTGCAGGGTTGGCAAATTATTCTCTAAAGCAATTTTCTTCACATCATCCTTTTTATAACCACCTAATGGGAATATTGTTTTCTTCAAAATATCCTGATTTAGGTTATATAGAAAATATGATTGATCCTTTTTATCATCAATACCCTTGAACAATCTATATACATTTTGACTTTTGACTTTTGACTTTTGATTTCTTAAGTAATGTCCTGTCGCCAAATAATCAACGCCCATTCTTTCTATTTTATTAAAAAGCTCTCCAAATTTAATTAACCTATTACAATTTACACAAGGATTTGGAGTAAATCCATCCTTGTAAGCATTTAAAAAATAATCTTTTACATCACGCTTGAATTCTTTAGCAATATTTAATGGATAAAATTTTATATCTAATTTCTCGCAAACTTTTCTGGCAGCATTTTCTGCCATGTTACTATCCAGGCCCAATCTCATATGAACACCAACCACCTCATAACCTTTTTTTTGAAGCAAAAAAGCAGTCACCGAGGAATCAACTCCACCAGACATTGCTACGGCTACTTTTTGTTTACTTTTATTCATACAAAAACAACAAAACAATGTTTTAATTATTTAGTAATTTAATAGTCCTGAACAATCAGGATAAATAGTGGTCTTTATATTATAGCTATACTGCCTAGAATTTTTTCTAAAAAATGAAAATGTATAGAAATAAGCCCAGCAATAAATATTATCAAAATTATCGTTTGTATAATCACTGGCTTATGTTGAATAGTAATTCTCACTAAAATATTTACAATAAGTGATATAATTAATAAGATTAAAACTGCTACATAAATAAATTGTGAAACTTTTACTAAGGTTACAGCAGCACTGAGATTCTGTGTGTCCTCTTCGTTAAAATAAGTAATTTCTAAATTCGGAGAAAACTCTAATTCTTCATTAGGGCTAACTTTTTGAATATCCGCTATCTCATTAGCTTCGTCTTTTATATCGCCTATCGCATTAGTAGTAGTTGATTGATTATTGTCTACTGCCTCATCTAAAACAAATTCATTTTCTATTGTATCTGTAGGGTTAGAAATAATATCATCCTCAGGAATTTCTTGAGGTATATCTCTTGGCCCTGGATCCCCTACGAATATTTCTATCTCTGGGTCCTGCTCTATATTCTGAGAACTTAAAATATCAATCTCATTAGGAATATCTGGCTCTAGAATAGCATCCTCTGGCTCTTCTTCTTTACTTACAATAGCAATCTCTAATTCTTTTTGTGTAGCAAAAAGCTCAACTAGCACATTGGTCTTTTCCCCGTCTATCTCACCACTAACAACCGCCAGACCGATATCACTAAATCTGTTATTTAAAATATTTTCTTTATGACTCGGTGACAACATCAAAGCATTATGGGCTGAATCAGCTGAAGAAAAGTTCATAGCCAAATTTTCACCGACGAAAAGATAAGGATAAGTAGATCTATCAATCCAGTCCCAAGGCTTTTTCCCATCTGGACTGTGATGAGCAAAATAATTATTCGCTATCATGTCTTCAGCCTTTAATTTGGCCGAGCTATTTAATACAGAATTAATTTTAACTGGAGATAAATCATTAGCTACTCTAGAAGAATTTGTGAGTTCAAGCATTCTGCTAATTATAATTTCGGACATTCTAGCTTGGTTTGGATATATAAAAAATAAATATCCAGTCACTACAGATTTAATCAAAATTAAAGCTATAGCTATAATTAACAATGATCTGGAATGTAAAATTTTTGGCTTGTGATCGTTGCCACTATTTGGAATAAAATAATTTTTAAACAAACAAAAAGAATCATTACAATATTTTTTGAACGACTCTTTGCCATCAACTAATTCCTCAACTTCTTCTTTTTCTTCTTCTATAAAATCATCAAAATTCTCCTTTATATCGTGTTTTCGCTTAAAAATGAAAAAGAATATTTTCACCAGAAATCCGCCTAAAATTAGCCAAATAACCCACAAAAATTTATTAGTATTTTTACCTTTTTTATTCATAACTATATTATATCATTATATATACTATTTGTCAAAATATTATTTCTTTTTAATCAACTCCGATACTATAACCAGTCTTTTTTCGGTAGAGTATATGGGATGACATGTAAACATTGTAAGCAGGGACTTATTACTAGGCTCCATTATTGAAAAATCATTATTGTCTACCACTTTCACCTCTTTTATTCTATAAAAATATTTACTTTCCTTCCATACAACAGATACTATATCCCCTACTTCTAGTTTATGAAATAAATAAAAGGTCAAGTTGCTTGGGGGTAAATATTTGAATCTATGTCCAGTTATGATAGTCTTGCCACCCTTATCAGGAGTGGAGCCGTCAGGCATCAACCAAGCACCCATAGCCAGGCCATACGCCTCGTTATCTGTTTGCACAATCGGTGCATTGACTCCTATTTTTGTAATTATCAGTCTATTCGGAGAAACAGCATAATCACTTTCAGGTAAGCCTTTTATTGCTTCAGATGTCTTCTCCTCTACCTTTTCAATTTCTTTTGACTCTTCAGCTTTTTCAGCTTGATTATAGACCGCTCTATATTTAAGCTCAGGATAAAATGGTAAAAATATTAAATAAACAAACAAAGATACAGCCAAAAGCTCTAGTATATATACTAGAGCTTTTATAAAAATCTTTTTATTGTATTTAAGCTTTTTCATTTACATATTATACCAATTCTCTTCTCAAAAATCTACTAGCACCGACAAATCCAATTAGCATCAAGGACAATAAACCTAATTCATTTACATCGAAACCTGTTTCAGCCAATACTTCTACACCTTTAATTTCCAAACCAGCATTCGCATTAACTGAGTCATGATTTGACGCACTAGCTGTAGCTACATTAGTCAAAGTACTTGGACTTACATCATCCAAAATATCTGCTATATAATTTATTTCCTTAGTTTCACCTGGAGCAATATCACCTAATTCCCAAGACTTAGTATCACTTGGAGAGGCCATAGCTGCTTTGATAAAGTTGTCCAAAATTGATACTGATTCACTTTCCTCACTATATACCATTCCTTCTTGTAAGATATTTTCTACAGTAGTGTCAAAAGCATCAATATTTCCATTATTTGTTACTGTTATAACAAAGACTATTTCTTTATCTCCTGGATTAGCAAATTCTTGTCCAACTGTATGAGTGATATCCAAAACTGGAGCACCAGACTCACCTAGAACTATTACTTCTGATTCGCTAGCTCCGCCTCCACCTGAGCATGTCATAGTTTGAGATAAATACTTCTCATCACCAAAAACTTCTGTAGAACCATTAGATGAAATAGATCTGAAATAATAAACTGTTTCATCTGGCAATCCGCTAATATTTACTGAATGTCCAGTGACTTTATTTGTGTCGTCAGTAGTTGAATAAGAGTATCCATAATCAGTTGGTCCGTAAACACCAGGAGTTTTTTGAGTGCTAGTATCATAAACAACACGTGATGTCGCTGATTGATTCGTTACCCATGTCATTGTAATATCTATTGTACCCTCTCCGGCACATTGCATATGAATTTGAGGGTTGTTTATACCAAATTGAGCTATCGGACCGCCTCCGCCACCGCCACCACAGGAGCTACCTGAAACTTCAGCTAAGGTACATTTATTTGTGCAATAACTACAAGTGCTACCACAGGCTGGGGTGCAAACTTGTCCATTTACAGTTCCTTCATCACATTCTTCGCCATTGTCTTGTTCCCCATTACCACAGAGTTCAGTCGGAATTTCACAAGTATACCCCTCTAATTCTACCCAAGAAAATGCTACTTGACCCCAATCAGCACACCAAGCGTTATCTGACTCAGTAGCAACAAATTTAACAATTACCGTATCAGTCACTGGTGGAAAATTATATGTACTCTCGACCCAGGTTTCACCAGAATTTTGTCCACCAATATAATGACCAATTACAACATCATTTATATAAACATCAAAACTATCATCGGCTGAACCATCTAAATGTTCAAAAACAATATTATCAACATATTTATCTCTTGTATCAAAAATTAAAGAAGCTTCCTCGTATCCTTGACCACACTCATCTCCATGTCCCATTAACAACCTAAAAGATTCATCATTACTTCCTCCACCATAATTTCCACCCCAACCTGGTTTTACCCAGGCGTCACTCCAATTATTCCAATCAGTTAAACCAAGTTCTGCCTCAGAAGTAGTTGAACCAATATCTACATAATCAATATATCCCTGTATCCCTACAACATTACCTTCGACACACTCTTGAGTTGAGACTAAAGTACAGTCATTATCGCAATCTGAACCAAGTTGACCGTTGTTTCCACCTTCATCGCAGACTTCATATTCTCCACTATCATTAGGCCATTGTGCTGTTCCATCGCCACAAATAGACTTACATTCAAATCCACGAAAATCAATAGCTGAAAAAGCTACCTGTCCCCAAACTGCGCACCAGTTATTGTCTGGTTCAGTAGAAACAAATTTCACAGTCACATCTCCTTGAATTTGTGAAAAAGTAAAAATACTTTTTACCCAAGTTTCACCTTGATTTTGACCTCCAACATAAGAACCAACAGGAACATCATTTATATATACATCAAAACCATCATCAACAGTACCGTCTAAATGATTAACATCAATTTCGTACAAATAAACATCAGCAGTATTAAAATTAACTGTAGCGTCTTCGTATCCTTGACCACAATCATCACCAGGTCCCATCAAGAGTCTAAATGAACCATCATCGCTACCATCACCATAAGTTCCGCCCCAATCCCAAGCATCTGACCAACCATTTAAAGTAAATTCAGATTCAGAAGTTGTATCACCAATATCTAGATGAATAAAAGGTACTTCATGCTTCTTCATATTACCTTCGTCACAATATGGTTCAATAACTTCTGAACAGACTGTAGTTTTAGTCTCATCATTGTCATCACAATCTGTTCCACTTGTAGTATAACTAAATGGATATGCAATGTCCCCATAACACATTCTTTCTTTTTCTGGAAAACCCTCAGCATCACAAACATCTGCCGTTGGAATTGCGTTATAACCATCACCATCTATATCAATATAAAGACATTCAATTTGCCAACTATTTGGATTAGTATCATTACAATCTGTACCAACACAACCAGATCCAACTCCATATCCATCATCATCCATATCCATACAATTATCACAAACATCACCAACGCCATCACCATCAGAGTCAATTTGACCAGAATTAGCGATTTCTGGACAATTGTCATTAACCTCACAAACACCATCCAAATC
>CAZTIC010000049.1:0-8749 GCA_964613625.1 uncultured Gammaproteobacteria bacterium | reverse complement strand
TTCACACGGCAGAGGTCGGCAGTTCGAGCCTGCCATCGCCCACCCTCTATAAACCTCGTTTCACGACGGGGTTTTGCATTTTTAGAAAGCATTGTCATATAGTCAAATAAAATCAACCAAAGTCAAATAATACCATATTATGGACACGTTTTGTATGGACACGCTTGATAAAATTAGATACTCAGCTATCTTAATGTTTGTCGCTTTGACTTTATAATTTTTTTTACGCGGTTCTTCCAACCATTGGTATGAACAACTCTGTCAAAATTCATTCCAAACTTACCTGATAATAAATCAATCCTGCTTTTTGTGCTTAATTCACGCCATTCTTCGTACATTATATAGATTGCGTTTCCATACCTCACATTTTCAAAAACAACTAAGTTTTCATTAAGTTGAGCCCCAAAATAGCGAACAAGTCCACTCGTACCATAAATTAGATTCTCTGGATTAAGACTATCAAAAAATGAATAACGATCACTTGCCGTATCTAATTGCTGTGACGTAGGCTTACTTCCGCGAAAGATTCTTTCTAAGGCTTCATCTTTTGTTCCAGGTGGTAAAATATCCCACGATAGCTGAATGGTGCTAAGATATTCTGAAAAAGATGTTCCAGCAATAAATATGTCAGATTTATATACATTTTCTTGTAATAAGTTTAGACAAAATAAAACTCTATCATAAAAAAATATTGAATTCCTGTCGATAATTTCGTTTATTTCAAATTTAATAATATAATTATCGGTTTCAGATTTTGGTTCCAAACATTCGATTTTAAGTGTCGAATGATGCGGTGGTATAAATTCTTTAACATATCTTTCTTTAGTCCATGTAACATCATGGGTACCATAATAGTCATCACCCCAGTTAGGTGCCTCCACTGTGATACTATATTGTTCCATTGGTAGATCTTTACGTTTAATAATCTGACCATTAATATTTCTATTACTATAAGTGCCTTGAGATGCCTTTGGAATTTGTTCTTCAGGAAACTCAATTTTTCCATCTAAAAGTTTAACATTTAGATGGTTTAGAATTCCCATTGCTATCTCATCTTTGGTGTAAAAACTAGAACAGCCTACTATATAGTGACTTTCTTTGAATTTGTCTATTTTATGTAGAATGGTACTTGGTATTCGTCTTAGATTTTTTTTAGGCATTGATTCCTCCTATAATTTTATTTTTAAAAAGTTTTAATAAAATCTGTTCTACTAACAATCCGGTAAATCATCAAGATTATTCCTTGTCGTTTTATCGGGATCTGTTCTTAGATATTTTCCTTTTATACTATCATTAACAACGTGAATACTTATAACATTGGTACCATCATCGACAAAATATCTGTATGTATTATTTTCAATATCGTTAATTGCATCCGCTTTTTGTCGTGGGGACCACCATTCAGTGGGATTGCACAATGCAGTTATATCGCCATCGTCATTTTTTTTCGATCTTTTTACTTCTCTATCAATCACTCTAACACCTCATTTTTTAAATTAATTAAATAACTTATTAAGGAAGTATAACGACCTAACGAGAGACGTTTATACTTGCCTTCACTATATAAATGCCAAGATTATCTAAAAAATTGCCATCATAAAAAAATAAATTAAAAAATACCGTCTACTTTTCTTAATTTTTTGGCAATTATTATTGCCTACTAGGGATTAATGGAGCAAATAAATAAAGAAATTCTTGAACAATTCGAGAAAGTCGATTTTGACAAGTTATTCAGAGACTTGTTAACATATGCTTTGGTTTATACAAAAATTTATTCTTTAACAGATGAAGATATCGAAGATATTATCATGGGTACCGTTTCTAAACTACTCAGGGGCATCAATAAATGGGATTATAATACTTTTCCAAATCCATTCATTATCTTAAAGAAAAATGTTGGAAGAGATATTTCTCATGAAATGAAAAGAAGAAGTGAACATAAAACATATAAAAACTTTACAATACCAGAAGAGGTAGAAGATATTAAGACTTCAAAAGATTTGCACGAAAAGTGGGAAATACAAAATGCAAAAATTGATGATTTTAAGGGGAAATGGAATTATATTACTGATGCATGTAAGACTGACGAAGAGGCAAGTCTCTTGCTTGAAACAATGAAAAACGAAAAAATTTTTAAAAGATCTGAAATTGCTGAATACTGGGGTTGGGGAATAGATCAAGTAGATTCCACATTAAAGAGAATTCGTCGCAAATCAAGAAAAATATAACGAGAAATAGGTCTATATTATGGATAATAAATATAAGATGGTTTTAGATAATCTAGTGGATAATATATTTGACGCTACAATGAATGACCAAGATTTTAAAAACGAAATATTAAAAGAATATAATAATGATTATAAACAGGTCATTAAGAATGGTGGGGAGAAAATTAGAAATTTGTTAGGAGAATTAAAATTAGAACATGGTCATTTACAACACCAGAAAACACTAGCATTTATTGATAAAATAAAGAAATTAAGTGAAGATAAATTCAACAACTTAATTGAAAAGTTTACGCCTGATAATAAGCAAATGGCTCTACAATTTTATAGGAAAGTACGCGGTTCTGATAATAGCGATACATTACAAGAGGATAAAGCATTTATAAATTTAATGAATCGGTTTGATATTGAAGGCGAGATTAATGATTTAAATGAATCGAGCATTAAATAATTCCCAAAAACAAGCCCAACTTTTACTTAGTACCTTTTCTATAAGTGATCCCAATCAGATAGCATCGTTACAAAAAATCATAGCAATTGCTGAATATCACAATGTACATGTTATACCTTCAAAATTAAAAAATTGTTTGGCTAGAATATCTATTATTGATAATAAGAAAGCAATTATCAGATATAACATGGATATTCAAAATGAGCATTTAGTTAAATTTTCAATTGCTCACGAATTGGGACATTTTTTACTGCATAATAAAAAACTAAAAGTATTTACCGATATTGAAGAGGTATTAGTTAAATCATATAAAAACAAAGGAGTCGAAAAAGAAGCAGATGATTTTGCTTCGGAATTATTAATGCCAACAGAAATGTTTATTAGATTCATTCAGAAAAGTCAATTTAAATATCCAGATTTTAATCTAATTATCTATTTATCAGAGATATTTAATACCTCTATTACTGCAACAACAATAAAATTAGTAACGTGTGGGCAATTTTGTATTGCACTTATTGCTTCAGAAGATAATAAAATTAAATGGTATCATCGCGATCCCGATTTCCCTTTTAAAATTAAGAATATTGGAACCACCCTAGATACGAATACTTGCGCATCAGATTGTTTCAAATACAACAAACAAATACTTCAGGCGGAGGAGTTATATGCAAAAGCGTGGGTGATAAAGGCCAGTGATGAAGAGTTCATTAAAGAACACACATTTTATTCAGAGCAATACAACTTTGCACTTTCAATTATTTGGAAGGAAGGAGATACTATTTAATAAATGACACTAATTGAAGCTTCCCTTCCAGTAGAGTGGCACGAACTACAAGTAAAAGTAGAACAAATATATAAAGAATGTGGTTTTGAAACTGAGATTGATAAAAATGTATCACTTGCTCGTGGATCAGTAGATGTTGACGTTTATGCTGAAGACCGTTCAAATGATCCTGTTGCAACATATATTTGCGAGTGTAAACTATGGAATAATAGTAGAATTCCTAGATCTGTAGTGCATTCATTTAGAACAGTCATCTCCGATAGTGGTGCTAATTTTGGCATAATAATTTCAGCTGAAGGATTTCAATCTGGGGCAATAGAGGCAGCAGGGAATAGCAATGTATTATTGTTTACGTTTAGCCAATTTCAAAATCAATATATAGAAAGATGGTGGGAATATTATGCTTTTCCTATTATACATGAAGCAGTTGGTCCATTGATAGAATATACTGAGCCGGTTAATAGTAGAGTATCCAAAGCATTTAAAGAATTAAATGATCGGAGAAAAAAAAGATTTTTAGAATTACGTGAACTATATGAATTATCATCATTATTTATAACAGCCTTCTCAATGTCACCACCAGGGAATCCTTTTTTATCTTCAGATACGATATATCCAACATTACCCATAGTAGAAAATTTGAGAAATAATACCGATAAGTTGTTTGCTAAACTTCCTAATGAAATTGTCGAAACTGAAACTTTGAGAGAATTTGTTGTAGTCTTGCTTGATTATATCCGCAAGGGTATTGATTTGTTTGACGATGTATTTGGAAAAAGGATTTAGTATACATTTATTAAATATTTCCTTTTTATTAATAACATCATATCATTAAACCATAAACGACTAAAATTTTAGAGTCTCTATAAGTATATTCTCCCATCATCAGGAGCGATTTACTTATGTAAATCTAGCAACCGAGCCCAGTGAGGCTACGGTGCTTAGGTCTAAAGAGACGGATGTGCCCTTCGGGGAAAAATCTTAACCGCCTGATCAGCGGTTTTTCTTTATATAGCCCTCCTGATATGTTAATTGAAAAAAGGAGAACATATCATGGATTATAATTGGAAATATGTGAAAATCAAATCATCAAGCGCATTAAGGATATGGCAAGAGTGGCCTTCATACGCTAAAATCAATTTCATTTCAAATCATGTGAAATCCGATCAAATAATATCACATTGTGGATACACTTTCTGTGGATACACATTCAGAATTTATATTAAAATGGAATGGAATTGTATGAATTATCTTAATATCTTAACTTCAATATAATTTTAATTGAGGTATGGAATGTTATTTCTACAGAATTTCGATGACATTACAGAAGAAAACGTCAAATCATTTAGCAGTTCACATCAAGAGGGTATAAGAGTTGAATATAAAATTAATTTTGACAGGAATGTTAGAAGAGCATTGCCAAAGGTTATTTCATCGTTTGGGAATACCTTAGGCGGGATATTGATTCTCGGAATTAATGCTCCAAATGGTATTCCTCAAGAACCTTTTGAGGGCTTTGAACCATCCAACAGAGAAGAAATTAAGCTGACTATAGAGAATATTTGTTTAAGTAATATATATCCGATACTACTACCTTCCGTAAAAATAGTAGATATTGAAAATTCTTCAAATGTATTTGTTGTTATCGAAACAATAGAAAGTAGTATTAGTCCCCATACAATAGAAAACTCAACAAAAATATATATTAGGACTGGCAACCAAAGCGTTCCATACAAACTTGCCGATTTGGACAGAATAGAATTATTACAGAAAAAAAGAAGTAATTCAGTTGCTATTAGAGAAAGAATATTAAGTAATTATAATTACTATGAATCAAAACTCAAAAGTTACTTAACGATTCAAAACCGACCCTCTATAACCGTCTATTCATTCCCTAAGTTTATGCAACGTCCAGTATCTGATTTAGAGACAGCGTATCAGTCCGCAAGAGAATTTGAATTCAGGAGAGATAATTGGTTTAATGTCGGAAATCAGTTAAGTCGAACAGATAATGGTGCATACAGTTTATTTTATAATAACGAAATTAACTTTTCCGCATTATCATATTGTGGTATTTATGGTGAAGTAATTATGCATAGGTCTCTCGAGTTAACAACTTCTGAAGTAATCAGCACTGTACAAGAAGACAACGATAGACTTTATATTCAGTTTTCCAGAATGATATTTTCAACAGCATACAATCTTTTGTATGCAAAATATTTTTATGAAAATTGTAGTTACAAAGGAGATGTCGAAATAAATGTCAAAGTTGACAATATATTAGACCAGCATTTATTATATCGGTCAGGTATTGATGCTTACACTAATTATTATGCAACCTTACCCACCATAACAGGAAAATCCAGTTTTTCTTCAAATACAATTAGTGAGGAATTATGCAGAATTATTACTGATTCTCTGCATAAAATTTTATGGGCATTTACGCAGGGGTATGATTCTGTTTCAGTCAATAGCCTTAATGGCGTAGTCGAAGATATTCTCCGAAGGAATAGATATATTTCATAACCTATTTTTAGATTATATAACTATAAATATTGATGGCTAACAAGCCTAAAAAACAGCATTATTTAGCTCAGTTTTATCTGAAAGGATTTTGTACGTTTTATAATCATAATAATGTAACAAAGAAAAAAATAAAAGAAAAGTTATGGTATTATGATGTAAAAAGAAATGAATTTAGAAATCAAAACATTTTAGAAGTAGCAGCTCAAAATTATTTTTATTCTTGGACTAATGAAAAAGGTGAAAAGGATTTCAGTGTTGAAAATAGTTTACAAAAATTTGAGAATCAAATCTCTCCTTTAATAAATGAGATAAATGAATTTGTAATAGCTCTTCGACAACGCAAAGATAAAACATATAATGTTACAGTTAATTCCAACCAAAGGATGTGGTTATTAGAATTTTTAAGAATGATGATGGTTCGCGTACCTGCATTAATCAATACATTAAATGATGGGTTTATAAATGATATGAAAGAAAGTTTTCCTGAAATATTGGATTTCAAGGAAAAGTCCCTCAAAGAAGATTTATTAAAAACTGCTCTAAATGTTGGTAACTATGAAAATAAATTTACAAAAATATGGTTTGATAGAGAGATTTGGATATTATTCCCATCATCACCAGAAACATCTTTTATAACAACAGACCGTCCAGTTGTCAGGTTCAATAAAAAAGGAGCAGATGGATTGGCTTATGACGATACCGAGGTATACCTACCTCTAACTCAAAATTGTTTATTGATGGTGACCAGCAACGAAAGCGATGTAAGCAAACTAAGATTTTCTTCACTTAATGATAAAGGGCTTATAAGAAAACACAATAAACAACAAGCCTCATATGCTACAGAAATAGTTATTGGACGAGACAATGCATTGCTTGAGTCTCTTCTAAAGAATTTAAAATTCAAACCACCGCCAATATGGAAAGATGGGCATTATATATTGTAGAATATGTAATTGATGTAATTAATGATTAGTCTTATACTCGTTCACAATTAAAACATTCAATCTATATTTAACTTGATAGAACATTACAATAATATTATACTAATATTATTGCAACTACAGTTTGAGATGTGCAGAATATTGCACATCATAATACACTACAAAATAAAAAGTGTACAAGGGTAATCTCCCCTATATGTAATAATATAAACAGATGGAGCAACGCTTTACAGTGATTGTAAACCAAAAATTTAAAAAGATGATACCTGTAAAATCCCTTTTACCGTCGACAAAACCCTAATTCGTCTAAAAATTAACCCTGATTAAAATATAAAAGTTTACAAAGTTGTAAACCATTTACTCCGTTTTTGAACAAAAAAGAGGATATGATAAATGTTCTCATCGAGGATAACAAGTAAATATTAGTAGTTTTAAATTTCGGCGACATGCTTTCCCACGCGATCGAATAGTACAATTAAAATCGACATAGATTTAAATTGCACAATATTATTTTTAAATGGTTAAAGATGTGCAGTTTCTTGCACATCACAATTAATGTCATTATAGATAATCGGGCATTGGCATATCCCTGTATATCTAACAATAACAATAGAAGGAGAGACGCAAGACAGCTGATGTCCAGTTTATAACAGA
Organism: uncultured Gammaproteobacteria bacterium; assembly: GCA_964613625.1. Lineage (GTDB taxonomy): Bacteria > Patescibacteriota > Patescibacteriia > Patescibacteriales > CAZTIC01 > CAZTIC01. The sequence continues at coordinate 1,168 of CAZTIC010000049.1, read as the reverse complement.
TAAAATATTACCTTCATAATTAGTTTGTCGAGGATAGACAACAAATTATCATCTAAATAAGTCACAGAAAAGTTGGAAAAACTGTACAGTAGTGTCTCGTTTTTTTGATATTTTGGACACAATATCAAACCTTTGAAATGTCTTCACCGAGGAGAGATAGCCGAAAAGAGTATTTTAAAAAAATTGGACACGACTTTCCCACGCGAGAAAAGCAAAGCAAAAAATAAGTTTACTAATCGAGAATAATAATAAAATGGATAGATGTGCAAAATGTTGCACATCTTGTAATAGTATTAAGGAAAAAGAGTCCTCTCAACAATCCGCTATAAATAACAATATTAATAGTTAGGGCAGTGTGGAAACTGTGAGGTAGCAAATAAGAACAAGAAAACACCTGGTAAAAAAAACAATCTCTGACGAGAAAACGTAAACCGCTCATACAAATAACACCTGAAAACATTGATAAATGCTACCTGGAGGTACGAAATAATAGACAAATAGAGTCGGTTTAGAATATATTAAAAGTGGTTATACCGTCGGTAGTTAAGTACAGAATTAGGTATCCTGAATTTGGAAACCTTACTTCCCACGCGAGCAACAAGCAGTATGAAATTCAGGATAATTCTACTAATGGATAAATGATTAGTAAGACAGCAGATGTGCAATATTTTGCACATCAAAACTCATCACAAAATATTAAATGTTACAAACGCATTATGCCCTAACTCTAACAATATAATGAGTTGTAGCAATGCTTTACAGAGAGTGTAAAGCAAAAAGACAAAAAGAAGCCCCCCCTAAAAACCACCTCACCGTCGATAAAACCCAAATCACCTGTGAAAATAATACCTGAAAACCTTGAAAAATTATACACCACTGTAAGATTTTTTTGAAATTTCGGATGAAAATGAAAGAGTTGAAAATGTTTACACCGACGATACCTACCAAAAAATAGTTTATTTGAATTTCGGTGACACGCTTTCCCACGCGAGAGCACATTAGCTTTAAAACCAAATCATTTTTTCTCCAAAGCAATTCCTATAATATTTGAAAAATACAAAGATTCTGTCTCAATGAGCAGGTTCAAATGTTGGATGTATGGTACTGGTGAGAATAAAAGTACAATAAATAGAAGAGGAAAAAATGGAAATAGTAACAAGTTATAAAA
>CAZTIC010000048.1:0-8893 GCA_964613625.1 uncultured Gammaproteobacteria bacterium | reverse complement strand
AATTGCATATATTTAGCTTATTTAGATTCCAATATGTGAGTGAACTTATTCACTTAAAAAATTTTTAAAAAAATATTATTTTATATCATTATTAACAATATTTATCAAACAAAATTTTACCTATAATTAACTAACGTTAAAAGAAAAATTAATAACTACTTTTTTTATAATATTTATTTAAAAACTAATAAAAAAACAAGCAAAATAATTATCCCCAATAAAAATTAATAGAAAAAAACTTATCCACATGCAAATAAATTAAAAAAAAATATTATATATTAAAACACAATTTAATAGAAACAAAAAAACCCTCCAACAAGTGGAAGGTTTTTTACTTTTATATAAAAAGAATGGACGATTTATCGTTTACTCCACTGTGGAGCCTTTCTGGCTTTTTTAAGACCTGGCTTCTTTCTTTCTTTCTTTCTTGGATCTCGTTTCAAGAAACCTTTTGTTTTAATTTGATCTTTTAGCTTTTCATCCATTTCAATCAGGGCTCTAGAAATGCCATGTCTTATAGCTTCGGCTTGAGATCTTATGCCACCACCATTTACTACAACTGAAATATTTAAATCTCTTGATAAACTAGTTAGTTTTAATGGCTGTTGTATTATAGCAACCTTGTCCTGAGAAAAATATTTTGAATATTTATCACCATTAACAATAATAACTCCTTTACCTTTCTTATACAGACGCACACGAGCTACTGCGGTTTTTCTTTTTCCCACAACGCTTATATACTTACCTTTAAATTCAACTTTTTCTTCAGTCTTGGCCTGTGCGGAATTTGTCGAAGTATCTTTTATTTTCTTTTCATCTTTCATAATCAAAAATATTTTAATCTAAAAATTATTTAATAATCAATCTTTTTAACATTCCATTTCGAAGTCTAGTATTTGGTAACATTTCTCTAACTGCTCGTCTCATAATATCACCTGGATTTTTTTCAGCCAAGTCTTTCATTTTTGTCTCTTTGAGTCCTCCCGGATAACCTGAATGCTTATAGTATTTTTTTTGATCCAATTTTTTGCCAGTATACTTAGCTTTTCTTATATTCAAAACCTCTACAATATCTCCCATGTCAATATGAGGTTGATATTCTGATTTATTTTTTCCTCGTAAAATAATAGCTATCTCACTAGCCATCCTACCAATAGACTTATCTGTAGCATCAAATTTATGTAATTTTCTTTCTATTTTATTCATAATGATAATTCTAATTAATTCGAATTATTATCCGAATGCTTCAAATTTAAATTCGAATGTGCCGTATTTGTAGTACGGCTCGCTCGAAGAGCGATAACTTATACTAACTCAATTTGCACAACTGAAGCACCATCTCCTTCTCTATTACCTAGTTTTATTATTCTAGTGTAACCACCAGCTCTATCCTTATATCTCTCCCCTAAAACCTCCATAGACTTCTTTATGGCCATTTTCTGAGGTAAAGTTTCTATTAATTTTCTTCTTGCGGTCAAATCGCCTTTTTTAGCTACTGTTATCAATTTTTCCACAAATGGCTTCACTGCCTTTGCTTTTGCTTCAGTTGTTTTCACTTTTTCGTATATCAAAATACTAGATGCTAAATTTCTCAACATCATCTCTCTTGGAGCTTTTTTTCTGCCTAAAATTTTACCTTTTTTCCTATGTCTCATACTTATATCAACTAACTTAAAATTTTATTATTCCCCCTTTTTAGGTCTACCCCTCTTCTTTTTTGAGTCATCTACCTCTTCTTCAGTTGAATCTTCCTCTTTTTCTTCCTTTTTCTTGTCTTTTTTCTGCCCTTCTTTATCTTTCTTATCTTCTTTTGGAGTTTTTTCTTTTTCACTAGTCAAAGAAGTAAATTGATCTATCAAAATCTGATTTGCGCTCTCAAATGCTTCTTTTGGAGATATTGTTCCATCTGTTTTTATATCAAGAATCAATTTGTCCCAATTAGTCATCTTTCCAACACGAACATTATCAACACTTATTCCAGTTGATAACACTGGTGAAAATACAGAATCAATATCAACATAGCCAATTTCATTCTTTTTCTCTTCAATAGCTTCTACCGGCCTATAACCCCTTCCTCTGCCAATATGAATCTCCATTTCCAAACTGCCAGCCATGTCTGTAATATTTGCAATCTCTAAATCTGTATTTATTATTTCAACTCTTGAATCTTTTGTAATATTGCTTGCTTTAACTTGTTTTTTCCCGTGAACCTTTAATTCTAACTTTAATTCCTCTTCATCATTTTCTTCAAAAACCTTAAGTCTTAATTGTTTTAAATTTAAAATAATTTCTAATATATCTTCTTTAACGTTAGGTAAAGTAGAAAATTCATGGCTAACATTATTAATTTTAATGCCAACAACGGCTGCACCAGTCAAAGAAGATAACAAAACTCTTCTAAGAGCGTTTCCTAAAGTCATTCCATAGCCAGGAAAACAAGGTTCAATTTCAACGCTACCTTGATTAGGCTCTTTTCCTTCGACAATATTAATTTTTTGTGGTAATGCAATTTTTTCCATAAATTTGTAATTTTGTAATTTTGTAATTTGCAATACGGTTTAATTTGCAAAATCCTCCTTATTCTCTTGATTACCAAATTACTATAAATTATTATCTTGAATAATACTCAACAATTATTTGAGCATTAATATTTGTACTAATATCCTTAGCTGTTGGTAAATGCAATATTTTCCCACTCAAATCTTTCGCATCCAGGTACATCCATCCAGGTGCATTGTATTTTTCTAATTTTGCACTCAATTCTCTAAATATCTTTATTTTCTTATCTTTATTTTTTACTTTTACAACATCTCCTGGTTTAATCTGATAAGAAGGAATATCAACTTTTTTATCATTTACAGAGAAATGACCATGATTTACCAATTGTCTAGCTTGACCTCTGGAAGGCGCGAAACCAAAACGATATACAATATTATCTAACCTAGTTTCTAATAACTTCATTAAATTCTCACCAGTATCACCTTTATGCTTGTCTGCTTTGTCAAAAGTAATTCTAAATTGTTTTTCTAAAATACCATATGTCTTTTTAGCTTTTTGTTTTTCAGCTAACTGTAAACCGTAATCACTCTGTCTTCTTTTTCCCTTTGGTCCATGAAAACCTGGAGGAAAATTTCTTTTTATCATAGCGCAACTTGGTGAATTACAACGATCACCTTTAAGAAAAAGCTTTTCACCTATTCTTCTACATTGCTTACATTTTGGATTTGTATTTTTTGCCATATTCTATTAAATACGAATTATTTTATCGTTTTTTTCAAATTTTTTTATTATTATGCGAATTCTACGAATATGCAAATTATTTATTTATATTTGAGGCATTTGCATTTAATTTGTAGATTCGCATTATTTTTTAAACTCTTCTTGGTCTTCTTGCTCTACATCCATTATGAGGAATAGGAGTAATATCCTTGATAGAGGTTATTTCAAGACCATTTCCATTTAAAGCCCTTACTGCTGACTCTCTACCAGTTCCAACTCCTTTAACAAAAACACTTACTTCACTCAAATTATATTCTTCCTTAGCTTTCATAACAGCAATTTTTGTAATAATCTGAGCAGCATACGGTGTAGATTTCTTGGGTCCCTTAAAGCCAGCAATACCAGCGCTTGCCCATGAAATAACATTTCCTTGTAAATCAGTTAATGTAACTATAGTATTGTTATAAGTTGATTTAATAAAAGCTTTTCCAATCTTTACTGAAGTTTTTTCTTTTTTCTTCTTTTTTCGTCCACCTTTTTTCTTATTTGCTTTTAAATTTTCTTTTTTCTTTTTTTCTAATTTTTCTTTAACATCATCAGGTAGCTCATCATCTATCAAATCTATCTTTTTTTCTTGCTTTGTATCACTTAGATCAACATTGCTATTATCTTCTTTTGCATCACTAACTACAGCTTGATCTTTTGAATCAACTGTTTTTTCCTCTTTCTTTTCTTCTGTTTTCTTTTTTGATTCCTCTGTCATATTATAAAAAAATTATATATTTTAAAAATTATATTTTGATTAAGTCTTCTGATCTCCGAGTTTACGTCCAGAACCAGCGGATTTTTTAGTATTTCCACGAACTGATCTACTATTTGTCTTTGTCCTTTGTCCTCTTACAGGTAGACCCTTAGAATGACGCAAACCTCTATAGCTACCTATTTCTTTCAAACGTTTAATGTTTCCAACAACCTCTCTTCTTAAGTCACCTTCTATCTGGTGTTCTTTTTCGATAATATTTCTTAAGTTATTTACATCTTCTTCTTTTAAATCTTTTACTCTAATACTTTCATCAACTTTAGCTTGTGCTAAAATTTTAGTTGATGTTGTTACTCCGATACCATAAATATAAGTCAATGAAATCAAGACTCTTTTATCATTTGGAATTGTTACTCCTGCTATTCTAACTGCCATATATTAATTAATTCGTATGATCGACATTTGTAGTGTCGAGTTTAATCTTTTAATTCGCATGTTCCGTATTTGTAGCACGGCTTTGCCCGATAGGGCAAATAACTTAGCCTTGTCTTTGTTTATGTCTTGGAACTTTGCAAATAATAACAACTCGTCCTTTTCTTCGAACGACCTTACAATCTTTACATCTTTTTTTGACACTTGCTCTAACTTTCATATATTAAATAAAAATCACAAATATATATACAAATAATTAAAATTTAAAAATTTTATTATTTGATGTAATTTTAAATGTTTAATTAAGTTTAAATTCTGGCTTACATTCTGTAAGTAATTCTACCTTTTGAGAGATCATAAGGACTAATCTGAATCTTTACTTTATCACCAGGCAACAACCTAATTTTATACATTCTCATCTTTCCAGATAAGTGCGCGAAAATCTCATGGCCATTTTCCAGTGACACCTTGAAACTACCAGCGGGCATCAGTTCCACTACTTCTCCTTGTGTCTCAATAAAATCTTTTGAATTTATTACTTCGTTATTTTTTTCTTTTGTCATTATACACAAAAAACTTTGGTAAAATTAAAATTTTACCAAAATTATTGGTAAATTTTATGTGTAATAATTAATATAATTTTTATATTACGTAAAATAATTATATAGGTAAACTTATTTGTTGTCAAGAATATTAAGCCAATTTTATTATTTTATAAAAATAACCTAACATTAGCTAATTATTCTAGTATAGCCTTTATCCTTCTTACTCCTGCACTACTGCTTCCTTCTTTTTTTATTTTAAAACTACCTAATGCACCAGTTCTTTCCACATGCGGTCCTCCACATATTTCATAAGAAAACATCTTATCACTATCCCCTATCTTATACACTTTTACTTTTTCATCATATTTTGACTCAAAAACTCCCATAGCCCCAGCTTCTTTTGCATCCTGTAAACTCATTTCTTCAAAACTTACTAATAAATTATCTTGAATCACCTTATTAACCATATCTTCTACAGCTCGCTTCTCTTCGTCCGTCATTTTCTCTCTATGAGAAAAATCGAAACGAAGTCTTTCTGCGGTGATATTGCTTCCTTTTTGTACCACATGCCCACCTAGCACCTTACGTAAAGACGCAAGTAATAAATGAGCAGCGGTATGTAATTTCATTGTTTCTTCTGAATTATCAGCCAATCCACCTTTAAATTTACCAACTGAGGCTGTTTTTGATAATTCTTGATGTTTTTTTAACTCAAGTTTAAATTCTGATACTAATCTCTTTTTTTCATGTTGATTAAATTTATTACCAAAATTTTTATCTAATTCCTCAAAAACCATTTCTATTGGAAAGCCAAATGTTTGATAAAAGTCAAAAACCCATTTACCAGTAATATCAGATGGAACGTAATCCCATATCTTTACATTATTTAATCCTTGTACAAGATTTATCTCTTGAAGTTTGTATGGTTGTCCTTTTACTCCTATTTGTGCTTCTAATTTTTTATTTAACACATTCAGTCCTTTTTCTAATGTCTTGCTAAATTTAACTTCCTCTTCTCTTAAAAGTTCAATAACTCTATCAACATTCTTACTTAGCTCTGAATAAACTTCATGATAATCATGAACAACAATCTTAGCAATCTCCTTGGTCCATGGTTCATCACTTTTGATTCCAAGCTGTTTTCCATATCTAATCGCCCTTCTAATTAATCTTCTCACAATATAACCTTGGTCAGTATTTGATGGCACTATTCCCTTATCATCCCCCATTATAAACGTAGCTGCCTTGAGATGATCAGCTATTATACGCATAGATTTTTTATTTTCTTTGTCACTAAATTTTTTACCAGAGAGTTGTTCAATTTTAAATATAATATTAGAAAACAAATCTGTTTCATAAACGTTGTCCTTGCCCTGGGATATCATTACAATTCTCTCAAAGCCTCCACCAAAATCTATATTCTTCTTTGGAAGTGACTCAAAGCCTGTTTTAGTTCTCTTGAATTCCATAAACACACTATTACCAATTTCAATAAATCGACCACAATCACAATTTACATGACATGGTTTATCTTTATATTTTGATTTTTCATGTATTTTCTTCTCTTCTCCTAAATCATAAAACATTTCTGAATCCGGTCCACCAGGTTCACCTATGGGCATATTATCTGGAGCGCCAGATCGAGACCACCAATTATCATTGCCATAATAAAATATTCTACCATCCTGCAAGCCCTTATTTTCTGAATCTTCGACGTCAACAGCCTTAATTCCAGTTTTTTTAAACTCTTCCTTCCAGATGCTTACAGCTTCACTATCTTTTTCAAGTCCGTATTTTTTATTTCCCCCAAACACTGAAACATATATTCTATTTGGATCAAAACCTATTTCCTTGGTCCAAAATTCAAATATCCACTCTATTTGTTCTTTTTTAAAATAATCACCCAAACTCCAATTTCCAATCATTTCAAATAAAGTAAGATGAGTAGTATCACCAACCTTATCTATATCAATAGTTCTTATGCATTTCTGTGAATCAGAAATTCTAGTACCCTCTGGATGATCCTCTCCTAATAAATAAGGTACCATGGGTTGCATGCCAGAGCCCGTAAACAGGGTGCTTGAATCATTTTCAGGAATAACTGAAGCACTAGGCACAATTCTATGCCCTTTTGATTTCATAAATTCTAAATATTTCCGTCGTATTTCCTTACTAATCATATGATAATTAATAATTTTATTTAAATTAAAATTTTATGTGATTACGAGTCTTGCCTCGCCGAAGCTTTCTTTGTCCGCTGTAGCTACCTTGCCTTCCGGTAGGCAAGGTAGCGAAAGAGGAAGCGTAGGTGGGTCGTATTTCCTTGCTCGTCATAATATATAATTATATTTACCTTGATTAAAAAATAACAAATAAATACTATTTATTCAAGCTTAAATTATAAAAAGGGCTATAAAACCCTTTTTTATTATTAAAATTATTAATTCACCTCTTCCAATCTTCTATAATTATTTTCTTACCCCTTCTCCTAACTACCACTTTTTGTTTTTCTTTTATTTTCAACTCTTTAACAATTTCAATTGGCAAAGTCAAGGCATAACTACTGCTATGTTTATATATTTTTCTTATATTTTTATCTTCTAACTTTCTTCGCATATTTTTTAAAATTAAATGTATCTTTTAATGTACATTTAAATGTACACCCTTATTTTACCTTTAGACAAAATATTTATCAAGTTTTGTCCAGTCTATAATATAATTTTATCTATTTTTAAAAATTTCATAAAAAATAATTCCAGCACTCACTCCGACATTAAGTGACTCGATTTTATCACTCATTTTAATGCTAACAAAACCGTCTGATAATTTTAAAATTTCCTCACTCACTCCATTCGCTTCATTTCCAAAAACTAAACAATATTTTTTTTCTTTTATCTTATTAGTACCCGTACCCTCTTCCATTCTAGTTGAATACACTTTCATCTCATCTTTTATCTTATTAAAAACCTCTAAATTTTTATCTATTTGAATATTTAATTTAAGAATTGCGTCTTTAGCTGCACTAATAGTTTTTGAATTATAAATATCAGCACACCCCTCATCAACTACTATATTTTCAATATCGAAAGCCAAGGCGATTCTGAGAATTGTTCCGAGATTCCCTGGATCACTTACTCTATTTAAATAGATTATTATATTATCGAAATTAATTTTCTTTTCTGACTTTTTAAATACAGCACTTATTCCAGATGGAGTTACAAGGCTTGAATAGTATTTATTCACTTTTTCGTTAATTACAAAATAATCGTCTGTATTATTTAAAATATACTCCAGTCTCTTGTCAGGATTTTCTAATAAATCTTCGGAAACAAATAAAGATACTGGCTTAATCCCTGTCTCTGTAACATCATGAATAATACGTAAATTCTCTACCAAAAATTCACCTGACTTATCTCGATACTTTTTATCACCAAGTTTTTTGAGATATTTAATTTTTTCATTGTTAGAACTTGTTATCTTTTCCATAAAAATCATTTTTATTATTTTATTATATAATTTTAACTTTTTTATACTAAATAGTCAAAATAAAAAATTACTCCGGTAATATGGGAGCAATTTTTTAAATAAATTATCTTTTTTGTTTCTTTTTAGCTTTTTCCTCGAGCATTAATCTCTTGATTTCGAGTCGTTTTGCAGTTTTAGGAGAACGTGACTTCTTCATCTTTCCAACTCCTGTACTTCTTTTTGCCATATAAATATATATTAGTTTTTAAGTACATAAAGTTTAACTTTTTTTATCTAAAATGTCAAAATAAAAATTTTTGACATTTTTTTATTTTTTTACTAATATATAAATAACCGCCTAGAGAGGTGGTTTTTATATAAGTCGTCTACTTTAGCTAAAGCTACGGCTAAATACAATCGGGGATCGTCTAACGGTAGGACACCTGGTTTTGGTCCAGGCAGTCGGGGTTCG
>CAZTIC010000047.1:0-9022 GCA_964613625.1 uncultured Gammaproteobacteria bacterium | reverse complement strand
AAATAAGATAAAAAAATTGGAATACTTAATATTGATATTTAAAACAATATAAAGAAAGGAGGACGCAAAATGTAAAAATTACTTCATTTTTTGAAAGAAAAAGTAGAGAATGTAATTGCAAATATTTTGGGCTTGGTTCTTATTGCCTTTTTGTTGTCCGTTAGATAGATGAATTGAAATCGTTTAAAATTAGGAATAGAGCCAGTCATTTTAATGATCGGTTTTTTCCATTGACTAAAATAGATTTTTAAGTTATATTAAATAAAAATAACGCCAAGGAGGAAATCCTTGGCTTTATATTTGATCATTAAAATTTTAGAAGGGGGTAAGAATTATGAATATAATGGAGAATGATTTAAATAGTTATTATAGATTTGGAGTTTTTGGTTCAGCAGACGGTGATTTAGAGCATTTAAATGAGCTAGCATATCAAATCGGTGAAAATATAGCCATTCATAACGGAGTTATATTAACTGGCGGATGTTCTGGGTTGCCTTATCAAGCTGCGCTTGGAGCAAAATCAAAAGGTGGTTTTTCGATTGGATTTTCTCCTTTTTCAAACAGAGAAGAGCATGAAAAAAATGGCTTCCCAATTAAACCATATTTTTTGGTTTATACTGGGCTTGGTAAAAAGGGGAGAAACCCTGTAACCTGCATGAATTGTGATGCAGCAATTTTTATTTCAGGCAGATCTGGAACCTTGAATGAATTTACTATTTTTTACGATGATGCAAAAAAAGGCAGTATCATAGGTCTCTTAGATGGAACTGGTGGTGTTGTAGATAATGAGATAAAATCATTTTGGAAAAGAGTTGGATCAGAGAAGCCAACCAAAGCAAAAATTATTTATGGTCATGATCCGCAGAAATTGATCGAAATTATTAATAGGTTGTTAGTTTTTTAAACAATGAAAGAGAAGAAAGGAGCAGTACTATGAAAAAGCAATCTAATGTAAAGTTGTTCCAACCGTTGGATGTACCAACCCTTGTTGAAGCAGGTGCTCTCCTCAGGGAGATTGGTCAGTATTATGATGTAATCAAGGTGGGACTTGGATTGATGAATCGAGTAGGTCAGCCGGCTGCTGTAAATTTGCCAAAGGTATTCGGGCGCCAGGTCTTTGCAGATACCAAGTTTTATGATATTCCAAACACGGTAAGAGATGCTGCGGCCGGAATAACCTCGCTTGGCGTTGATTATTTCAATGTAATGGCTGAAGGTATGCGCTATATGATGTCAGCAGCGATGGAAGGAGCGGATAAGCAGGCACGTGAATGGGGAATAAAAAGACCAAAGGTAATCGCTGTAACTATCCTTACGAGTCAGTCGTTTGATGATTTGGCGAGAAGAGGTATTGTGCCGGTGGGGACAAAAGAACCTGAAACAAAGAAAGAGAAACAAGAATTTATTACATCAATTGTGATGAAATTAGCTGAAGAAGCAATATCTGCTGGCGTTGATTGTCTTCTTTCATCTCCTATTGAAGCTCCGTCAATGATTAAAAAATGGCCAAGCGTAGAAGTCATCACTCCAGGGATTCGGAATCCTGATTCACCGCCCGATGATCAAACTCGCAAAATGAGTCCTTACGAAGCTGCGAAAGCAGGGATTACGGGAATGGTAATAGGTCGTTTGATCAGAAAACCTCCTGAAGGAGTAACCAGAGAAGAAATGGCGAAAAAAGTAAGAGGTCAAATCGATAAGGCTCTTTCTGAAATGAAACCCTAAATCAAAACCCCGATTTGGTATTATTATCAAATCGGGGTGAAATTTTTTTAAGGAGGTGAGATAAATGGATAAAAAAAGTATTATTGAAACTTCAGGCGCTGCTGTAACTGGCCATTTTGTTTATAAAGCCAGATATATGCATGGACCTGGATATATTGACAAAGAAATATTTCCGGAAATTGGTGCGTTAAATCTTCGTGATGCAATTTATTCAGTTGCAAATAACGCTATTGAAAAAGGTCTTGTATTAAGAAGTACAGGAGCCGTAGGAGTTATTGGTCCGGCTTATGGTGCTATTCCGTTTAGTTTAACATTAGCCGAAGCATTTGAAAATAAAATTAGTGGAATGAAATTTTTTCCTGCAAGAAGTGAATTGATGTGGCAAGTTGATGGAGAAAAGAAAATTCATTATATTCCTGAAAAACTTGCTACCAGGTATAAAGGAAAAACTTTTATTATTTTTGAGGACATTGTTAACAATGGAACTACCATTCGAGAGGTGGCAGATCTTTTTCGGCGAAAAGTGGATGCCAGAATTATTACAGCTTTAGCATTTGTCAATCGTGGTGGGCAAACAGCTGAATCTCTTAATGTGCCTGCATTTTATCCATTGCTTAACATTAATATGGAGCAGCATGATCTAAGAAACGGTGCTTGTCCACTTTGTGAAGCTGGCGTACCAATTAACACAGAACTTGGCAAAGGCGATGAATGGGTGGAAATGTTTGGACAACCTCCTTATTCCAAGCATTTGGTTTTTTCAAAATTCTGGACGTAAAAGAAAAAAAGGAGGTAAGTTTTGGGCGATAAAAAAAGTCAATTAAAAAAGAAGAAAGCGCAAAAAAAAGCAGGAAACAGAGGAAATATGCGTAATCGGACTGGCCCAGGTGGTAAAAAATATAAAGGAAAAAGAAATAAACGGCCAGGAAGTCGTTAATATTTAAAAATTTTTAAACCGGCTCGAGAAGTATATCTCTCGAACCGGTTTTTCTTTTGTTCAAAACTCTAAAATAAGGTATAATATGTGTATAAATAAGTAAATAGTAAAACAGTAAATAGTCAATTGATTGTTTATAGTTTATTGTTTTTTATATAAATATATGGCTAAAAAAACAACAAAATTACCTAAAAAAATTGTAGATTATTTAGAAAAAGCAGGTGTTAAACATGATATATTGGAGCACAAAACCGTTTATACGGCAATTGATGCTGCTAATACGCTCAAAAAAGAGATGAATAAGATTGCTAAATCTTTGATTGTGAAGGCTGATAAGGATTATTTCTTGGTGCTTTTGCCGGCTGATAATAATCTAGATTTTGACAAGCTTAAAAAAGTGGTTGGCAAGCTCAAAGGAAAGGATGTAAAAGTAATAAAAATTCCTGGAGAAAAGATAATGGAAGAAGCTCTCAAGATTAAAGTCGGTGCTTTAACAGCTTTTGGTAGTCTGCACAAGATACCAGTAATCGTGGAAAAAAAACTAGAAAAAGCAAAGAAAGTAGTATTTTCAAGTGGCACTTTGAATCACTCTATTGAAATAGCAGTGAAGGATTTTGTAAAGCTTGAAAAAGCTGTTTTGGGAAGTTTTGGTGTAAAAAAGAAAGTTGTGAAGCAGAAAGTGGTGAAGCCGAAGAGAGCGAAGGCAAAAAGTAAAAGCGTAGCAAAGAAGAAGGTAGTAGGAAAGAAAGTAACAAAAAAGTAACATATTCTCATTTGTCATCCCGGAATTTTTATTTGAGCTAAAGCGATAATAAAAATATCCGGGAACCAGAGTTTAGCGATATTAAAGAATTTTTACGAATGAGGATGTTTGTTCGGATTAATCCTGGATCCCGGATCTTTGCTATCGCTTCGTCCGGGAAGACAAGAGGGAGTTGGTAGAACAAACAAAAGTGTAGTAATTAAGAAAAAAGTTATTAAAAAGAAAGAATAATAAAATTATCATTTTGGAGGGAGTTTCAGCGACCGATAGAATCTACGAGATCCCATCACTTCACTTCGTTACGCTCCAGGATGACAGAAAATAATGATTGATATTAAGATAGATAAATTTCGGGGGCCTTTGGGTCTTCTTTTGCAGATTATAGAGAATGAAGAATTGGATATCACAGAGGTGAGTTTGGCTCGGATTGCTGATCAGTATGTAAAATATATTAGAAGCTCAAATGATATAGATCCGGACAAGATGGCGGATTTTTTGGTATTGGCCGCCAAACTGCTTCTCATAAAATCAAAGGCCTTATTGCCTTATTTGTATCCAGAAGAAGAGGAAGAGATCGAAGAGCTAGAAGAGCAGTTGCGGATGTATAAAGAATTTATCGAGGCTACGAAGCAAATCGAAAAAATGATCGGAAAGAAAAAGTTTATGTTTGCCAGAGAGTTTAATAGAAAAGAAGTACTCACAAATATAAATACTTTTTCTCCACCCAAGAATTTGAAGAAAAATGATTTAAAGGAATTATTAGAAGATTTGATAATTAGAGTGAAGCCAGCTGATGAAGAATTAGAAAAAGGAAAGATAGAGGATAAAATAAACATAGAAGACAAGATTAGATCTATACACAATATGCTACTCAATAGGATTAAGGTAAGCTTTAGCAGTATATTATCAGGATCAAAAAATAAAACAGAGATTATAGTAAATTTCTTAGCCATGCTTGAACTTGTGAAGCAACGCGATGCTGTTGTCGAGCAGGGTGAGTTGTTTGGCGAGATAGAGGTTAGCAAACAGTAAGTATAATGCAAAATTCAAAAATCAAAATACAAAATGACAATGTAAAAATAAAAATCTAGATTGTTATATGGCTATATGGTTATATTGTTTAATTTTTTAGTATAACCAAATAACAATGTAACAATTTATCAATATAAATTATATGCTTAAATCAAAAATAGAATCATTATTATTTATATCAGCTAAACCAATGAGCACCAAGCAATTGTCTGATTTGCTAAAAAAAGATGCAAAAGAAATACAACTTGCAGCTGATGAGCTAGTAGTTAATTACAAAGACAGCAAGCAGGGTATTCAGATCGTAAAAAATAACACCAAATATCAAATGGTTAGTTCGCCTGATAATGCTAAGGTGATTCAAGAATTTATCAAGGATGAAACAACCGGAGACTTGTCTCGACCAAGTATGGAGACTTTGACAATCATAGCTTATCGTGGACCTATTTTCAAAATCAACCTAGACAGAATCAGAGGAGTGAATTGTTCTTTAATTTTGAGAAATTTACTTATCAGAGGTTTGATTGAGGCCAAAAATGACGTCGTCAAGAAAGATACTTATTATAGCGTGAGCTTTGATTTTATTCGTTTTCTTGGCATCAACGATGTCAAAGAGTTGCCGGGATATAAAAAATTAAGTCAAGACGATACTTTGGATCGAGTATTAGAAAAAGAAGAAAAAGAAATATAAAAAATATTTATGGTTTTATCAATAGTGACAATTTTAATAGTCCCAATAATAATTTTCGCTTCTGTTTTTGAGGTTGGAAATATTTTTGGTTATAATAATGTTGATAACCAGAAAGACGGTAAAGTTCTTGGCGTGAATGAAGATTTTGATGAAAGTTTTGGTCAAGTTTTGATAACTAAAAAAGAAGAAATCGAAGATAAGGTTGTTGGTGTAATGGATAGTATCCGAAATGATTTTATTCCAAAAATATATGACTTCAAAGATGTTTCTAGATTGCCAGGTAATAACGACAAAAGTGAGGGACCTCAACCTATAGATGGTTTCGATGAAATAATTGTAGATAGTAGAATAAGTTGCGTTATTGATGTTGAGACAGGCAAGGTTGTTTATAATAAAAGCAACAACACAAAAGTTCCAATCGCCAGTATTACTAAATTAATGACAGCCTTGGTTTTTTTAGATCACAGTCCCGGCTGGGAAGAGGCTTATACTATTCGAGAAGATGATCGAAGAAATGGTGGTAAGATATTTTTATATCTTGGGGATCAAGTCACTGTTGAAGATCTCTTTAACTTGAGTTTAGTGGGCTCAGCTAATACTGCCACAGTCGCCTTAGTCCATTCAACGGGGCTCAGTGAAGAAGACTTTGTTCAAAAAATGAATGATAAAGCGATGGAGTTGGGCTTGACTGATACTTATTTTGAGGATTCCACGGGGCTAAGTAGCGGTAATGTTTCTACAGCGCTAGAAGTAGCACAAATTGCCAAGTATGCACTTGCCAAGATTGAAATAAACAAAGCTACTCTAAAGAATGATTATTCATTCAAAACTTTGCAAGGAGTGGTAAAAAAAGTCTATACAACTGATTACTTGTTAGAAAGTTTTCCAGAAAATGGCATTAAAGTACTTGGTGGAAAAACTGGTTATACAGAATTGGCCGAGTATTGTTTCGTAGGTAAATTTACCAATAAAAATGGTAATGAAATTATTACAGTTGTTCTGGGAAGCGATAATAAAAATTCAAGATTTTATGAAACCAAAGAATTAGCAGAGTGGACATATGGTAATTATACTTGGAATTAATTAGATTTTGTTTTTAATATTTAAGTGATATAATAATAGTAAATAATTATTAAAATATAAAAATATGAAAAAGTTAGCTATAGCCAATTGGAAAATGAAATTAACACTAGCAGAAAGTGTTAAGTTGGCTAAGGAATTTAAAGATAAATTTAAAGGCTTAAAGAAAGAAGGTGATGTTGTAGTTTGTCCAAGTAGTGTTACCTTGAGTGAAGTTGGGAAGAGTTTTAAGAAAACCAATATTAGCCTTGGCGCACAAAATGTGTATTGGGAAGAAGGTGGTTCTTTTACAGGCGAGACTTCTCCAAAAATGCTACGAGAAGTTGGTTGTGAGTATGTTATAATTGGTCACAGTGAAAGACGAAAATATTTACTTGAGAATTATGAGATGATTCATCAGAAAGTTAAAGTAGTTCTAAAAACTGATGGTTTAACTCCTGTGGTTTGTATAGGAGAGGGAAGTGATGACAGAAAAACAGATAAAAGAGACTTTGTTTTAGTTGACCAACTACAACAAGCCTTAGGTGGAATTACATTAATGAAGAATCAGCAAGTTGTAGTGGCATATGAACCAGTTTGGGCTATTGGATCTGGTCTTGTGATTGAGCCATCCGAAGCTGACTACGCTCACAAAATTATTGGCATTGCCTTGAATGATCTTTTTGGTCCTGATATCGCTAACAACAATATTCGAATAGTTTATGGAGGAAGTATAACTAGTAAGAATATAGAAGATTTTGTCGGGCTAGATAATATAGACGGTGTGCTCGTGGGTGGCGCCAGTTTGAATGTTAGTGAATTTTATAAAATAGCTAAAACAATTTTGTAATAAATAATTATGTTAATACATATAAAAGATTTAGTAAAAGATAGTCAAGAAAAGGGATACGCAATTGGAGCATTTAATATTCATAATATTGAATCAGTTTTGGGTGTAGCGAATGCTGCGGTCAAGGCAAAGTCTCCAGCTATTATCCAGGTGTCAGAATCAACTATCAAATATATGGGACTCAAACCGATAACTCATATTGTATCAACTATTGCCAAGAATATTGCTTCTGGAGTACCAATTGCTCTTCATCTCGATCATGGCAAGAGCTTCGATTCTGTTTTTGAGTGTATTAGAGCTGGTTTTAGCTCTGTTCACATTGATGCTTCTAATTTACCATATGATGAGAACATAAAACTTACAAAAGAAGTGGTAAAAATGGCTCATGCTAGAAAAGTTTGGGTACAGGGTGAGATTGGATCAATAATAGGTGGGCATGGTAATATAGCAGGTAGAATTGAGGGAATTCCCTTGGCTGACCCAAAGGAAGTTATAGATTTTGTGAAAAAAACCAAAGTTGATACGATAGCAGCTGCGGTTGGTACGGCTCATGGAGTGTATAGTAATGAAGATATCAAATTTAATTTATTAAAAGAGATAGTAAGCAAAACAAAAATTCCTTTTGTTCTGCATGGCGGGTCTGGCGTTAATGGTCGCAAAATTAAAAAAGCTATCAAAATGGGCGTTGATATTATAAACGTGGGTAGTGATATAAAGATTGCTTTCAGTCAAACTTTGATCAGGAATTGCATTAAAAACAAAAAAGAAACTGATCCTAGAAATTTATTAAGCCCAACTATTCCAGCGGTAGAAAAGGTAGTTATAAAAAGCATGAAGCTTTTTGGTAGTGCTGGCAGAGTGGAGATAGGTGATATAGTTACTTAGTTCCATCTACTCCTCCTCTTTGTTAAGGGGAGGCTGGGAGGGGTTTAAATTTTTAGTTTAATAAATTTTTTTTAATATAAATATTTATATATGTACAACATAGCTCCGTTAGTTTTAATTTTAGTTTGTTTGGGCGTAGTCACAATAATTGTAATTAGAAAATTTTCGGTTCTGGCTAATCTTGATATAGATAATATTCCCGCCGAGAAAGAGGCCAGGGTCAAAGAACAAATAATAAGTAATCGTCTAAAGAGAAATATAATAAAGTGGACTTCAAAATTAACAAATTTACTTAGATTTGTATTTGAAAAACTAAATATTTTTGGAAAATGGGTTTATAAAAAATTAATAGACATAAAAGATCATTACAAACATGAAGAGCTAGAAAGGAAGCCAGAAAAGAAAGAAGAAACAGTAGAAGAGTTGCTTGTTGATGTGGAGGAATTAATAAAAAATGAAGAAAAAGAAGAAGTTGAAGAGAGACTTATTAAAATAATTGGATTAGATAGCAAAAACATAAAAGCTTTCAAAATGTTAGCAAATATTTATTTTGAAGGCGGTCAACATGAAGAAGCGAAGCAGACTTATGAGCATATATTGAAATTAATGCGTGAAACAGAAAATCAGAAGGGTGAAGCTGGGATTTATTTTGATATTGCTTTAATTGAGAAGGATAGAGATAATATTGGTGAGGCAATTGTTAATTTCAATAAAGCCTTGGAAATAGAGCCAAATAATCCACGTTATCTTGACACATTGCTTGAAACTAGTATAATAAATAAAGATAAAATCAATGCAACTGTAGCTTTTGAAAAACTAAGTGAAGTTAATCCAGAAAATCAGAAATTAAAGGATTTCAAAGAACAGATTGATAATTTATAATAATTTGATGTATTATTTAGATATACTGTAAAAAGCAGTATATTTTAATTCTAAAGATATTATGGCCGATGTAGCTATTGCCGTTGTAGCTTTCACCTACGCTAAGGCTCCGGTCGACAGGCAGTTGGTCCGTCATCGCTTAAGCCCATGTAGCTCAGTTGGTAGAGCGCATCCATGGTAAGGATGAGGTCAGCGGTTCAA
>CAZTIC010000046.1:0-9064 GCA_964613625.1 uncultured Gammaproteobacteria bacterium | reverse complement strand
CTACCATTGTGGCAATACCGACTTCAGTTAGAAATGAACTAGTAGCTGTGTCATAACCAACTGTAGAATTAGCTAGTTCATCTGTATCCCAGGTAATTGTAGCCTGGGTAGTATAGACAGAGCTAGTGGCTACACTGGATATAGTTGGCGCACTTCCCTCGGTGCCTCCCCCGCCTTCGCCGTAGTCTTGGACACCGTTAGCTTTGGCTTGGATTGAACTCGTGAAATAGGAAGTAGAGTCATTTGTGTCATAGACATTTACTTTGTAGTAATATGAGGTATCGACAACTACATTAGTATCTGAGTAATAATTAATAGCAATATCTGAAATAGATGTAAGTAATGTGTAATTAGTATCATCAGTAGAGCGCCATAATTCATATTTAGAAAATAATGGCTCTGTGACCACGTCCCAGGCAACAAATAGCCGGTAGTCTGTAGCTGGTGATTTTACATTACTAGTATCCTGTACCATCATAGCGCCTGGAGTAGCTGGAGTAGTAGTAGAATAGGTAGAGCTAATATTGCTATATGCATCCCTGAATTTGATATATACCAATTCTGGTTCATCTACTAGAGCTATGGTGCTACTAACACTGGAGCTAGCCCAGCTGGCACCAGCAAAATTACTATCCAGAGATATCATCATGTCATATATAGAATCGTCCGAGGAGGTGATGTTTTTAATAGTAGCTGGCGTCGTAGTGGCAATAATATTAAAATCAGTGAGTACCGGTGCTGTGGTATCTAAAATAAATGCAATACTAGAGCTGGCCGCTGTGTTATTAGCGCCTTCCGAATCATTAACTGTTACCCGTATCATGGCAGTGGTTGTATAGGTAGAATTACTTACACCTGACTCGCAACTTGGAGTCCAGGTTGTTGAATTAGAGGTATAATTCACTTGTTCTACTGCCATAGAGCTCGTAGCTCCTAGAGTTAAACAACTATCTGTCACATTTGTCCAATTACTTCCGCCGTTTATTGAGTATTCAAATGATGATATTACTAATCCAGGAGTAGCTGCGCCAGCGTCATCAGTGTCTGAGTCACGGACAGAGTAGCTAATTGGTACTAGACCATCTGCGCTTTGCGAGGCAGTGGGGGCATATTCATGTTCAGGACTCGCATTAACTACGTAGACTAAAGTGAAATCTTCTACTGTGGGGGTATTGGAACCGTCTGATATTAATTGTATTCTATACTGCATCCATCTATCATTTAATCCATCATACATAGAGCTGGGAATAACACTATTGGTGCAGGTTACTAAACCGGTGTCTTTAGTACACCCTGAAGTAATATATCCGGCTGCTGTAGTGCTGGCTATTTCTGTCCAATTAGTACTAGACAGTAGAGCTGAAGTAGAAGTAGCTCTTAAATATATAGTTATACCTGTTCCTGTTGGTAATGTAGTATCTTCTGTCCATTTAACACCTCCGAGAGCATTTGTAATGTCTGTGGAGTCGTAGGGAGAGGAGATGAGGGAAAGACTTGGTATTGATGGAGTTCCTTCGGTGGCAAAAGTATTTGGTGAACTTTGATTGTTGTATTCGGTGGATACTTGTGTCGCTGACAGAGTAGTGCTGGAAATCCTAGCTTCATCAATTTGACCTTTGAAATATCCGGCACTTCCAGAGAGAGCGTCTAGTTCTCCGCCTCCGATTTTTAGAGAGGCGGTGATGTTGTCGAAAGAGGGGAAAGTTCCATCCCAATCACAGCCGGCTTGAGCAAAGCAAGTTCCAGCTGAACTAAGAGATGAGCAGGTAGTGGCGGTACCAAAACAACCCGTTGTTCCATTACTGCATCTACATCTAGTCCAAGCAGTTTCATAACCAGAACAAACTAAAAATAAATATTGTTCATACACAAAATCAACTGCACAGGTTCCGTAAGGTAAATTAACACACCCCCCTCCAAAAAGATTCAAATAATCATTAAGCCATTCCCCGGCATCTGTTGCTGTGGAATTAGTACCAACACTCAAACATGTCTGCCCATAACTACTACAAATTGAATTACATGTCCCAGCATGCTCATTAAGACGAACTGTTATTGTCTGGGTATGCCAAGCACACCCTTCTTGAGCATTACAAGGGGTTAATGTTCCATAACTACCACAAGTAGTAGCAGTTCCAGAACAAGTGTTTTCTGTAAAGGTAAATGTATCTGAATTATCTAAAGTATCATCTACATATATCTCAGCACTTTCATCTAAAAGTTTTACTGTTATGTAATACCATTGATCAGCTGTCCATTCTGTTTGAGTAGAGGAAATACTAGCAGTATAGTAGGGATCTTCTAAATGGAGCTTTAATTTGCCGGTAGAGTCATCTAGGAAGATAGCAAAGTTATTAGTAGCATCCTGATATTTAGAATAGATAGGTTGTGGAGCAGTAGCACTGGAATTAAATGTTTCAGCTGGTTTTAGCCAGAAACTGAAAGTGGAATTAGAATCTCCAAGGTCTTGAGAAGTGGAATCAGCGATTACAACTGAATCTTCGGTGCCATCAAAATCAAATGATCCATCTATTTGTCCAGCTACTTGATCATTAGTATCCATATTAGAAGTTGTGCCATGATTATCATTTAAAGTTGAATCGGTTATATCATCTGATCCTCCATCTATGTCAGTTTCTTCTAAATGTTGAGACATGACATAATTGCTATCCCAGACATTCTCACTGCCATAAGTAGCATCTGTGGCATAACACTCAGCGCTGGCGTTATTATACCAGGCATAGGTTGTGGTAGCAGTTGTTGATGAGATATTGGTTTTAACCCAAATCTCAGCGGTATTAGTTGTTTGATTAAAATTAACTATTTCAAATGGAAGTTCTGTTTCTCCTGATGAATCTGATGAAAATCTAATATCACAACCATCTGACTTGGCTGGATAATCTCCATCAGCGTCAAACATTTCGCTTGGAAGATTTGCTTCAGTCAGAAGCATTGGAAAATCTGTCAGATTAGCGTCTATTTGATCTGGGTCGGTGGTAATAGCCACTCTTCTCCCCCAACTTTCTGCTAAAGTAGAAATAGTTGGATAACCTCCATCATCAACAATAGAAACCTGTCCATCGGTTGTAAAATCCAGATTAATATCAGCTAATTGATAATATGTCCAGCCAGTTTTATTTGAGGTGTGGGTGGCAACGGCAGTGGTGCTAGCTCCTCCTGACCAAGTAGTTTGTACGAAATTATAGGTAGCAGCTTGAGTGTCGTTATGTTGTTTTAATATTAAAAATGAAGAGGTGGCTATTATTAGCAATACTACTACTGTCATAAAATGCCAGTATTTCTGGAATGGTCCCACTATATGCTGCCTGAGGTCTGATACTTTTTCTATTATCACTCTGATTTGCCAACCAAAATAAAGAGGGAGGGTTAGGCCTTTGTTTTTCTTTTCTTTTTTATTAGTTTTTTCTGTTTTATCTTACTTTTGCATTTTTTAAATATTCAACCCTCCTCTGTCTTCCCGGCCTCCGAGCCGGGATCCAGAGTTTAACAGAATAATTACAAATAATTGATAAACTTTTTTTACAAAATAATTTTGGGTTTAATTAATTTTAATAAATTCATGTATTTATGTATCAATCCTGGTTCCCGGATCTTCGCTCCGCTACGTCCGGGATGACAACAATATATACCAAAAACTAGGTTATTAATAACCATAGTAAAATAGATATAACTTTCTTGCGAAACTTATACACATTACGAGGTTATTATAACATTTTTTGGGGAAATAAAAAACGGGATAAATCCCGTTTAATAATTATCTTTATAAATCTCTAAAATCTAACCCTCTGCTACTATCCAAGTTATTTCCACCCTCTCTTCTCCACCACCCTTACATTCAACCAAAGGAATATAAAAATAAAAGATAAATAATATATAACATCTTTGCTGTCTATTACTCCTCTAGAAACATTTGCAAAATGACTTCCGAGCCCCAAGAATTTCATAGTAGCTAAAGCAAACTGAGGAGCCTGATTTAACACAAAATCAGTCCCAACTATAAATACAACAAAACAAGCAACCAAGCCAAGCACAAAAGCAATAATTTGATTTTTTGTAAGACTAGAAATAAACAAACCTAATGCTAAATATGATCCAGCCAAAAATAACGCTCCTAAATAACCGCCAATAACTGGACCCATATCAATATCACCCATAAAAATAAGTGAAACTGGAATTGTTAATGTCAGAGCCAGGGCTATAAATATAAAAAACAAAGCTCCGAGAAATTTAGATAACACTACTTGCCAATCAGTCACTGGCAAAGTAAGCAAAAATTCAATAGTTCCACTCTTCTTCTCCTCTGACCAGAGCCTCATAGTAACTGCGGGTGATAAAAACAAAAATATCCAAGGAAGAAGTGAAAAGTACTGTCTCATACTGGTTTGCGCAATAACAAAAAAATAATTAAAAAATAACCAATTACCAACCACTAAAAAAACTGCCAAAAAAATATAAGCAATAGGAGAATTAAAATACCCCATCAACTCTTTCTTAAATAAAATATATATTGTTTTTAAATATTTTTTATTCATTATAGTATCGTCATTGCGAGGAGGAGCTCAAGCGACGACGTGGCAATCCCGGGATTGCTTCGCTTCGCTCGCAATGACATGTTATTTTGTTAGTTTTCTAAACACATCTTCAAAATCAATTTTCTTTTTATTAAACTCTAAAATACTCCAATTGTTTCTCATTACAGTTATTGATAATTTCTCTCGTAAATCCACTCTGTCTTTTGGTGTTATTTCATATCCATAAATACCATCAGATTCTTTGTCTTTTATTTCTACGTGTTCCAAATTATCTATTTCTTTTAATTTTCCTAGCACATCATCATGAGGGCCTTTTATTTTTATATACAACAATTCTTTGCTACCAGCTTTTCTAGCTAATTCATCTGGCTTACCCTCTCCAACTATCTTGCCGTTATTTATAATGACAACCCTATCACAAGTTGCTTGTACTTCGCTCAGTATGTGGGTGGAAAAAATAACAGTCTTTTCTTTTCCAATTTTCTTTATCAAATCTCTTATTTCAATAATTTGATTTGGATCAAGCCCTGTAGTTGGTTCGTCCAAAATTAAAACATCTGGATTATGAATAATAGCCTGAGCTAAACCAACTCTCTGTCTATACCCTTTTGACAATTCATCTATAGATTTTCTCATTACTTTTCTAATATTACATTCATCAGCTACTTCCGTGATTCTTTTTTTTGTTTCTTGTTTATTGAGCCCTCTAACCTCTGCTACAAACTTTAAGTATTCATAAACCAACATATCCTCGTACAATGGCACTGTTTCAGGTAAATAACCAATTCTTTTTCTTGTTTCTATTGAGTTTTTTGATACATCTATGTCATCTATTTTTACGCTCCCCGAGTTTGGAAGCCAAAAAGAAGTAATAATCTTCATGGTTGTACTTTTTCCAGCTCCATTTGGACCCAAAAAACCCAAAACCTCTCCTTTTTGAACAGAGAAGTTTATATTATCTAGTATTTTATTTGAACTAATTTTTTTTGTAAGATTTTTAATTTCTATCATATTGTCTCGTATCACTATATTTGAGTTATTAATAATTATTATAATATTATAAAAAAATAATGCAAGAGGCATGAAATATGTGACATATAACGTACGATTTATTCAAAACTATCCAAAGTCAAAATTTTTATTATAACTTTTTCACCTCTCTGCACTTTGAGACCAATTCTATTCCCTGGCTTATACTTTTGAACTACTGAAAACAAAGAATTTTTTCCGTTTATTTTAATTGCATTAATCTCAAAAATTATATCTCCTTCAACCAGTCCTGCAATTTCTGCAGCCGATCCCGATGTTATTGCAGGTTCCCCATCTTCTCCACCAATTATCAGAGCGCCACTCTTTCTTGATAAATCATAATCATAATATAATTCAGGTGTAACCATAACATATCTAACTCCCAATCTAGGACGAATAATTTGACCTTGATTTTTTACACTTTCAATAACTGGCCTAGCGTCATTAATTGGTATAGCGAATCCAATAGCCGAACCAGTCTGATCTATAGCCACGTTTACACCAATCACTTTTCCGTGTAAATCAATTAACGGACCACCAGAATTTCCTTTATTTATTTCGGCATCTGTTTGGATTACATTATCTAGATTCTCTGTGTTTCCATTTGAATCAGAAGCAATCAAGCTTCTTCCCAGACCACTTACTATACCTTTGGTAACACTATTTTGATACATACCCAAGGCATTGCCAATTGCAATTACTGTAATTCCTTGATTCAACTCATCACTATCACCCAATTCAACATAAGGCAGGTTATTATCATAAATTTTTAAAACTGCTAGATCATTTATCGGATCTTTATCAATAAGTTGAGCATAATATTGTTTACCGTTGTTCATAATAACTCTATAGCTTCCGTTTTCTTTTGAAACAGCCTCAACAACGTGTTTATTTGTAAGAATTAATCCATCAGCTGAAATAACAAAACCAGTCCCAGAGCCCTTTTCTCGCTTTTCTTTTGACATAGTTTGTGCGCCCGTAGATAAATCCAAAATCGAAACCTCTTCAGTGTCATACACTATGATACTCACAACAGATGGAATAACCTTTTGGATAGCTCGAACCGTAGCCTCCTGATCATCTAGGCTCAAATCATCCGCAATTAATTCTTGTGGATTATTATATTGACCCAAACCAAAACCAATAGATAAAGTAAATACTATTAAAAATATAAATAATAAGTTTTTGAAATATTTCTTTTGCATATTTATAAATTTTTAATATCTTCTTCTGAGAGTCCTAATCTTTCTTGTTCATTTTTACCAGTGATTCCATATTCTTTAGAATCTTTTATAATCAATTGATCTTTTGCATATTTTATATTATCTTCATCACTTATGTTTTCATCATCCAATTGTTTAATAGCTATATTAACCTTACTTTTCCATATATTATAATCACTTGGTGATAAATTATCAAAAATATTTCTACCTAAATGTTCACTTAATATAACTCTATAAAAACTTGACGTTCCTTCATTATATCGATTAACACCACTTGGTTGATTTAAATAATTATCAACTATTTTTTTTAATGCTACGAAATTTTCATTGCTTTCTATAGCTTTTCCAAAACCTATAACTTTATCCATATTTTTATAGTCCCAACTCTTCTAACAATTTTTTTTGCTTTTTGTTTAGACTAGTTGGAGTTTTAATTATTACTTCAACCAAATGATCACCTTTTCCTCTACTTTGTAGTCTTGATACACCTTTTCCTCTGAGTTTAAATGTAGTGCCAGATTGAGTTCCTTCTGGTATTTTGAGGTTTATTTTACCCTCAACAGTTTCTACTTCTATTTTATCACCAAGTGCTGCTTGAGTAAAATTTATATTAGCTTTTGTTTTTATATCATAACCAACTCGCTCAAAGCGTGAATCGGCTTTTACTTGTATTTTTATGTATAGATCTCCAGGAATTCCACCCTTAGCACCTGCCTCCCCCTGCTCAGTAAGACGTATTGTCTCACCATTATTTATTCCGGCTGGTATTTTTACTTTTAGATTTACTTTATCCTGAATCACACCATTACCATGACATTTTTTACATTTTGTTGCAAAGGATTTTCCCTCTCCTTTACAATCATGACAAGTAGTTTGCACCTGCATATTTCCAAGAATAGTTCTCTGTACCTTATTTACAACACCTCTACCTCCACAAGTCTTGCAAGTCTCTATTTTTGTTCCTGGTTCAGCTCCATTGCCTTGGCATTTATCACATTTAATTATTTTATCTAGCTTGATATCTTTTTCAATTCCATTTACCGCCTCCATGAAATCAATTGTTAAAAGTACTTGTAAATCATTTCCTCTCTTCGGCCCAGTTTTTTGTCTACCTCCCCCACCAAAACCAAATATATCACCAATACCACCGAATATATCTCCAAGGTCTTCAGCGTCACCATTAAAGCCATTTGAATAACCAGAAAAATCTCTGAAACCATCAAAACCAGAAAATCCACCACCAGCTTGAGCATTTTCAAAAGCCGACCCATATTGATCATATTGGGATCTTTTCTTTTCGTCTCCCAGCACCTGATAAGCTTCGTTAATTTCTTTAAACTTCGCCTCATCACCATTCGCTTTGTCTGGATGACATTGATGCGCTTTCTTTCGAAACTCTTTTTTTATTTCTTCTTGGCTGGCATTTTTTTCTAACCCAAGAACTTTATAATAATCTTTTCCCACAATTTTATAATTAGTTATTTATCAAATTCCGTACCTACTTTGCATCAAAACCAATTTCTTTGTTCTCTGGCCCTTCCACATCTTTAATCTCGCCAAACTTCTCTTCATATTTTTTCAAATTATCTTGCATAGCCAAAAGCATTCTTTTGTAGTGGCCTGGACTACTAATTATTTTTCCAGTCACTTTTCCGCTAGCACCAAGAATATTCAAAAACATCATTTGAAATTCATCACGATTATGATTAACTTGCATTGCATTTGCATACTCCGCTCCCGGAATATTGTCTGCAATCTTTATCTCTTGTTTTTTTTGTTCTGACATATTTTTTATTATTAATATATTATTTTTTAATAAATTGGTGCGGGCAAAGAATCTTTTAGATTCAATGCCCTGTTTTTATTTATTTACTTTTTTTCTTTTTTCTTTTTTGTTTTTTTT
Organism: uncultured Gammaproteobacteria bacterium; assembly: GCA_964613625.1. Classification (GTDB taxonomy): domain Bacteria; phylum Patescibacteriota; class Patescibacteriia; order Patescibacteriales; family CAZTIC01; genus CAZTIC01. The sequence continues at coordinate 356 of CAZTIC010000046.1, read as the reverse complement.
GTTCAAGAACCTTGTCAATTTTCTTATTCTTGTCTCTCGCCCCTTCCACTCTTGCTACATCAATTGAAATTGGCATAGCTTGCCTCCTTTTTTTAAATTCTTGTTTTATTTAAAAAACTACAGAATTATTATCCTTAATCGATTACCCAAGATACACTTGGGTAATCTATAGAAACACTATTGTCATCCTGAGGAGCGATAGCGACGAAGGATCTATGTAAAAACACATAGTGGTTCTCCCAGAGATACTTCGCTAACGCTCAGTATGACAAAAATTAATTCGTAATTGAAGATTGATTACTTCTTCTCTTCACCTTCCTTATTTTCTTCTTTCTTGTCCTCTTTCTTATCTTCTT
>CAZTIC010000045.1:0-9660 GCA_964613625.1 uncultured Gammaproteobacteria bacterium | reverse complement strand
AACTGGTACTATGTCAGTATTATAGAGTAGTATGTCTGCTGCCATTAGAACTGGGTAATTCATAAGGCCAGCTCCTATTCCCATATCTACGTCTTTAGTTAGATTGTTAGTCTGTGAGCCATATTTTTTTTCTAAATAATCACTTAGCCCTTCAGAACCTAATTTTTTTTTCAACTTAGATAAATCGAGCCCTGTTAATATACCAGTCTTGTCTTTGAATTGTGTCATTCTTTTTAATTCACCAACTTTTGTTATGGTAGTTAGTATCCAAGCCAACTCAGTGTGTTCTTTGATGTCTGATTGTTGGAAGATGATTGATTTTTTTGGGTCTATGCCTGAAGCTAAATAAAGTTTGGCGATTTCTGTAATTTTCTTATTTAGTTCTTTTGGGTCTTGTTTGACAGTAATAGCATGATAATCGACAACACAAAAAATACAGTTGTATTCGTTTTGCATTTCTACCCATTGTGAAATAGCACCGAGGTAGTTCCCGATGTGTAGATTTCCGCTTGGTTGTACTCCTGAGAATATTGTAGGTTTTTTTGACATAAATTTATTTGTTATTAAATGTATTATAATTGTAGTCTAATTAGGTTTATTTTTCAAATGTTTTTTTGTTTGTCGTCCTGGGCTTGACCCGGGATCCAGGGGTAGTACGTATGAATATTAATTATTGATGTTTAAGTGAAGCGCTGCCGCGGGCTTACTTTTTGAAAGCAAAAAGTAACAAAAACTTTTGGGGGTTTCGATTTTGCTATCTCGCCATTTGTTATTTAGTTGCGTCTAGCAGGGGCGCAAAACTCAACCCCCAAACCCCCATGTTGGTTTTAATAACTTTTTGTCATTGCGAGGAGCGATAGCGACGCAATCTGACACCACAAACGTCAAAAACAGATTGCCGTATCGCTCCGCTCCTCGCAATGACAGGAGGACAGATTTGACAATGACTTGATAATTTGATATTATACTATTAACTGAATAAGTTATGAATAGGCTAGATGTTAAATACAATCTAGCTTTTTTCTTTAGCACTACAAATTATAAATTAATTACAAATATACAAATAATTAATAAATAAAAATATTAAATATAAAGTGTTATGCGTTGCGCGTTTCACGTTATGCGAAAAAAAATATGTCAGAATTAATAAATGCAATTAAACAAATTTGTGAAGAAAAAGGCTTAAGCTATGAGTCTGTTTTGGTAACCATTGAATCAGCTTTAGCTGCGGCTTTTCGCAAAGATTTTGGTGAGAAGAACCAAAATATCGTGGTGGAATTTGATCCAGAGACTGCTAAATCAAAAGTATTTGATGTGAAAACCGTAGTAGAAGACATGCCAGAGGTTGAGGAAGAGGAAGAAGGTGAAGAGGTTGAATCCGCCTCCGCTAAAGCTATGGCGGACAAAGGAAAAAAAGAGGATAAAAAGAAAGAAAAGAAAATAATAAATAAAAAAGAAGAAGAGGTCGCTTCTGTCGAGGTTGTGGTGGAGGAAGAAGAAAGAAAATTTAATCCAAAAACTGAGATTCAAATTAGTGATGCTAAATTGATTAAAAAAACCGCCAAGATCGATGGTATAATTAAGACAAAATTAGAAATTCCTTCTGATTTTGGAAGAATGGCGGCTCAAACCGCAAAGCAAGTTATCATCCAAAGACTTCGTGAAGCCGAAAGAGAGACTATCTTTAATGACTTCAAGGATAAGGAGCATGAAGTGATAGGTGGTGTGATACAAAGAAGAGAAGGTAGAGTGGTTTTGATTGATTTGGGTAAATCAGTTGGCATCCTAACAATGGATGAACAAATTCCAGGCGAGATATATAATTCAGGCGAGAGAATCAAGGTTTATGTAAAAGAAGTAAGAATGGGATCAAAGGGTCCTGAGATTATATTATCTAGAACCTCAGATGAAATACTAAAGAAAGTATTTTATTTAGAAATTCCTGAAATATCTAATGGATTGATTGAAATAAAATCAGTTGCTCGTGAAGCTGGGTCTAGATCAAAGGTGGCAGTAAGTACTGACTCTGAAAATGTTGATCCAATTGGATCTTGTGTAGGACAACGTGGAGCTAGAATTCAAACTGTTATAAGTGAACTAGGTGGAGAAAAAGTTGATATCATAGAATATAGTGATGATGCAGTTAAATTTATTGAAAACGCTTTATCACCAGCAAAAATTATCAAGATAGATCTCGATGAAGAAAAAAAAGTAGCAACTATTAAGGTGGCTGGTGATCAATTATCTCTAGCTATTGGTAAGCATGGTCAAAATGCGAGATTAGCTGCTAGATTAACTGGTTGGAAGATTGATATTGTAGAAGATGGCGGAACCAAGGAGGAAGGGGAAAGTGATAAGGGTGAAGAAGAAGTTGATGATAAGGAAGTAGACGATAAAAAAGAGAAAAAAAGCAAAAAGGATGATAATAAAGAAAAAGATGTGAAGAAATCCGCCTCCACTAAAGCTTCTGCGGACAAGGAAGGAAAAAAGAAAGCTAAAGATGATAAGGGAGATGATGAAGAAAAAGTAGCTAAAGAAAAGAAGGAAGAGAAAATTACGAAGAAAAAAGAAGAGAAGGAAGAGAGGGGTGAGTAGTTTGTAGTAAGTAGTTATTTATATAAAAATAAAATTATTTTTTAAAAAAGAAAGTTAAATAATAATCTTTTAACAAGGAGGGTAGGGTTATGTGCAACGGAATTGACACTGAATTTGATGACAGCAAGATGGTGGTTGATGGTGTTAATATCCCACCAGAAAAACAAAATGATGTGAAGAGAATTATAGAAGCAGATAAGGGGCTGCCGGCTTTTCACACAGACAGTGAAGTAAAAAAGTATCTCTCTGGAGAAAGAAGTTAACCGAAGGGGATAATGATGTATAAACAAAAACCGGGGTAGTTACAAATTATTACCCCACAAAAACAAACAAACAAGATTAAATATAGTTACTAAATAAATAAACAAAACATATGAATAATAAAATATATGTTATTGGTCATAAGTCACCTGATTTAGACAGTGTAGCTGCGGCTATTACTTATGCAAATTTAAAAAATAAAATTTCGAACACTGAAAATTATGTTCCAGCTGTTGCTGGAGAAGTTAATCAGGTTACTAAGTTTATTTTAGAAAAATATGGATTTGAGATGCCAGAGATTTTGGGGACAGCTAAAAATAAAAAAATAATATTAGTAGATCATAATGAAGAAACGCAAGTTGTCGATGGGGGCAATGAAGCTGAATTGGTGGAAATACTGGACCATCATAAAGTTAATTTTAGCTATAGTGATCCGATTGAGATCTTGGTAAAGCCATGGGGATCAAGTAATTCGATTATCTATAAAAAATATTTAGAAAATAATATTGAAATCAGTAAAAAATTAGCCGGGCTTATGTTATCAGCCGTACTTGATGATACAGTAATAACCAAGTCTCCAACTTGTACTGAGATTGATAAAATAATTATTGTAGAATTAGCTGGCTTAGCGGGCGTTGAAGATTGGAAAGAATATGGAATGGAAATGTTTAAGGTGAAATCAAGCGTAGCTGACTTTAGTGCTGAAGAGATTGTAAAATTAGATTATAAAGACTTCGAATTAGGGGCTGGTAAATTTGGAATTGGACAGGTAGAGACTGTTGATCTGAGCGAATTTGACGGGAAAGAAGATGATTTGATAAAAGGCATGAAAGCGCTTCAAGAAAAGGAAAATTATCATTCTGTCGTATTATTAATTACAGATATTATCAATGAGGGATCAAGAGTATTGATAGTAACTAATGATCAGGAAAAGTGTGAGAAAGCTTTGGGAGAAAAAATAGTAAATAATAAAGCATATGTAAAAGGTCTTATGTCTAGAAAGAAACAAATTGTTCCACCTTTTACAGAAATTTTTAGTAAATAATATTTTGAAGTCCCTTCTCCTGGATAGGAGAAGGATAGCCTGCTTGCCGGTAGGCAGGGATGAGGTGGAAAAAAGGTGGTTTATCAAACTAATTTTGATATTTGTAGTATTGTCGAACTAATCATCAACCTCACCCCAGCCCTCTCCTGTCTAGGAGAGGGGGTAAATTAAATAAATAATTAAATTAAATATATAAATATGAAAGTAGTTAAAAAAGATTTGGAAAAATCACAAGTTGAATTAATAGTTGAATTATCAATAGAAGAATTTAAGCCTTATATAAAAAAAGGAGCTAAGAAGCTTTCAGGTGAGGTCAAGATTGATGGCTTCCGAAAGGGTCAAATTCCTTTTGATGTTCTCAAACAAAAAGTAGGCGAGATGGCTATATTAGAAGAAGCAGCTAGAATAGCTATTAACAAAACCATTGATGAAGTTATTAAAGATAACATAGATAAACAGCCTGTGGGTCAGCCTCAGGCAGACATTACAAAATTAGCTCCAGAGAATCCATTAGAATATAAAGTGACACTGGCTATTATTCCTAGTGTGACATTAGGAGTGTATAAAGATTTCAAAATTAAACAAGAAGATATTAAAGTTGAAAATAGTGAGGTAGAAAAAACTTTAACAAGCCTTCAAGAGATGCGAGTCAAAGAAGTACTTTCTGACAAAGAGGTAAAAGACAATGATAAGGTATTGGTGAGTATTGAAATGTATTTAGACAAAGTGCCGATTGAAGGTGGGCAAACCAAAGATACAGCTGTGATTATTGGAAAAGATTATTTGGTGCCAGGTTTTGACAAGAAAATAATTGGCACAAAAAAAGGTGACATACGGGAATTTAGTTTGCCTTATCCAAAAGATCATTATATGAAGAATATTGCTGGCAAGATGGTGGAATTTAAAGTTGAAGTTAAGGAGGTGTATAGTAGAGAGATTCCAAAGCTTGATGACGAGCTTGCGAAATCTATGGGAGCTAAAACACTCGAAGAAATTACAAAAAGTATAAAACAAAACTTGAAACAAGAGAAAGAACAAAAAGTGAGACAAAAAGTGGAGATCGAAATGATTGATAAGATAATGGATAAGTCAAAGTTTGGTGATATGCCAGAGATTTTGGTTCAGCACGAGGCTGATTCTATGATTAAAGAAATGGAACAAAATATCGCTCAACAAGGCGGTAAGTTCGAAGATTATTTATCTAGCATTAAGAAAACTCGAGATCAATTTGTGTTGGATATGTTACCAGATGCAGTCAAGAGAGTGAAAAGCGCTATTTTGATACGAGAGATTGCAGTAAAAGAAAAAATTGAAGCGAGCGAAAAAGAAGTAGAAAAAGAAGTAGAAAAATTATTAAAGCAATACAAGGGTCATGACAAGGCGGAAGAAAGAGTGAATCAACCAAGCTATAAGGCTTATTTACAAAATGTAATTATAAATAAGAAGGTGATTGAGAAGTTGAGAGAGTGGAATTTAGTTAAATAACACCTCACCCCTTCGCTCTTGCTCTCCCCCTCTCCATTTAATACCTCACCCCTTCGCTTCGCTCCTCCCCTCTCCTAAATAGGAGAGGGAGATGTGGAGTGAGGTATAGAAAAGTACAGAGATATCTCTGTACTTTTTTATTTGATGTTTATATTTAGGCTAATATTAAATTAAATTTTGCATAACCTGGTTTAGGGTGGATGTGGGGGTGGTTTATAAGAATAAAAGAAAAAAGACCCGTTATTTATACTCATGGGTCTTATGTGAGCTTTAGAATTTAAATATCCAGAATATGGTGGGGTTTACTTCCCAACCATATTTAGGGCTGAAGAAATCGTGCGTGATTTCTACTTCTGAGCCAATTGCTGATTGACTTAGAAAGCCTATCGGGAAAAAACTTCCCATTTTCAAGCGAATTTGTGGTTCAGTTATGAAAACCGCGCCATTGTCATTTTTCCAGTAGTCAGTAAATCCTGGTAAGGAAAATTTTAATCCATTGATTTCAAAATTTTTACACCACTTTAAAGTAAAGTGATATGAATTATTTTGTCCAACTTGGTTTCGTAGATATCCAGAAAAATTTAACATATCTAATCCTAAATTTAAGTCAGCAGAAACTCCCCAGAGAAACACTCGGCCAAAAGACTCTTTATCGCTATCGTTATACTGACCAGCAATAAAAGATTCTTTGATGAAGCCAACTTGGCACATGAATTCCAAATGTCTTGTCTACGCTCAAGTAAGTGTGATATTCGAAATATGTAGAGCTGGCCTCAGTCTTGAAATCTGGCTTTCCCATGATATCCAAAAAGAAATACTGCTTGCCGTAGTCCCACTTCGAAAAGTGATTAACTGTCAACGTGAAAACCTTCTGATTTCCCGGATCCCGATCAAGCTCTGTATGGAATTGAATCGAACCTCCGGCAAGGCAAATTCCATAAGTCAAAAACACAACAATAAGCGTGGTAATAAATAAATTTTTTTTCATCTTCCTCTCCTTTTTAGTTTTTACTCATAAATAAAAATTATCTTAATTACTAAATTAATATTTTAATTTAGTACATTTTTCTATTTATGTCAAATAAACCTCACCCCTTCGCTATCGCTCTCCCCCTCTCCTAAACAGGAGAAGGGGGTGAGGTATATGATATGAAATATATAATCTATGCAAACAATTTAGCAGGTAAACTTAATTTATTGGAGCAAAAAGATTTTAATAAATTGATCGTTGATAATATTAAACAATATAAACTAGGCAAAAAATTAATAACCAAATAAATTAGTTGACAATACTTTAATATTTTACTATAAGTATATTGTAAACTAATTGTTAACTTAATTATATGATTGATTTAAAAAAACTAATTTTAAGCGAATTAAATAAAAAAGACAGAATTACTAGCCGGGACATAATTCAGAAAACTAATTTTTCTCGCACTTATGTAAATAGATTTTTGAGCGAACTCGAATCAGAAGGCAAGATTATACGCCTAGGAAAAGCTAGGCAGTCTTTTTATATTAAAACAGATAAAAAATCTTTAGCAGAAGCAAAGGCAAATTTATTGTCTGTTAATAAAACACTAGAGAATAAAAATTTGTCAGAAGATACGATTTTAGATCAAATAAAGAGAGAAACAGGAATATTTGATGATATAAATGAGAATGTTGTCAGTATATTAAATTATTCTTTTACAGAAATGATGAATAACGCTATTGATCATTCTTGTTCAAAATTTATAGATATAAAAATGTCTAAAAATGAAGAGATAATTCGTTTTGATATCATTGATAAGGGTGTGGGTGTTTTTAATAATATAATGAAAAAAAATAAATTAAATAATCGTTTGGAGGCCATTCAGGATTTGCTTAAAGGCAAGCAGACCACAATGCCAAAGAAACATTCTGGCGAGGGAATATTTTTTACCTCAAAAATAGCTGATAGTTTTGTTATAGAAAGTTCTGATAAAAAATTATTATTTAATAATATAGTAGACGATGTTTTTGTTTATGATATTAAAAATGTTAAGGGCTCAAAAGTAACATTTGTATTATCAATGGACTCAAAAAAAGAAATAGGGCAAGTTTTTAAAAGGTATGCTGGTAGTTCTTTTGAATTTAGTAAAACTAAAGTTAATGTAAAATTATATAAAATAGATACTGATCATGTTTCTCGTTCGCAAGCACGTCGTATAGTTAGTGGTCTTGATAAATTCGATACAGTTATTTTGGATTTTAAAAATATTAAAACAGTCGGGCAGGCATTTGCAGATGAGATATTTAGAGTTTGGCAGAATAACTATCCAAAAATTAAAATTATTTCTCAAAATGCTAATGAAAATATTTTATTTATGATTAATCGAGCCTTGGAAAGGTAGTAATATGATACATATAATTGATGCAAATAATTTAGCGGGTAAGCTAGACCTATTGGATAAAAAAGATTTTGATAAAATACTTGTAGATATTATCAAACAGTATAAGCCAGATAAAAATCATGAATTTGTTTTGGTTTTTGATAGTAATGATCCGATGGGAGGCAAGATAAAGGATGGCAGAATTACTGTTGTCTATACTCCTCGTGATAATTATTACAAAGACGCTGATGATAAGATATTGGAGATAGCCGAATCATTAAAAGAAAATGATATGATTGTGATTACAGATGATATTGAGATAAAAGAAAAGGTGAAAAAAATAAATTTGGATAAGAATTTGAATATTAAACAAAAAAATTCTACAGAGTTTGCTCTTGAATTAAGCAAAGAAGACTTGATTGACAATGACAGTAAATTAAGCAAAGATGATGAAGAGGAGATTAATAAAGAGTTATTAGATATTTGGAAGAAATAAGAACAACCCCTCCTAGCCTCCCCTTAAAAAAGGGGAGGAATACTAACAATCCCCCTCCTTACTAAGGAGGGGCTAGGGGAGGTTTTGGAAATAATATGCCGGCAATAGCAGTAAATAAAAAAGCAAGATTTGATTATGAGATCCTGGAAAAATACGAGGCTGGCTTGGTATTGCTTGGACATGAGGTTAAATCAATTAAGACAGGTCACGTAAACATGAAAGGGAGTTTTGTTGTTCTTAAGCAACCAAAGAATAGATCCAAAAAAATGCCTGAACTATATCTCATAAATACTCATGTACCTAAATATAAATATGCGGCTTCGGTGGTAGATTATGATCCGTACAGATCTAGGAAGCTACTTATCAAGAAAAGCGAGATACGAAAGTTAATCGGCAAGAAACAAGAGCAAGGCTTGACATTGGTGCCACTCAAAATATATACTAAACGGAACCTATTGAAACTAGAATTTGGCTTGGGGCGAGGAAAGAAAAAGTATGATAAGCGAAAAGATATTAAGAAAAGGGAGTTAGATAGAAAAGTAAGTGGGATGTTGAAGAGGAGAAAATAAAATTGTTATATTGCTATATAGTTATATTGTTTTTATATTAGAACATTAACAAAAAAATAACCGTCATTGCGAGCCTGCCTGCCGGTAGGCAGGTTATTAAATTGTTTTAATAATTCGAAAATCGTAAATCGACAATCGAAAATTTATTATGGGGATGCTAGGCATCGATAATAAAATTTCTTTAAAATATTCAGGACGTGCTTTAGAGTACGCACGCTAATCTCGCTCTAAACTTAATAAGTGCAAAAACACTTAAAAGCAAAGTGGCATTTAGTATGCCAGTATTTGCTCCTGTTGCAGCTTAATTAATTAGCAGCAACCATCCGTCCAGCGATTCTTTGTAACTGGATCCGGGTGTCAATCACAAGGATAGATCTAGAAAACGTTCTCGGTTCTAGTTCGAAACTTAGAGAACTAGTAAATATTGATTTTGCTTGGTTTAGACAATATTTATAAATTTTTTAAGCCAGGATATTTCTGTAAAATTATTTTAATCGTTTTTATTACACGCGGGTTCAATTCCCGCCATCTCCACCAATCAATTATCAATTTTTTAATTACAAATTACGAATTGATAGCATCTTGCAAAAAGAAAAATATTCAGATATAATAATTTTGAGCTTAGGAAGGCTTGTTTTTTATATTTTGGGACACGAAAATGAAATATCGCCCGGGTGGTGAAACTGGTATACACGAGGGACTTAAAATCCCTTGGATTTTAAACTCCGTGCGGGTTCGAGTCCCGCCCCGGGCACACTTCGATTGTCGATTGTTGAAATTCGAAAATCGTAATTTATATCGCGGGTATCGTATAGCGGCTATTATACCACCTTGCCAAGGTAGTGATAGGGGTTC
>CAZTIC010000044.1:0-10038 GCA_964613625.1 uncultured Gammaproteobacteria bacterium | reverse complement strand
ATATTTGACTAATTTTAAAAAATATGTTATTGTGAAATGTTCTTTTAAAAAATATATCAAAGAAAATTTTGATTTAAAAATAAAAACCTATAACTTTTTTAACTTGTTTTATGGAGGAGGGTACATGAAGCCAGTAAATTTGAATTCGGCATTGTTATTTGGTAATACTTGCCAGGCAGTTTTAAACGGAGATGTTTGTCCGTGTTGTTTTAAAGTGAAGGAAAATGGTGAATGGGCATGCATGACTTGTCTTAATAATTATGGCAAGCAAAATATCAGGAAAAGCTTTGCTTTTATCATGAAAGCAGGTAGTCTTCTGGTAAGTGGTGAAAAAATGGACCCGACGAGAGAAACGGTTTTAAAGAAAGTAATCTGTAATTTTAAAGTAGATAATGACGCATCATGGGACAATAAAAAGAATCTCCTTATTTTATGCCGAAATTTTAATGGCGGTAATATTAAGATATTTGTGAAAGGCGGTGGAATTAATTATCGTTACAGAGGTGAGAGTGTAACTTGTCTCGTCACAGGTAGGGTGAATGGAGATGTGCCATATCTGAATGCTATGTATCTTCCGGGCGTTACTGCTAGCGTAAAATTGCGAGTAAATAGTGGTTTCAATGATGAAGGCATGACAGAGAAATTGCCTGTATGGGAGATTAATGAGGTAATAAAGAGAGCTGGTGGAAGGAAAAAAATTATAAAATGTTCTATTGGCTTCTCAAATGAAAAAAAATAAATCAAAATTTTGTTAAAAAATCAAAAGGCCCGCGATTGGAGAACCGGGCCTTTTTTAATACAAAAAAATTGTTTGGAAGAAAAGTAAATTTAGGGTATAATATGAATATATTTATTATATAAACTGTGTATAAATAATTAGCCACAGTTTGTGTTTTTATATTTTTGAAAAAAGAAATATAGAGATTATAAAATAATGAGAAAAAGAAAAGAAAATGTTAATTTTCTGAAGGTTAATAATGATGAGCGATCGTCATTATTTGTCGTGGATCTGAAAGAAACAGAAATTGTGGAGGAAGAGGTAAAGAAAAGTATTTCTAAGGTTGATTGGAAAAAAGCTTGGGGAAAAGTTTCGGAAATTAATTTGAAGGAAAAAATAAATAATTTTTCTGATAGCATTTTAATTTTTAAGAATAAAATAGTAAAGACTTTTAATTTTGCTAAAAAATTAAAAAATATCAAAAAAGAAACGATTTTGAGGCAGATTAAGAAAATAGCTATACCAAAATCGACCGAGGCTAAAATAGTAGAAAAGAAACAAGATAAGTTTCAAGTGTTTTTAAAAAAGTTTGATGATTTTGCATTTTTGTATTTATTTAAATTATTGATATTGTTTGTAATTAAATTTAGCAATATTGTATACAAAATTAGTTATAAAATTGGTTTATATCTAATTTATAGTATTAGATTTATTGCTTCATTATTTCCTATTAAATTTTGGAAATCTCAAACTATTCGTAAACAAGTTTTAATTGAACGCAGTGTTCATGAGGTTGAAGATAAGGTTCAGAAAAATATAATATCCTCTAGTACCAGAAAAGAAAGTTTTAAAGAAAATATTAAATTTATTTTTGAATTTTTTAAAGTTAATACTAATTTTGAGAGAAAGAAATTGGGTGATAAGATTGCGGACAAATCCGTCTACGTTGAAGCTTCGGTGGATAAAGGAAAAAGATTTGAATTTTTGAGTAGTGATATGGAGGGTCCGATTATGGATATTTCACTTCGTAAATCTGTTTTGAAATTTGCTTTAATATTATTTATTATTATTTTGCCTTTCAAGATTTTGTCTTATAAATCACTTAGCTTCGCTGATCTCAAAGGAAGAGTGTTGGGAGCATCTGAACAAGCGATTGATAGTCTCGAGCAAGCCAGTGGAAGTGCGTCTATAATGGATTTTGAAGGAGCAAGTGTTAATTTTGCCGAAGCTAGTAATAATTTCCTCAAGGCACAAGATGAAATAGGAGAAATTAATGATATATTTTTTGCATTATTAAAAATAATTCCTAATGAAGAAGCTAGATTTGCTTCTGAGGGAAAAAATATCTTAGAAGGAGGCAGGGTCGCCTCAGAGCTTGGAAATAATTTGAGCTTGGCGATTGAAACGATATTTGATAGTAAAGACAAAAATTTAATTGAGATAATTGATGAGTTTGTATATCATGGAGAAAAAGCGCTGGATGATATTAATAGATTAAATCAAATTATAGGAGAGATAAATATAGATAATTTACCAGTAGAATATAGAGAACAATTTGTTGGTATCAAGGACAAATCAATCGTTATAGAAAAAGGACTGACAGAATTTATCGAATTAGGAAATGAAATCAAAGTATTCTTGGGAGATACTTATGACAAGAGGTATTTGTTGGTTTTTCAAAACAACACTGAAATGAGAGCAACTGGCGGTTTTATTGGTAGTTACGCCTTGGTTGATTTTTCTAATGGAAAATTAAAAAATCTAGAAGTACCAGGTGGCGGTAGTTATGACACCGAGGGTGGTTTGAGTGTATTGGTGCAGGCTCCAAAGCCTTTACATCTGGTAAATTCATTGTGGCATTTTTGGGATGTGAATTGGTGGCCAGATTGGACCAAGAGTGCCAAGAAGCTTATGTGGTTTTATGAAAAGAGCGATGGTTCGACAGTTGATGGTGTTATTAGTTTTACTCCAACTGTATTGGAAGATTTATTGGATATTATAGGACCAATTGACATGACAGAAGAATATGGAGTAGTTTTGGATAGTGAAAATTTTTGGTTAACGGTTCAAAATGTAGTAGAGAATAAAGATACTATTTATCAATCCGATATCGATGGAAATATAATTGAAAATAATATTCCGAAAAAATTGATCGGAGATTTAATGGAAAAGATTATAGAAGAGCTACCCAAGAGACTCGATAAAGAAAAGTTTGTAAAATTATTTTCTGCCCTAGAATCAAATCTGAGCGAGAAACATGTTTTATTTTATTTTAATAATGAGAAATTACAATCAGAAATAGAAAGTCATGGCTGGGATGGTGGGCTCAAAGACTTTAAATGGGATTTTTTATCAGTGATAAATACAAATATTGCTGGAGGTAAAAGTGATAAAGTGATCGAAGAAAGTATATCTTTACAAACTGATGTTTCTGAGGATGGATCGATAATAAATACATTGAAAATAAAACGAACTCACACAGGTATAAAACATGAAGTATTTACTGGCGTTAGAAATGTGGATTGGCTTAGAGTATATGTGCCAACTGGTTCGGAGCTTATAGAAACTAGTGGCTTTACCAAGCCAAATGAAGTTTATTTTGATGAAGTAGATTCAACTTGGATATATGACGATGATCTCCATGAAGAAGAAAGCAATATGGAAGAGTTCGGCGAAGATAAGACTAACGTATACGACGAAAGCGGAAAAACGGTTTTTGCTAATTGGTCAATGGTTGATCCAGGAAAAACAACTGAAATAATTATCCGTTACAAACTCCCGTTCATAATAGAAAAGAAAGAAGTTGATGATGGCTGGGTTGGTCTTTTGGAAAAGATGGTTAATCCTGGTAAGAAAAAATTAATACCTTATGCTGTTTATTTTCAAAAACAATCAGGTTCTATTGGAAGTGGAATTGATTACTCTCTTAGTTTGCCCGAAAACCTTGAATTAACAATTAGTTATCCTCAAAAAATATATTTATCAAAAAATAATTTTAAATATTCGAGTGTATTGGAAACGGATAAATATTCAGCTTTTTTAATTGAAGAGAAATAAAAATAATATATATCATATAAAATAAATATTAAATACTATGCTTAAGAAAAAGAAAAAAGATATTAAAATAAAAAAACAGGAATCAAGCTTGCAAGAATTTATTGAGAGGCCTATCGCAAGTGATGAGGAAATAGAGGAGTTTGAGGAGAAAATAGATGAAGCTATCGATGATAGCATTGAAGAGGAAGAAGAGGAGGATAGAGAAGAGGCTATCGAAGAAGGTTTGAATGAGATATATCAGGATGAGAATGGTGACATAGTAGATGTGGGGCAATTAGATATAAAAAAGAAGCGTGGTTTTATTTTTATGTTTTTTAGTTTTATATTTCTTTTGGGGATCATGGCAGGAGTTGGTTATGGAGCTTATTATTATATTTTTCATACTGGTTTAGATGTCACTGCAGTTGATTTTGAAATTATGGGAAAAGAAAAGGTGTTGGCAGGTGAAGAATTTTTTTATACTGTGAAGTTAAAAAATTTAAGCAATGCTCCTCTTCAAAATATGAGAGTTGAGTTGAAATATCCTGATAATTTTGTTTTTTTAGATAGTTCGCCTATGGCAACACAGAAAAATAATATGTGGAATCTTAAATCTTTGATGGCGAGAGGTTCAGAGGAAATAAAAATAAAAGGTCAAATAATAGGTCAAGTTGATGAATCAAGTATTATTCATGGCACTTTATTCTATGTTCCTCAAAATTTTTCATCAGAATTTAAAAAAGACACTTCGTTTATCGCCGAAATTAAAGGCGTAGGACTAGATTTTGTATTTGATTACCCATCTACTGTGTTAGTCGGAGAAGAAAATGAAATTATCTTAAGTTTGGAACAACTAGAAGAATCTTATATTAATAATTTTAATTTAGAAATTAATGAATTGGAAAATTTAGAAATTTTGGATATAAAATTAGAAAAAAAAGATGATGAAAGCGAAGAACTAACAGAGGAGATAAAAATAGAAAAATTAAAAGATAATATTTGGAATATTAATAGTGTGGGGGAAGAAAAGCAAAATATTGTTATCGTCTATAAAATAAATGAAAAAATAGATGATAAAATAAATTTGTTGTTAAGATTTTTCAATGAAATAATTGTAGAAGAGGATGAGAATAAATTATATTTTTATGAAGAAAATATTAGTCAGGAAGTGATGAATAGTGACTTAAATTTAACAATAATAATTAACGGTTCAAAAAGTGACCAGGCAGTAAATTTTGGTGATACTTTGAATTATTCAATAAGCTATACCAATAAAGGCGAAAGCACCATGAAAGATTTGGTGATTATGGCGGTTTTGGAAAGTAATTTTTTAAAAAGATCGACTCTTGAAGATGAAAATAGTGGACAAGAAAAAGGCAATACTATAATTTGGAGTAAAATGGAAATACCTCAATTAGCTGAATTGAATCCAGATGAAGAGGGTGTAATTGACTTTTCTATTGAAGTGAGTGATTTTAAGGAGTCTGATTTGGGAAAAGATTTTGAAATAAAAAATTATTCTCAATATAGTATGGGAGAAGTAGACGGTGAGATTGAGGTAAATGAGGATAATAAGAGCAATACGATTGTAAATAAAATTAATAGTGATTTGTCGCTCAAAGAAGAGATTAGATATTTTAACGAAGACAATATTCCTGTTGGTACCGGACCTTTGCCTCCAAAAGTGGGAGAAGAAACTAGCTTTAAGGCTTATTGGACTATTAATAATAATTTACATGAATTGGGAGAGGTGAGCGTGGAGGCAGTTTTACCAGAGGGTGTGACATGGAATGGAAAAGAAAGAATGTCTGTTGGCACAATAAGCTACGATGAGCAAAATAGGAAGATAGTTTGGAATATAGGACGTTTGCCCATTACAGTTTATAGAGCTGATTCTGAATTTAGTATATCTATTACTCCACGAGAGGATGATAGAAATAAAATTATGGTTTTATCATCAGGCGCTATTGTTCAAGCGATTGACAAAGAGACTGAGGCAACTATTTCAAAAACTACAAAAACTCAAACTACTAAATTGGAAGATGATGAAATATCTAAAGATTTGAATAGTGGAGTTGTTGAATAAGTATAATTATTATATAATTAATTATATGAAGATAACTATTAATAAAAAAATTACTATACTATTTGTATTATTTTTTGGCGTAGCTTTGTTTTTGTTTTTGAATTATCACCGCAATGTTTTAGCAGTTTCTTCACCCGACGCCATAGCTGTTCGTGTTATGCCGAATGAGTCTCATATAAGTATAGAGCGCTGGTATCATAATCAGGGTTTTTCAGGCTCTCCTCAAACTCTAAAAGTAGATGGTTATGATGCTATTCGTGATGGCAGAACTGTTTATGTGGCTGCAGCTAACGCAGTTGGTGAAAATCTATATACAAACATCTATTTAATCTCATACAACCAAGGTCAAGAACAAGAAACGGTTGATATTTTTGGGCAAATTTTAGAACATTGGAGATTTAATACCAATATTACCGAAACCGGTAATTGTAGTAATGACATAAATCGAGCTTGTTTTAATGACGAAGAATGTTTTGATGGTAATTATTGCACCAGCCAGAAGGTGAAGATCATTAGAGAAGTGAAAAGAATGGCCAATATGATGGATATTAGATTTGCTGTGGAAGACTACAGAGAAATACATGACAAATATCCAACTCTTGGTTCTGGTACATATATTCCTGGCGCTACTATATCAACTTGGCCTAGTTGGCAGAATACATTTGAAAAGGAACTTGGTATCTCACTCGGTTTTGATCCGATAAATAGAATGGGTGTGTGTAGCGAGGATAGATTCAATAGTGACACTTGTTGGGATGATGCGGCTAAAGAATTTGATGGTAATATTCCAGACGACTTACCATCAGGCAGTCGAGCCTATGCCTATTATACGAATAACGGAAATGATTATAATGCTTGTTCTATATTAGAAACAAGCTACGCTAATATACAAGATTTTAATTGTTATGATAATACAATTGTTAATAGACCACCAGAGATAATAAGCGTTAATTTATTTGGCTATCCAAAACAAGAATTCAAGGGATATTTTGAAGCGGTGGACCCTGATGGTGATTGGTTGACTTATGATGTTAACTTAATTAGTCCAATTCCTACTGATTGGAATTCAACTACCTATATGTGGGTATGGGATAACGGTTTTGACGAATTTGAAATCAACAACACATTAGTAGATTATCAAAAAGAGATCCATGCTGCTCTAGCAGGAAACGCCAGTAGAGCAGGATTATATCAGATAGAAATAGTAGTTGATGATGGTAGAGGTGGTGTTACAAGTGAAGTACATGAAATAACAATTGAAGGTCTGGAACTAGATTTATCATCTGAAACTGGAACAATGGTAATTGGTGATTCTGCAGATTTTGATCTCAAAGGTACTGATGCTAGTTTGAATCCTTTTGATACTATTTATTTAGAAGACGCAACACTTGATGGAGTTGAGATTGATCCTATAGCTTCGCATGGGTTAGATATTCATGATATGAGACTTGATGTTGCTTATAGCCCTAATCAGAGGACGGGCCAATATATAGTTAATGTTTATGCCGAGGATGGCACTACGCTAGATAGAATCTCCTCTTCATTTGCTGTTGATATTATTAATAATCCTCCAGTGATTAATCAGGTTAAAATTGACTATTCCAACAATGACGAGTGTATTCGTGGAGCGGGTTGTATTTTTGAGATAGATAACGGTGAAAATGCTACTATTGACATTGATGCCAGTGACCCAGACCCAAATCATTCTATACAATATTATTTAGTAGATGATCTGGGAGGACAAATATCTATAGATAGTAGTACAGGAGTTATTACTGGACTTAATAAGCTCAATTTGCATGGTCAAAATGATGAAACATATAATTTAAAAGTAAGGGTTGAAGATGAGTATTGCGCAAACTCTGAGATAAATGAATGTTCAGTTACTGATAATTTTGATTTATTGGTTCACAAATATTGTTCAGCTGCAAGTAAAATAAATTCTATTGAATATACATATCCATCTGAAATAGTATTTTCTAGTGGTGGATCTTTTGATCTTATGAATTCAATAGGTTTTCCAGCTTCAATTAGCTGCTCGCAATTAGATAATGGCACAGCTGATGCTAATGTGGGGGGGGTAACAGAGGACATGGATATAGTATTTGTAGTTGATACATCTGGCAGTATGAACGGGGAAGAAAATGTGGCACAATGCATAAGTGAATGTAATTCTTTTGATAAATGTTGCTGGGATTTAATTGTAAGTGATTGTGTAGACTGTTCTATTACTGGCGAAGTTAAGCCAATAGATAATGCAATTAGCGCATTAAATCAATCTATAGGTAAGATTTATGATATTGTTCTTCCTTTTGTTGGTACAGTTTCGATTAATGTTGGGTTAATATCATATGATGATACAGTAAATAATTCTGATTCAGTAAATTTAGGAGATATTTCGAGCGTCCCGCATAAAGATAATTTAATATCTATGATTGATAATTTAGATGCTTCTGGGGGAACAAATACTTTAGAGGCTATGAATCGAGCCGAAACTTGGTTGAGTAATTCAGGAGCAACTAGAAAAATAGTAATATTATTAAGCGATGGAATACCGGAGGTTTTGCAGCGTACTGCTTACTGTCATGTATATTGGTCAGGTTGTAGTAGTAAATGGTGTTATTGTGGCATAACTAATCCTTGTAAATGTTTATTTGGTCCCGGTCCTGATGGAGGAGCTGCTTATAACACAGAGGCTGATTTTAAAATTGCTATTACTGAAAACACAGATTGTGCTGATGAAAGTTGCAGTGATGAAGATTGTGATGCTCATTTGCAGTATTATATAGATCATTGGGCAGGACATGATCCACCATATCAATGTGATTCTGTGTATTGTTCTCTTTCCTCTAATTTTGATTGTAATTTAAATGACCATGTTAATGATCAAGCCACTATAATGAAAGCACCGCCAAATAATTTTGAAATATATTCAATTTTTTATAATACTGGCGGAGATAGTAATGCGAATGCAATGTGTGATTGGTCTAGTGATACAAATTGTCCTTCTGGAGGAGCTTATGCTTATGAAGCAGAAACCACTGATATCGATTTAGTTTTTGAACAGATATTAGAAAATATATTTAAAAAGCCGGTAAATATTAGAATCAATGGAGATGATCCTGGCTGGATATTGGTAGAAGATGAAATTTTGCAAGAAATTACTAACTGGACTGGAATAAATAATTATTTAAGCTGTGACACTAATACAACATTATTAACTAGTTATGAAAACGCTGGTACTGTATTAATAAAGAATATAAAGTTTGATTATTGTCCGTTATTATTACATCCTTAATAATTAATCAGTATGAATAAAAAAATAAAATATTTAATAATTTTGGCATTTTTTATAATTATTATAATTATTGCTTTGTATTTTTTTATTAATAATAAAAAGGATATTTTTGTTAACGAAAATGATGTGGAAAAAGATACTGATGAAAAATTATTAAATTTATCAGATAATGAGATATACAATTTAGCCACAGAAGAAAATAACGAAAATTATTGCAGTAAAATAAAAGATATTTATAGCCAAGATGTTTGCTATAAGCTGGTTGCAATTTCTAAATTAGATTCAGAGATATGTAATAAAATTGACGATGAAAATATTAGATTAAATTGTAAAAATATATCTTTATCTAAAGCTGTTGAGAAAAATGGTAATATTGAAATATGCGGCCAAATTACCGAAAAGAAAAGTCAAAAAAAGTGCATAAATGATAATTTTAACTACAAGACAACTATTAACGATTGCCAAAAGATAATAGATTATTCAAGTAGTGATACAACAAATGGATGGAAGGATTTTGAAATTAATAAATATTGCAATAATATAGTATTATTTAGAGAGGCAGTAGCTGATAATAATATAGCTAAGTGCAAAGAAATATTTTATTCTGATCTTAAGGCTGGTTGTTTATCAAGATTATATAATATTTCGCTTACATCAGATAATGATAATGATGGATTAAATTTTCGAGATGAAATAATATATCAAACTGATCCCGATAATCCCGATTCGGATGATGATGGATTTTTAGATGGAGAAGAAATAAAAAATAAATATGATCCAAAAGGTGAAGGTTAGATTAATAATTTATATTTAGATTTAAAATTATAGTGATTAAAATTAATGGGAAAATAATAAAAACAGCTCACGGGAGTATAAAAACTCCTGTTTTTTTACCTGATG
>CAZTIC010000043.1:0-10306 GCA_964613625.1 uncultured Gammaproteobacteria bacterium | reverse complement strand
TAGAAACTTGAATAGTGATAACAAAGAAGTGGTAATGGATTTGATAAAAAAATATAGCAGTAAAGTTCGACGAGGGGTTGGTGTGTCTTCTTTTGTGATTAGAAAAGATATGTATAATTTAAATAGAAAAAGATTAAAGATAGACCTAACTGAAGAGGATCTAGATGATATTCGAGATATATTAAATGAATTTAGAAAATAAAAAAAGCTCCGGAATTTCCGGAGCTTTTTTTGTGTCATTTATATATCTAAATATTCTTTAATTCCTTTTTGATATTCAGCTTTAAATGCTTCATCAACTTTTTCTACAGGATCACTTCCTAAAAATAATAATAAATCAGCAAGTTTATTTTTTCTTTCTTTTTTATCATTAATACTTTTTAGTTCTATAATATTCTTTTCGATTTCAAAATATTTTAATTTAGCATCTAAAGGTAGTTGCCAAAACAATAAGTATCCTCTGTCAGGAAAATCTATGTCTAGTATTTTATAACAATATGACATGAATTCTTTTTCTAGTTTTGTTTTTAGTACCTCAACTTCTTTTTTAGTTTTTTCTAAATCTTTTTTATCACACGGCTTACATCCTATTTCAATATAAAATTTTATTTTTGGTTCTGTTCCAGATGGTCTAATAATGATTCTTACTTCTTTTTCATTAATATCTTCAAGAATTAGTTTGATAACATTTCGAGAAGACTGATCTGTCTCACTAAGAAAAGGGTCGCCATCCCAGAAATCAATTTTTTGCTTTACTTTGTATTTTCCTATTGTCTTTATTTCTGATTTTCTTATTGTTGCTTGAATATTGTTAATTTTTTCTAATCCAACTGCTCCAAGCATTCTAATTTCTGTTAGATAGTTATAGTAATAACCATATTCACAATATATATCATTTATATAATCTACTATGGTTTTATTTTCAGTTTTCAAGTCAGCAGCAAGTTCAGACAACCAGAGGGCAGCGATGGCTGCATCTTTGTCTCGACAATAATTACCAGCTATGTAGCCATGACTTTCTTCGGCTGCAAAAATAAAATCATTTTTTCTTCCTTCTTTTTCTAGTTTGTTTTGTATGTCAGCAATATATTTAAATCCAACTAACAGATTTCCAATACATTTAATTTTATTTTTTTCAGCAATTTTTTCAATCAAACTAGTTGTTACATCTGTTTTAACTACGATGCCATTTGGTTTATTTAATTTAGTAATGGCGTAATTGGATAGTATGACGGCAATTTCATTTCCATTGAAAAAAGTGTAATCGTCGTTGTGCTTTGCCATTATTCCAATTCTGTCTGCATCTGGGTCGCTACTTAAAATAATGTCGGCTTTTTTTTCTTTTGCATATGGCAGGGTTGTGTCAAAGGACTGTATTACTTCGGGGTTTGGAATGTTAAATTTTACATTTTCAAATTTACCACTTAAATTTTTGGTTTCTGGATCAAGATCCACATCAAATCTAGCTTTTTTTAAAATTGGAAATATAGAAGTAAGACCAGGGCCATTTAGAGGGGTGTAAACAATTTTTAGTTCTCTATTATCACTTAAAGCTAGTTTACTAACAGCAATATAGTATTTTTCACTTATACTTTTTGGAATATATTTGATTAATTTCTTTTTCAAAGCATCATCAAAGGAGATTATTTTAATTTTATTTACATTTTTTGTAACTTCATCGGTTAATTCTTGGTCATATGGTGGGATTAATTGACCGCCCAATGAATCAAAAACTTTCTTGCCGCAATCTGACGGAGGATTATGACTTGCATCAATCATTATGCCCCCCATTGCATTTAATTCTCTGATAGCAAAAGACAACTCGGGGGTAGTTTTGTAGTCTTCAAATAATTCTACACCAATACCGTTAGCAGAATACACTTCGGCTGCAGTTTTCGCTAATTTTTTAGCAGTTAATCCGAGCACAGGATTGTCTATGTCTTTGTTGTAATCACTGTTATCAAGAAATATTCTTACACCATATGCAATAACAATTTTTTTATTTTCTATATCCAAGTGTTTTTTTAATAAGTATTGAGAATGCCCTTGGGCAGAGTTTCTTATTGTTAATTCGTTAATCCTGTTTGTTCCGATACCGACTAAACCTCTTCTGCCTCCGGTGCCAAAAGGGATTATTTGAAAAAAAGCATCAACAATTATGTCCCATTTTTCATTTTCAATCCAAAATATTATTTGTTCTTGATATTTTTGGTATTTTTCTTTTTTACCTAACCATTCTTCTAGATTGCTTATAGTAGATTTTTTGTACTTATCATTTAATTCTAAACCGTTAATACCTAGTTCAGCAGATTTTAATAATTCTGATTTATTCATATAATTTAATATTTATTTATTAGTTAGTTAATTATATAAAAAGACGACCTTGTTTGTAAAGCCGTCTTTTTTATTTTTACATAAATAGTTAATCATTTCTAAGGAATTGCCAGATAACTCCAAGGCTCCAAAATGTAGCAAGTAGACAAAGAACCCAACCGATTATCGGAATAGCAAAAATGAATTTAACAATTACTACACCAATTATCATTGCCCAGATTAGAGAGTCTTTTGATTTTTTACCAAATCTATCTAATATGTTTCTACCTACAAAAATTCCTGCGATGATCTTGCTTAGCACGATTGCGATAACCCAAGTGGCCATTACCAAGAAAGCTAAAGGAATACCAATTATAGTTAGTAGAAGGAGTAAGCAGATAATGGGAGTGAGCAGTAGCACGACAACTCCCCAACCCATTGAAGGTCCAGGTTTTTCTAACATGATGTTAGTAATTTTAATAATTTGTTTTTTCCAGACACTGATTAATACTAGACCAATTACAAGTCCTGCAAAAATTGAATATAGCATTCCCCATAACCAACTTATTGCATAGTTTCTTTTTGTGCCTTTTATTTTTGGTAGATTGTGTTTTGTTTCTCCACCAATTTCAGCAGATTCAGAAATGCTTCCAATTAGCCCTGATGTGTAAATAACATCACCACCAATTTTAGCTTTGTCTGTAATTTTTAATGGACCATCTTCATTCTTTTTAGCGAGACGAGAGTTTATGGCTTTGACTTCGTCGAGTCTGAGTCGGATATTTTTTCCAACTTCACCATCGATGGTTATATTGGCGATGCCTCCATGTAAGTCACCAGTTATTTTTCCTTGGATGAGCCCGGTAGCGCCAGCTAAGAACATATCCCAGCCAACAGTTGCATTTTTGCCAAGATTTATCGAAGCACCTAGCGCCTGCACTCCTCGTGCAACTGAGCTATTTATGTTTATTGAGTTTCCAGCTGCTCTTACGCTTCCGCCAACTGTGCCGTTGATATTTATACTTTGACCAGCACAAATTACATCTCCCTCAACTGTGCCGTTTATATTTACAGTTTGGCCTCCGCAAAATAGATCGCCTTTTATAGTGCCATCGATTGAGATGGTGTTGCCTGCGATGTATAAATTTCCGTTAATTTCTTCTCCTTCTGCAACTTGGATTGTTTCACCAGACTTTACCTCAAAGGCTAGTACGGAAATTGGTAAAACTAGTAGAAAAAGAGCAAAACATAGAAATATCAGTTTTTTTCTTGTTTTTAACATAAATTTAGTCGTATAACTTGTAACTTTAGCAAGAAACAGGTTATTTTATTTAGTTTTTTAGTATATAAATTTGTTATTTACATTATATCAAATATTTTTAAAAAAATAAGCCCCATTTGGATTATTAAACTTTCTTGATTTGTTAGTATTTTTGTGGTTAAGTAAAAGCATGTTAATAAGATTATATTATGCGAAAAAAGGCAATTAAGGAGTTGTTAAAACAGAATATAAAAACTGATAAAGAATTGATGAAGGCTAAGAGAAAATTAGCCAAGAAATATAGGATAGATATATTGCATCATAGTGAAGTTTTGGTTGAGCTGAAGAAAAATAAGAAATTTTTTAATTCTAAAAAAGGTCAGATTTTTTATGGTTTGTTACGTAAGCGGGCGATTAGGACAATGTCGGGCATTGCTCCTGTAGCAGTACTTACTAAATCATATCCTTGCCCTGGGAATTGCGCTTTTTGTCCGACTGAAAAAGACGTACCTCAGAGCTATCTTTCGAATGAACCTGCTGTAATGCGGGCTATTCGTTGTGGATATGATCCGTATACTCAAGTGCAGGATAGACTTCGGGCGCTAGTTGCTAATGGACATGAGCCAACCAAAATTGAGCTTATCGTAATTGGTGGCACTTGGTCAGTTTTGCCAGATAAATATAAGTATTGGTATATTGCGGAATGTTTTCGTGGGGCAAATGACTTTTCGTTGAGTAAAAAGTTAAAAGTTAAAAGTAGAAAGTATAATGTAAAATTAAAAATTGATTTGTTGAAAAAAAAATTACTTGAAGAGCAAAAGAGAAATGAGAGGGCGAAGTATAAATTGATTGGAATTACTTTGGAGACTAGACCGGATTATATTAATGAGAAAGAGGTTTGGCAGATGAGAGACCTGGGTTGCACTAGGGTGGAAATTGGAGTGCAAGCTATTGATGATAAAATATTAAAACTTAATAAGCGTGATCACGGTGTTGATGCGATTGTGAATGCTACTAAGTTGCTAAAAGATTATGGTTTTAAAGTTACTTATCATATAATGCCAGGACTTCCTGGGTCTACACCTAAGAAAGACGAAAAAATGTTTGGGCAATTATTTAGTGACGAACGATTTCAACCTGATCAGATAAAATTTTACCCAACTGTGGTCACTAAGGGAAGTTTGTTGTACAGATGGTGGAAACAGGGAAAATATAAGCCGTACAGTGACAAAAGTTTGCAAAATTTGATAATAGACTGTAAAAAGATAGTACCGAGTTACGTACGCATTATTAGACTTATTCGTGATATTCCTGGTGAATCGATTGAAGCTGGAAACAAGGTGACGAATCTTCGGCAGGTAATGAAGAATAAAGGGGTTGAATGTGGATGTATAAGGTGTCGAGAGGCACGTGAAAAATCAATTATCAATCCTCAATTACGAATTACGAATTATAAAGCTTCGGGTGGAGAAGAATGTTTTATCAGTTACGAAAGTAAGGATAAAAAAATTCTTTATGGATTTTGTAGATTGCGTTTATCACATGATGCATTAAACAAGTCAGCAATGATTAGAGAACTTCATGTTTATGGTGAATTAGTGTCTGTTGGTGGTAGTAGAAAGACTCAGCATGCTGGACTTGGTAAGATGTTGATGGAAGAAGCTGAGAAAATAGCCAAGGAAAATGATTTTGAAAAAATTGCTGTAATTTCTGGAATTGGTGTAAGAGGGTATTATAGAAAGCTAGGTTATCGTTTGGATAATTTATATATGTATAAGAAATTAAAATAAATAAAAATCAAAACTGTTGTTTGACAATTAAGGAGGAAAAATCATGACATTTCCAGTAAAAATCTTTTCAGGTAGAAGTAATCCGGAATTGGCTAGTAAAATATGCCAACATATCGGAACACCTTTATTTGAGGCCAAAATCAAAGACTTTGCAAATGGTGAAATAAATTTTGAAATTGGTGAAAATGTTCGTGGCGCTGATGTTTTTTTTATTCAAACAGGTGCTGATCCGGTAAACAAAAATTTAATGGAATCGTTAATTGCAGTTGACGCTTTCAGGAGGGCTTCGGCGAGCAAAATTACGATTGTTATGCCACTTTATGCATATTCGAGGCAGGATAAAAAAGATAAGCCGAGAGTTCCTATCACTGCCGAGTTAGTTGCTCGTTTATTGATTGAAGCTGGTATTGATCGGATTTTAACCATGGATCTTCATGCTGGCCAGATTCAAGGCTATTTTAAAAAAATTCCAGCAGACAATCTTTACGCTTCACCAATTATTTTTCCATTTATCAAAGAAAATTTTGATCATGATTTGGTGATTGTTTCGCCAGATGCTGGTGGTGTAGCTCGAGCAAGGGCGTACGGAAAAATGCTTGATTGCGATATTGCAATTATGGATAAGCGACGTGTTAAGGATAATGAAGTTAAAGAAATGCGAGTAATCGGCGATGTATCCGGAAAAAAAGCCGTAATCCTCGATGATATGGCAGATACTTGTGGAACATTAGTTAAAGCAACGAAAAAGCTACTTGAAACTGGTTGTACAGAGGTATCGGCCTGTATTACTCATCCAATCTTTTCTCAAGATGCGATTGAAAAAATTGCCGAAAGCGAAATCAAACAACTGATTGTTACAGACACGCTCATGTTAAGAGATGAGGCAAAGGCCTGTTCAAAAATAGTGCAACTTTCCTCTGCTCCTTTATTTGCAAAAGCGATTATGAGTATTCATAATGAGGAATCGCTTTCAAACCTTTTTGATATTCTGTATTAATTTTTATTAACTTGTTTATTTCTAGGACATTCATCGCGAATGTCCTTTTTTCTTTGACAAAAAATGTATAAATGTTAAGTTTTAAATATAAATATTAATTTATAAATATATGCAAAAAATAGTGATTGCTTCGGGACCGGTTATTGTTGAGGATAATAAGGTTCTCTTGAATAAACATGGTGATACGAAGTTTTGGAAATTTTGTGGTGGTCGAGTTGAGGACACGGATGCTAACTTAATAGAAAATGCCAAGAGAGAAGCAAAAGAAGAAATGGGGATTGATTTAAAGATATTAAATGATGAGCCATTTATTGTTTTTGATCGTAAAAATAAAGATGGAGAATTAGTTGATATTATATTAGCGCATTTTTTAGCTGAAAGAATTGGAGAGATAAAGCCAGGAGAAGATATAGATGAATGGAAATGGATTGATATAGATAATATGCCTGATGACTTGGCGCCGAATATAATTCCAGCTTTGAAGCATTTTAAATTCTTATAGATATAAAAACAACCACGAATATTAGGGGTTGTTTTTACTTTGACAAAAGGTTTAATATTTCATACTATATTAGTACATTATTTGTTTATTATTAATAATAAAATACTATGCTAGATTATAAAAATTTATCTCAACAAGATCCAGAGGTTTTGGAAATAATAAATAGAGAAACAAAGAGGCAGAAAGAAGGAATGGAGATGATTGCTTCTGAGAATTATGTTTCCAAAGCTGTTTTAGAAGCTATGGCTACTGTGTTAAATAATAAATACTCTGAAGGATATCCGGGTAAGAGATATTATGGTGGACAAGAACATGTTGATGAGATAGAGAATCTAGCAATAGAACGAGCTAAGAAATTATTCAATGCTGAGCACGTAAATGTGCAATCGTTATCTGGTTCTCCAGCAAACGCAGCTGTGTATATGGCATTTCTAAAACCTGGAGATAAGGTACTTGGACTAAAACTTGATCATGGAGGTCATTTATCTCATGGTCATCCGGTGAATTTTTCTGGTATGCTTTATGACTTTGTGCAATATGGAGTAAATTCTGAAACTGAAAGAATAGAACCAGAGGAGGTGAGAGAAATTGCATTGAAAGAAAAACCGAAGATGATAGTGGTTGGATTTAGTGCTTATTCTAGAGAAGTAGATTGGCAAAAGTTTCAAGACATAGCTGATGAGATAGATGCTTTTACTTTTGCAGACATAGCGCACCCTGCAGGACTAATTGCTGCAGGTGAAATGAATAATCCTGTGCCGATTTTTGATGTAGTAACTACAACTACTCACAAAACTTTAAGAGGGCCAAGGGGAGCTATGATAATGTGCAAAGAAAAATATGCTAAGCAAGTTGATAAAGCTGTTTTTCCTGGAATGCAGGGTGGGCCGCACGAACATATTATCGCAGCCAAGGCCGTAGCTTTTGGTGAAGCGCTCAGACCTGAATTCAAAGAATATGCCAAAGAAGTAATTGCTAGTTGCAAAGTGTTATCTGAAGAATTAAAAAATATGGGATATAGAATTATTTCTGGTGGCACCGATAATCATTTGATTGTAGTTGATGTGAGTTCAAAGGGGGTGTCTGGAAAAGAAGCTGAGGTGATACTTGATAGAATTGGGATTTCTGTGAGTCGTTCTACTATTCCAAATGATCCAAATCCACCAATGAATCCTTCTGGCGTGCGACTTGGTACTCCAGCAATTGTATCCAGAGGTATGAAGTCACAAGAGATGAAAAAAATAGCCACTTGGATAAATAGTGCACTTGAAAACAAGGATAACCAAGAAAATTTAGATAGTATCAAAAATGATGTAGAAGATATGTGTAATAAGTTTCCTATTCCAAGTGTTTAATAATAATCTGAGCTATGCAGTTAATTGATGGAAAAAAAATTGCTAAGAAAATTAGTAATAATATTATAAAAGAAATCAGGAAGATGAATAATGATTCGACTTGTCCTTTGGAGCGTCCAAATTTAGCTATTATTCTAGTGGGAGAAAGAGAGGATTCAAAGTTATACGTGTCTATGAAAGAAAAAGAGGCTAAGAAGGTTGGAATTGATACCCATCTTTATAAATGTCCCAAGGATATTTCAGAAAGAGAAATATTTGAAATGATAGATTGTTTAAATAAAGATGAGACGATTGATGCAATACTAGTTCAGCTACCTTTGCCAGATAGTTATGATACTGATGGGATAATTTTTGCAATTAATTCAAAAAAAGATGTAGACAGATTTCATCCTAATAATATAGAAGTATTTTTGAAAACTTGTAATCATAATCATATAATGCCACCACTAATTGCTTCTATTTTAGCGATTCTAGAAGATATTAATTGTGACTTGAAAGACAGGGAGGTGTGTGTGATTTCAAATTCTGATATTTTTGGTCTTACTTGCGCTAAAGCGCTTGAATGCAGACAAGCCAATGTTGTGACTACAAAAGCTGATGATAAAGATTTGACTCAAAAAACTAAAAAAGCTGATGTGTTGATTTCAGTAGTTGGAAAACCCGAGTTTATTAAAAAAGAAATGATAAAAAAAGATGCAGTACTAATCGACATAGGTATTACAAAAAAAGACAAAAAAATATTTGGTGATGTTGATGCCAAAGATGTGTTAGAAAAAGCAGAGTTTATTACGCCAGTGCCTGGCGGAGTGGGACCAGTCACTATTGCAATGTTATTTAAGAATACTTTGGAATTATATAAAAAAAGACATAATAAATAATATTGTTACGTAGCATGCTACGTAACAAAACAAATAATATGGCTAATCATTTTAAGCAATGTCAAGATCAACTTCAAAAATCTTGTGAGATTATTTCACAATTAGAAAAAGCAGGAGACACTGCTGAGTTGGTATTTGAGGAAATGAAAATATTGATGCAACCCAAGAGAGTAACTGAAGTTTCTATTCCTGTTCGAATGGATAATGGAGAGATAAGAGTATTTGATGGATTTCGTGTTCAGCACAATGATGCACGTGGACCGTATAAGGGCGGAATTCGTTTTCATCCTCAAGTTGACTTGGATGAAGTCAAATCTTTGGCTTTTTGGATGACAATAAAATGTGCTGTAGTTGATATCCCTTACGGTGGAGCTAAGGGAGGTATTACTTTGAATCCAAAAGAGTTAAGCGAGGCCGAGCTTGAGAGACTTACAAGAGCTTATACAAGAGCTATATCAAATATTATTGGACCAGAGGTTGATATTCCAGCGCCCGATGTGTACACCAATGCTCAAATCATGGCTTGGATAATGGATGAGTATAGTCGAGTGGCAGGAAAATATACACCAGCCGTAGTTACAGGTAAGCCAGTTGAAGTAGGTGGTTCAGCTGGACGTGATACAGCGACTGCTCAAGGTGGTTTTTATTCTTTACAAACAATACTTCATAAGAAAGACTTGAAAAAAGAGGATTTAAATATAGCTGTTCAAGGTTTTGGAAATGCTGGGCAAAATTTTGCAAACATCGCTTATGAAGATAGTTTCAAAATAATAGCTGTTTCTGATTCTAAGGGTGGAGTGGTAGATAGAGAAGGTTTGGATATTAAAAAATTAATTGCTCACAAAGAAGCAACTGGAAGTGTGATAGATTTTTCAGATGTAGAAAACATCTCTAATGAAGATTTATTAAAATTAGATGTAGAAATACTTGCCCCGTCTGCTTTGGAGAACGTTATTACCAAAGATAATGTTAATGATATAAAAGCTCAGGTAATTTTGGAGTTGGCAAACGGACCTACAACCAAAGAAGCCAGTGAAATTTTAAATGAAAAAGATGTATTAATTATTCCTGATGTTTTGGCAAACGCCGGCGGAGTTATTGTTTCTTATTTTGAATGGACTCAAAACATTGGGAGATATTGTTGGGATTTAAATAAAGTACAAAAGAGACTCAAAGAAAGAATAAATAAATCAACTGAAAGAGTGTGGGA
>CAZTIC010000042.1:0-10379 GCA_964613625.1 uncultured Gammaproteobacteria bacterium | reverse complement strand
ATAGGAATTGTTGGTCTTCCAAATGTTGGTAAATCAACTTTATTTAATGCGCTTACAAATAAAAAAGCAGAGGCTTCTAATTATCCATTTTGTACAATCGATCCTAATGTTGGTGTGGTAAAAGTACCAGATGAAAGATTGGATAAAATTGCGAGCATATCTAAACCAAAACAAATTATCCCAACTACTATTGAGTTTGTAGACATTGCTGGCCTGGTTGAGGGTGCCCACAAAGGTGAAGGTCTTGGGAATCAGTTCTTAGCAAACATCAGAGAGTGTGATGCGATTTGTGAAGTTGTTAGAAATTTTGAGGATAGCAATATCGTGCATGTGAATGGAAAGATTGATTCTGAAAGCGATCAAGAAACCATAAGTATGGAATTAATTTTTGCTGATTTACAAACCGTGGATAAGAGACTTTCAAAAGTGACACGCGAGTCAAGGGGCGGAGACAAAGAACTTGTAAAGCTCAAAAATTTATTAGATAAAATTAAAGAAATTTTGGAAGCAGGTAACGCTGCTCGTGAGCTTGAGTTAGATGATGATGACAAGAAATTGATTAAGAGTTTAAACCTTCTAACAACTAAACCTATTCTTTATGTTATGAACGAAAAAGAAGATAGTGATAAAAGAGAAATAGGATGGGATGGTGAAGTATTGAAATTGAATATTAAACAAGAAGAAGAAATAACAAGTCTTCCAGAAGAAGAACAAGCTGAATACATAGAAGAGCTTGGACTCGAGCAGAGTGGATTAGATAAGTTAATTAAAGTATCATATAAATTATTAAGTTTAATTACTTATTTTACAACTGGAGTAGACGAGACTCGTGCTTGGACCACCCCAAAAAACTCAAAAGCGCCTCAAGCGGCTGGCGTTATTCATACTGATTTTGAAAAAGGATTTATTCGTGTAGAGGTTATTGATTGGGAGAAGTTTATAGAAGCTGGTGGCGAGGCACAAGCGAAGGAGAAAGGACTTGTCAGAACAGAGGGCAAAGATTATATGATCCAAGATGGAGACATATGCCATTTTTTATTTAATAAGTAAAGACGTTTGTCCATCGAAGCTGATAAGCGAAGATGGAGTAGTATCTGTTATTTTTTGTTTAATAAATAAAGTATTTTAATAAATTTTATTATAAAAATAAAATAAACCCCTGTTTCAAATAAAGTGAAACAGGGGATTTTTAAAAATGAAATGAGAATTGTATTTTTAATTCTAATTTTTCAGTAGTAAATTCAAATTTACTACTATTTCCAAAAAATAATTCCCCACCAGGGTAAAAAAGAGTTATTGATCCAAAAAAATTTTTGTTTTAACGTCAATACTGGTATATTCTTTGAGGTTGTTCCGCATTTTATTTATCGTGACGTAAAATGGAAAATGAAGCATACAGTATTCCTCGTATGAAAGCTCTCTATAGCTATCCAGTTCTTTTATTCTTTGTTCGAAGCCAATTTTGATTCTTGAATGTTCATAGAAGAATATCTCTTTTTTTCTCTCCTTATTTTCATTACAGAATTTTAAAGTATCTATACTACCTCCTTCTCCATGAACGTGATAAGGAAGAATAAAAATTGTAATGATTGTAAAGAGCAAGCAAGATAGTAGATTTTTCATTTTTATCCCCCCTTTTTATGTTATTGTTTTTTTAAAACTAGTATTTCTCTCCAGACTTTCTGATCAGAGCGACCATAAATAATTGTGTTTCTTTTTGAGAGAGTTAGATTGTTATTTTGAAAGTTGTTTGGTAATAGATTAATTATTTTAAAACCTTTTGTGTTTGGTGTGATTTGGTCAAAATATTTTTTATTACGAAAAACTGGCCAAATCATCACAACTCTTCCGTTATCTTTTAAGGCTTTTTTAAATTCTTTAATTGCTTGGCTGTATAATGTTTCTAATTCTTTGATTGTTTTTTTAATATCATGTTTTCCTCTTTGTGGGCCGAGATAGGGCTCGGTTATAATAGCATCAATTGAATTTGGTTTTATTTCTTTGTATAGTTCAGTAGCAGAAATATTAAATATTTGATGGTTAATATTTTGTAATTCAAATTTTTTGATTATCCAATTGATATTTTTTTGAGAATCTTCAATTGCTTTTTTGGAAAGATCCGAGCCTATAATATTATTGTAGTCCATCATCATAGCTTCGGTGAGGATGGTGCCTGATCCGCAGAAGGGATCTAATAATACCTCACCCCGCTCACTAGCGTTCCCTTCCCCTCTCCTAATTAGGAGAGGGGATTGAGGGGTGAGGTTTGATAAATTTATCATTATCTGAGCGAGTTTTGGAGGAATCATTCCAGATTGGTCATCTCTGGCTGGTCTTCCATAATCACGAAATGATAATTCCTTAAATGGTTGTACGGCCATAGTTTGCCCTATTAATATTTTATTTTCATTTTCTATAAGCACTATTTCTGCGCCCCTGGTAATTAAGTTGTTTTGCTCTACTACAACAGATGAAAGAGTTTTTTCTTTACTGGTGACAAATCTACAGCTTATTCCTTGTTTTTTTAAATGTTTTTTTATTTCTAGACCGGTTTTTAAAGTATTAAATTTTTTATTTCCATAATATGAAATACCGTATTTAAATTTTCCTTCTTTTTTGATATCGTCTATTAACTTGATAGATTCAGGGACGATATCTCCAAAATTTATTTCATTCTTTATAATACCAATTTTAATAGTACCCCCAATTTTTTTAATTAGGTCACTAGAGTTGATATCATCTATATCTATTATTAAAATTTCATTTAGTAATAATTCAGCATTTTTTATTTCTCGAGGAAAAATAGCAGATAATTCTGCTATTGAGAGAGTTTGATTTGTGCCTAAGAGGAAAAAGTATTTCATTTGCTACAAATTAATTATAAATTTATAGATATCTTAATTTAATATTAGCAAAGGAATTGTTTTTTAACAAGAAAAAAGTAATTTAATAACTTTTCGTATGCTATTATTTTATAGTATTGCATTTTTTTAAGTGATATGTTAATGTAGAAATACAATTTAAACCTTTCCAAGATCGTTTAAGCGATTGACCCCGGCAAAACCGGGGAAGGCATTCTTCGAAAACCCTTGTTTTTATTAAGAATACCGAGGGTTTTATTATTTTTATTAAAAAAAGTGAAATTAGTAAATAATAAATAATTTTTACTACAAATTATAAATTACCCGCCTCGATTCGCTATCGCTTGTCGATGCGAAGCGGGCAAATTAAAAAATTATGTCAAAAGTTAAAGAAGAAGGAGATTCTCATTATGAGATGCTATATATTGTGCCAAATCAATATACAGAAGACGAGGCAAAAGAAATAGCAACAAAAATAAAAAAAACTATTACCGACGAAGGTGGTAAAATTACTCACGAAGAAGAGTGGGGAGGGAAAAAATTTGCCTACAAAATAAAACAATTTACACATGGGTATTATTTTGTATTGGAATTTGATTTGGATCCAAAAAAACTAGAAAGAATAAACATGTTAATTAGAACATCTGGTGAGATTATAAGATTTCAAATTATTAGCAAAAGAGTTAAAACTGCGGAGGAATTAATGGAGGAAAATAAAATTTTAGAAAAAATTGAAGCTAAAAAAGCTGAAGTAGCTAAAGATGAGATAGAAAAAGAAGAGGCTAAAGAAAAGAAAAAGCCAGAAGCTAAAAAAGAAAAAGATGAAAACAAAATGAAGCTGAAAGATCTTGATGAGAAACTCGATGAATTATTAGACACTGATGATCTGCTGTAAAATATAAATTAAACAAATTTACACACGAATTTTAACGAATATAAAACAATACAAACGTAAATTAAAAATTAATTCCAGTAAATTTTCAAATAAATTATTTTGTGAATTTATAGGAAAACAAATCTATGAATTTAAACAAAGCTATGATTATCGGTAACTTAACTAGGGATCCAGAAGTTAGAACTACTCCAAGTGGGCAAACCGTTGCGTCATTCGGAGTTGCTACAAATTTAATTTGGAATGATCAAAGTGGTCAAAAGCAAGAGAAAGTTGAATTTCATAATATAGTTGCTTGGAGAAAATTAGGTGAAATTTGTGGACAGTATTTAAAGAAAGGCGCAAAGGTGTATATAGAGGGAAGATTGCAAACTTCAGATTGGGTAGGACAGGATAGTGTAAAAAGATATAAAACAGAAATAGTAGCTGAAAATATGATTATGCTTGATCGAGCCGGGGCTGGTACTGCTCCAATGGGAGGCGGTTCAACATCTCAAGGATCAAGTGCTCCAAGTGAGCCCGTAATTGACTCAGAAGTTCCTGTGAGCCAACAAGATGAAGGTAACCCAAGCGAAGAGGATATTAAAGTGGAAAATATTCCTTTTTAATAGATTGGATTAAAAATAATAAGTAATAATATATATGAACGAAAAAAAGAAAAAAGAAAAGGTTTGTTATTTTTGTGAAAACAATTTATTTGAAATTGATTATAAAGACACAAATTTGTTAAGGAAGTTTATTAATTTTCACTCAAAGATTTTACCTGGAAAAAGAACAGGTGTTTGTTCTTGGCATCAAAGAAAATTAGCCACCGCCGTAAAACGGTCCAGAATTATGGCGCTAACTCCTTTTACAAAGAAATAATTATTAACATATTTTATTATGTTATCATTAAACGAAATAAAAATAAGCAAAGTACTTGAAGTGTCTGGCGAACCTTTTTTGGTGACTAAAACGGACCATCATAAGATGGGACGCGGTGGAGCTGTACTCAAGGTGAAACTTAAAAATTTGATTAATGGCAACATGCTGGACAAGACTTTTCAAGGCAATGATAAGGCTGACGAAGCTGAAGTCCAAAAAAAGAAAGCAAATTTTTTATACAAAGATGAGATTAATGCAGTTTTGATGGACAATGAGTCTTATGAACAATTTGAAGTTCCATTGGAACAAATTGGAGATAAACAGAAGTTCCTAAAAGACGGCACAGATGTGGATACTCTGTATTTTGATGATAAGCCAGTTGCAATTGATTTGCCTATGAAGATGGAATTTAAAGTAATTAGCTCTCCTCCAGGAGTAAAAGGAAATTCAGCTGGAAATGTTACCAAGCAAGTAACCATAGAAACCGGAACTCAAATAAACGTACCGATGTTTATAAATGAAGGCGATGTTATTAGAATTAATACTGATACGGGGGAGTATGTAGAGAGAGCCTAGGGATTTTCGATTTAAGATTGTCGATTTACGAATTTAGATTTAAGAATAAAAAACCGGGTCTTTACAAGATCCGGTTTTGTTTTTTATGCGAATTTATCATTGTTATTCAATGCGGAGAAGATTAACCCGAAAGATACTTTCGCCAATTTTCATTTCTCTTCTTGCATCATCTTCAGATAAAAACGGAGTTGAGTTGCCAGGTATTACGTACATGTTTTTAAGTTCCTTTCCCTTATCAATAAGAACATTTGATATAGTTAGTGTTTCTGATTTTTTGACAGCGTCAAGGAAGATATTTCGAAACATATCTGCTAGGTCTTTATCTTTGTTCATGTTTTTCTCCTTTGGCTTTTTGGTTTCTTTTGTTTTCTCTGTTTTTTTAGCTTCAATTTTTTTTACTTCTTCTTTTTTATCTATTTGTTTATCGGTTGATAATATGTGAACGATAGTAAAAATAAAAATTAAAAATAATCCAACAAAGAAAAACCACCATCGCCACCACCAAAAATTTATACTATCAATAATACATGAAATTACTAACCATAAATACAAAATAGTTACGGAAAAACCACTAACATCATCTTCATCTGCAATAAATTCACCCATAATTTGCCCCCCTTCTTTTTGTTTTACGTTGTAAAGATCGCGTTTGTTTTTGTTTAATAGAGGAGTATATCATATATTATATATATTGTCAAGTACTTTCGTCTAATATATTATTTAATTTTAGCTAATAATTAATATATTGTGGAAATATATTGACACAATTTATTTATTATGCTAATATTAAATAATAATAAGTAGTAAGTAAGCATATGATAAATCAATTAAAAAACCTTGGGTTTACTAAAAAAGAAGCAAGTGTATATTTAGCGCTTTTAGAACTAGGCGTTTCTTCTGTTTCTGAAATTGCACGTCAGGCAAAAATTAATCGTACAACTGGTTACGATATTCTTGAAAGATTAGTAGGGAAAAAATTAGTTAGATTATCTAAAAAATCAGGAAAGATTGTTTATGTTGCAGAAAATCCTGATAATATATATAAACAATTAGAAGAAAAAGCTGAAAAATATAAAAGAATGGCAGAGAAAACTAGAAAAGTAATGCCAGAATTAAAATCGCTTTATTCAGAAATAGAAAAAAAACCAATTGTAAAATATTATGAAGGGATTGAAGGCCTAAAATCACTTTATGAAGATAGCTTGACTAGTAGCGAAGAAATTCGTTCTTATACTTCCACGGCAGACCTCGATGAGGTCTTAGGGGATTACGCCGAAGATTATTTTCAAAGAAGAACAAAAAAAGATATTTTTATCCGCTCAATCGTACCAACAGCTGAATATGGAATTGGACTTAAGCGCAATGGTGAAAAATTTAAACGAGATGTTCGGTTGGTGCCTCCGGATCGTTTTGGATTTTCTCCTGAGATCTATATTTATGATAATAAGTTAACTGTAATGTCTCTCCGTGAACGTTTTGGAGTTTATATCGAAAGTAAAGAAATAGCTGATGCATTAAAAAAAGCTTACGAGCTTGCTTGGGAACAATCTGCTAAATATGATGAAAAAATTGAAAGTAAAATTAAAAACAGGGAAGAAGTTATTTTAACTAAAAATGGGCATGTTTATAAAAAAGTTTTGGACTAAATAGAATAAAAAAAACATCTCGGAAATTTCCGAGATGTTTTTTTGTGTTTCAAAATTATTTTTTTGCGACACTCCAAAGTAATTTAAAATGTTTTAAATATGCTTCTCTGAAATCTATGTTTTTTATTTCTATAACAAAAATTTCACTTCCAAAAGATATTAAGTTGATTGAGTCGTGCCAAATTTGAATAGATGTTGGAGGACTATTTGTTTGATTAAGAAATTTACATTCTTTTAATTTTCTTGGGGTCTCTTCTGCTATTTGTCTCATGTCATTGTTAAATAATAGCTTAGTTTTAATATTTTTTTTAATTCTTATTTTATTGCTTTTTTTTAAATAATCAGCTTTGTTCATGATTTCAATATATTGGCTTTGAGCACCAGACAAGGCGTATGTTTCACTATTAAGTGGCATCATTTCATCATTTTTCAACATAAGATTACGAAAAGCTTTTTCTCCTTCATATACTTTTATTTCTTGTCCTTTTTTTTGTTCGTTTAGTTTTTTATTAATTTCTAGAATTAAACTTTTTGCAATATCTTCTTTTAATTTAATTTTTTCTAGAATATTTTTTGGACTTGATATTTTGTAGTGTCTCCTCCCATTTTTAGTGGAACATAAAACCATATCTTTTTTTATTAGTCCCTCTAAAGCATCATAGGCTACTTGTCTATGGATTTTTAGTTTTTTTATGATTGGTCCAACAGTGTTTTCGCCTATTTCTAAAAGAGTCAAGTAGACTTTAATCTCGTTATCTGTTAATCCTAGTTTTTTTAATTTATTTTCCATATATTTATTGTCAGTTAAAAAATGATATAAATATTAATTTTTACTAATCATAGTAATATTATATATAAAGATAATATTGATGTCAATACTTTGTCAACATAAAACTGTTGACAAAATTAAGTATTTGTGATAATATGTTTTATTAAACTTTTAAATAAATTTTGTTCATAAAAATAATAATAACACTTAATTGGAGGTAAAAATGATTAAACTTAGATATTTAAAAAGTATTTTATTGTTGGTTTTAATGGTTAGTATTATTAATAGTATATTTTTGAATCCAATTGATCGGAATACAATAATTGAGGATTATTTGAATCAGGAATATACATTTGTTAGTTGTGAAAAAATTAATGAACATTTGGGTATAGCACAAGTGAAGAGAAGTAAAGACGGAGTTTTTTTGAAAGTTTTACAATTTCCTTACAGAAAAGTTTTAGTGGGGAAAGTAGTGGAGTTAAAAGAAATTAAATACAAAGTATCAAAATCTTCGATTGAATTAAGGGTGTGTTTTTTTTAAGTTTAATAAGACTTTGAGCCACAGTCTGTAAACGTGGCTCTTTTTTGTATTATAAAAGGGATTACAAATTTTGTAACCCCTTTATTAAAACAGTTTTTTGACAATTTTTTTACTCTCGGGCGATGAGAGTTTTTAATTTAATATACAAATGATAGATATTTAGTCAGTTCTTCTACAAGTTCTTTCATGGTTATGTCTGCTTGGTTTTGGTGAATATCGCCAGGATGTTCAACAACCCACTCCTTTTTTCTGTTCTTAACTTTTTCGCGAGCGTTTTTCTTAAAGAAGAAGTGGCAGCTATTATAGATTTGGTTGTTTTTTAGCTGGGCACTAAAGGATCTTAGCCATCTGGACTTTTTTTTAAATTCTAATAATAGTCCAGCAGCTTTTAGAATTTTAAGAAACTCTTCATACTGATTTTTGGTTTTTTTAATTGCTTTTAATTTTATTTCAACGTTTTTTGGGATGAAAATATTTTCAAATACATTTGTAAAATTTATTGAAGTAATAGCAATTAATTGAGTCCCGTGAGCTCCGGCTAAAAGATCATTGCACGCAAATATGAAATTGTTTTGTAATTTTTTGGCATACTCATCTACCCATTCAGACAAAAAAGATTCAAATAACCAAGTGTACCGAATGTCTTTTTTGCCGTTAATATAGGCTGGAATGTCCAGGCCTTTTCTGAATACATCGTAACCCTCATCCAATAAAATTTTAAGCAAGGCATAGCGAGACACAATGTGCCTCGATTCAAAGCTTTCAAGCATCGGAACTTTTAAAAACGCTAAAACTTTTCTTAGATGCCAGAAGGTTTTTTTATTCTCGCTCACTTCCTTGTCCTGAAAAACATTTAATGCAAGTTTTGACAGGCTTCCGTTTCCGTTTTGTGACAGCTCATGATTGTGCCAATCCGTGCCTGGTGTTAGCCCTTTGTAATCATCAATATGAAAATTGGTATAATTTTCAATATTGATTTCATGGTTGATGTTTCTTTTAACACTATTTTTGGCCATTGATAATACAATAGTAAAATAAATAATGAATCCTACAGAGTAGTACGCCATATAGTGTAGCTTATAAAGTGAAGCGCCACTAATATATGATATACCCATTACGATTAAAGCTGATAAAGCCAGGTAGAGAGGAGGTAAAAGTCTTTTACTCACAAGCTTTCCAATTTCTTCCATTTTGTATTTTTCAATTAACATTTTCATCTCTATCTCCTTTTTCGCGGATTCTTTGGCCCGCATTTAGTCCCAGACCTGTTCTTATCAGATCTTTGTTATTATTACTGCCATAAAATAACAGGGAATTTAATTTGAATTACTTTTATTGAGATCGCCCATCTTAATAATAGTAATTAGCAGTTGATTTTTTTACTATGAATCAATTGTCAAAAAACATGTTGTTATTAAAATATAACTTTTTATATTACTATAATTTTATTATTTTGTCAAGCCAAGTTTGTAATTTTATGCTAAAATTAAACAAAAATAAAAACCTGCTATCTAAATTAGCAGGTTTTTTTAAATATAATTGTTGTTTTATAATTTTAACCATTCTGGTACTTCAACTGGTTCTTTTTCTTCTTTTTTTTGAGGCATGTAACTCTCAAGTTCTTCTTTGACACCTAATTTGTCAACCATTAATAATAATT
Source organism: uncultured Gammaproteobacteria bacterium (assembly GCA_964613625.1). GTDB lineage: Bacteria > Patescibacteriota > Patescibacteriia > Patescibacteriales > CAZTIC01 > CAZTIC01. Next base: position 570 of record CAZTIC010000042.1, on the reverse strand, counting down.
TTTCTTTTATTTTGTCTAAATTTTCTTCCATTTCATCATCTGAATGCCATCCATGTCCACCGTGAAAAAAATGAAGTGAGACATCATTTAGCATATCAGCTATTCTAGTAGCTACATATTTTCTTTTTTGCTCAAGAGTTTTAACTTCAATTCCATGTTGTTTTAGTGTACCAATTTCATCATATTTTCCATTTAAAACTTCTTGCCACTCATTAAAATAATTAGTGAGTTTATTTTCGCACCAATCTTGGTATTCTTGATTATGTTTATTTCTTATTTTTTCACTTTCTACGTCACTTGTTGCGCTGTATAGATTGTCGATTTTTTCTGACATAATTTTTTTTGTTAATAAATAAAATATTAAATAAAAAATTGATTTCTATTCCTCCAGTTCTTTAGCCTTAACTTCTGCCCATATTTTTTTTCTGAGTTCTTTGAGCAGTTTAGTATCGGCTCTTAAAAATCTTTTAGAATTTTCTCTACCTACTCCGAGCTTGATATCTCCATATGAATAAGTGTTTCCTGATTTAGTTATAATACCGTTAGTTACTCCTGTATCAAGAATATCGC
>CAZTIC010000041.1:0-10580 GCA_964613625.1 uncultured Gammaproteobacteria bacterium | reverse complement strand
TGTTGGTGGAAATATGTTAAAAATTATTTCTTGGTATGATAATGAATGGGGGTATTCGTGTCGATTAGCTGATTTGGTAGAATATATTTTAAAGAAACGTTTAGTATAGGGTTTTAAGTTGCTATATAATTAGAAATTATCAAGATGGATATTTTAAATAAAATTAAAGAAGCAAAACTTGTTGGTCGTGGGGGAGCTTGTTTTCCAACAGCTACAAAATGGTCAATGGTTCACGATGCGCCAGGGAAAGAAAAGTATATTGTTTGTAATGCTGCCGAAGGTGAGCCCGGAATCAAAAAAGACGGATTTTTATTAGAAAAATATCCGGAGCGCGTTATTGACGGTATTAATATTGCAATAAAGTTTTTGAAAGCTAAAAAAGCTATTATTTATATCAATGAAAGATATTATAAAAAATATTCAAAAAATTTATTAAATATTATTGGTAATAAAAAAATTGAATTTTTTATAAAACCTCATGGTGCTGGGTATATTGGCGGGGAAGAGAGTACTATCTTGAATGCAATTGAAGGGAAGAGGTTGGAACCAAGAATAAGACCGCCATTTCCAACTAATCACGGTTTTTTTGGGGTGCCAACTCTGATTAATAATGTAGAAACTCTTTATAACGTGAGCTTGGTGGTTAGTGATGATTATGAGAAAACAAGATTTTTTACAATAAACGGTGATTGTTTATGGACGGGAGTTTACGAGTATCCAGAGAGCTATAGCGTGGAAAAGATTTTAAAAGAAACAAATAATTATCCAAAGTTTCCTTTCTTTGTTCAGATTGGGGGGGACGGATCAGGTGAGGTATTAAATGAAAAGCAGTTAAAAAGAAAAGTGACAGGTGCAGGATCTATTACAATTTATAGTATTATGAAACATCAGCCAAAAATATTAATTAAAAATTGGTTTAGTTTTTTTATGAATGAATCTTGCGGACAATGTACGCCTTGTCGTGAAGGTACGTTTCGTTTAGTAGAAATTATTAATTCAAGAAACCCTGATTGGAATCTAGTGTCAGATTTATTGTTAACATTAGATGACACTGCTTTTTGTGGTTTGGGATGCGCTGTTTCGATTCCGATTAGGTCGTTTATAAATAATGTTTTGCCACTATATAAGCAGAATAAAATTATTTTAAAAGGGGATAAAAAGAAAATTTGTGAATGTTTTTAGTTTCTATAAATTACGAATATAATACAAATATAGATATTGTATAAAAATTATTTGTATATTCGTAATTGATTTGTAATTTGTAGTTTATGAAGAAAATTAAAATAAAAATTGATAATAAAGAATTTAATTGTTATGATGGGCAAACAATTCTTGAGGTTGCAAAAAAAGGTGGTATTAGTATTCCCAGCCTTTGTGTTCATCCTGATTTTCCGCCAAAAGGAAATTGTAGAGTTTGTGTAGTAGAGTTGAAGGGGAGAAAAAAATTAGTAACATCATGTTCTACGAAAGTAGAGGATGGCATGGAAGTAAGAACAGACTCTGATCGTGTAAAAAAAGCTAGAAATTTGAATATAGAATTAATTTTTGCAGAGCATATTGAGAAATGCCCAACTTGTATTTGGAAAGTAAATTGTAAACTTCTTGACTTGGCTGAGCAGTATAAGATTGAAATAACTAGATTTAAAGATAGAAAGAAAAATAGAAAAACATACAAATTTGCTAATGCAGTAGAGATTGACGGTTCACAATGTATTGATTGTGGTAATTGTATTGATGCTTGTTCTATTTTGCAGGATATTAATTATTTAGAATTTAGAGGTAAGGGCAGGGAACAGGAGGTGGTTTCTGTAAAGGATAAAAAGTTTGATTGTATTTATTGTGGTCAGTGTGCTGTTCATTGTCCTGTTGGAGCAGCCCAAGAGCAGAGTCATTGGGAAGTGGTTGAAGATTTATTACAAAATAAAAATAAAATTATAGTTGCTCAATTTGCGCCTTCTATCAGGGTAAGTATCGGTGAGGAGTTTGGTTTGCCATATGGAAAAATTGTTACAGGGCAGATTGTTTCAGGTTTAAAAGAGCTTGGCTTCGATCATGTTTTTGATGTTAATTTTGGAGCAGACACTACCACTATGGTAGAAGCTGAAGAGCTGATAGAAAGAATTAAAACAGTAGGAAAGATGCCAATGATTACTTCTTGTTGCCCGGCCTGGGTTAAGTATGCCGAATTTTATAATCCTGAGTTAATTCCTAATCTTACAACTGCTAGATCGCCTCATATTCATTTGGGTGGAATAATAAAAACTTATTGGGCAGAAAAGATGAATATTAAACCTAGGGATATTGTAACGGTTTCTATTATGCCTTGTACAGCTAAGAAATTTGAGGCTTCTAGAACAGAAATGAAAATAAATGGAAATTGGCCGGTTGATTATGTTTTAACAACTAGAGAATTTGCTTGGCTCATGAAAAGAAAAGAAATAGATTTTGGTGAATTGAAATCACAGAAGTCTAATAATCCTTTAGGTGAATACAGCGGAGCGGCGGTAATTTATGGAGGAAGTGGTGGTGTGATGGAGTCAGCTCTTCGTACAGCACATGGAATGCTTTGTGGAGATAAAAAAACTGGTAAATGCATGCCAAAAATAGATTTTAAAGATGTTCGTGGTTTAGAAGGCGTTAAAGAGGCTGGAGTTACAGTTGGCGGAAAGAAGCTTAGAGTAGCGGTTGTAAATGGAATAGGAAATGTAAAAAAAGTGATTAATAATTTGAACAAATATGATTATATTGAAGTAATGGCATGCCCAGGGGGTTGTATTGGTGGTGGGGGACAGCCAATACCTACCACTCCTGAAATAAGGCAAAAACGAATAGATGCCTTGTATAGATTGGACAAGAAAAGCAAAATAAGAATGGCTCATGAGAATAAGGGCGTATCAGATGTTTTAGAGTGGCTTGATGGTAAAGGAAAATTGGGTCATAAGGTTTTGCATACTAAGTATAAGAAGCGGAAATAAAATTAGGTTGTAGTTGGTAGTTTATAGAATTAAATTATTAATAATTTATAAAATAATTCGTACATCATTCGTAAATTCGTATTATAAATATGAAAAATCATCTTGCTACAATTACAATTATGGTAACTGATAGGCAAAGTAATGCTCAAGAGGTCCAAAAGATTTTGACTGAGAATGGTCATATGATAATGGCTAGACTTGGTGTAAATCCACAAAGACAATGCATAGATCATTGTACTGGCTTTATTACCGTGGCCGTGGAAGGGACCTTGAAGGAAATCAAAGGCCTCACCAAGAAATTAGACAAGCTCTATGGTATTGTTGCTAAGAATTGTATAATTACTAAATAATCAACCCCTCCCAGCCTTCCCTTAAAAAGATGTAATGAAAAGGGGAAGAGTTAAAATATTCCCATCCTTGCTAAGGAGGGGCAGGGGGAGGCATTAAAATTATGTATATAAAAGCTAGAGTAATAGAAAGAGTTAATTCAGCGGCGATTGCTAGATTTTTAGGATTTGCTGGTGTTGCAACTTTTTTACCTTTTTTTATTCATGTTCAATGGTTAACAGGACCAATTGTTAATGCTATTTTGATTTTAGTGTTATTTTTGGTTGGTATTAGGAGCGCGCTAGTATTGTGCTTGATTCCTAGTCTAATGGCCTTGTCTGGAGGATTATTACCAGCTATTTTGGCGCCTGTAGTGCCATTTATCATGATAAGTAATGTTTTGTTTATTATTATTATTGATTGGTTTTATAATAATATCAAAGAAGAGAAAAAAGCTTATTGGTTAGGAGTAGTGATTGCGGCAGGATTAAAATTTGTTTTTTTATTTTTGAGTGTAAGTATTATTGGCAAACTATTAATAAAACCGGAATTAACCGTAAAAGTAGCTCAACTCATGAGTTGGCCTCAATTTGCTACAGCCGTGACTGGTGGTATGATAGCCTGGGTGATATTAAAGTGGTTGAAGAGGATTTAATACACCTCACCCTAACCCTCTCTTAAACAGGAGAGGGAGTAAATTTAAAAATATGGAAAATTATAAATATCCAAGGATTGGAATTGGTATAATGATACAAAATGATAAAGGAGAGGTCCTTATGGGTTTACGCCATGGTTCGCATGGAGAAGGTGAGTGGAGCTTCCCTGGTGGCAAACTACATAATGGCGAGACATTATTTGAGGCTGCAAAGAGAAAAGTAAAAGAAGAATGTAATTTAAGAGTCCACGATTTAAAAATTGTTTCTTTATCAGATGAAATGAGATATTTAAAAACTGATGGTAAACAATTTTTTGTAATTGGCTTATTGGCCATGAACTGGGAAGGAGAGGTTAAATTAGTAGAGCCAGAAAAATGGATAAAATGGAAATGGTTTCAATTAGATGATTTACCTGAAAAATTATTAGAGGCAACAGACTTAATGATATGTAATTATAAAAAAGAAAAAATTTATTAAATTGAAATAGTATAAAAAAACAGTCCCGAGTATTTGGGACTATTTTTATTTTGAGAATAGAGATTATATCGCTTCGCTCCAGGATGACAAGTTAGTTTTTTATTTTTAATTTAGTGAAGCTAATTACGTAAGCGTAAGTTATTCCGCAGGATAGAATAGTGATTAATAAGTATAGTGATATATCAATAATTGTTTTGTTATTATGCTGTACAAAAAATGTATTCACATAGTTAATTGATTGATTAATAAAAGAGTTATTAGTATTTAAAAGATTTTTGTTTATTATAAAGTTATTAGTTATTATATTTTTGTAATTATTTGATATAGAATGAGTGAGTAGCCTCTCAGAGCTGATTACTGAATTGGAGTTTGTTAGATAATTATTATTAGATATTCCCAAAACTTTTGGTTGTATCAATGTAGCGGGAGGAGCGCCAAATATTTGAACAACCAAAACTGTATTTTCACCTTGGAAGTTTCTTTCTACAACTGCTATTCCGATTTCTTTGTATATTGGATTGAGCAAGTTGTCCTTGTGAGTGGGCGAGTTTATCCAACCCTGGATAACGCCTTCACTAGTTACAAAATCAATTGCTAAGTTTTCTCCGATATAAGAATATTTATAATCAGTATCCTTTATCCATTCTGAAAACCTTCTATCACCGAAGTTGTGTGCAAATTTTTGTTCATTTAAAATAGATTCAGCTTTTTTGTAAGCCGCACTTGTGAGTAGTTGGTTTGCGCTTAACCTGTCCAAGCCATTTAAGATTCTTTCTTCGTTAGTTAGTTCAATTAGCTTCTCATTACTTATGTCGGAGAAGTAGGCAATTTGTGGTATTAAAAAAATCCCCATCAAAATACCTAATAGGGACCCTACATATCTATAATAATATCTTTTTGTTTTTATCAGTGAACTTCCATAGCAAAAAGTTTGCTTTCCACCTATTTTTACTATCATTTTTTATTTTTGTTTTTGATTTTTCTTTTTTTGATAGGTATATTTTTTACCTATATTATTATTATATCATTTATAGACATAAAAATCAAGTGGATAACTTTGACTACAAATTACAAATCTAATCACAAATATACAAATTTTATTTTTTAATATTTATTCTATTTTTTTATGACACAGATATAATAATTTTTTTTAGGTAAAAAAACGCTTTAATCTTAATTAATTTTTTTTTATTGCTTAATAAGTAAAATTTATTTATAATTAAATAATAAAATATGTATTTTGAATTTTTTACTTTTTACCTTTTAATTAGTTCGTATGTCCTTGGTAGATGAGTTGATAAAATCTAAATATTTAAAAACTCCTGAAATAATAAAAGCATTTCGGGAAATTAATCGAAGAGACTTTGTTCGAGAAGTGGATAAGGAATATTCAGAAAAAAATATTGCTATGCCGATTGGTTGTAGTCAAACCATATCTCAACCTCTTGTAGTTGCTTTCATGTTTGAGTTGTTGCAGCCCTGGAGAGGAGAAAAGATATTGGACATTGGGAGTGGTTCGGGCTGGACAACGGCGATGTTGGCTCATATTGTCGGAGACCAAGGGACGGTTTATAGTGTAGAAAGGATAGAGGAGCTCAAAAATTTAGCTGAGAAAAATATTGATAAGTATAATTTTGTAAAAAAGGCACGAGTACACATTTTTTGTTCAGATGGATATGAGGGTTTGCCAGACTATTATCCATTTGATAAAATATTAATATCAGCTACATCAGAAGAATTACCAAATGAATTATTAAGACAGCTAAAGATTGGCGGAACAATGGTTGTGCCAATTGGCGAGCAAGGGAAAAATCAGAATATAGTTTGTGTGAAAAAAATATTAGAAACAAAAATAGAGAAACAAATATTTCCTGGATTTATATTTGTGCCATTAATTAAAAATAATTAAAATAAAAATACAATATGAAAAAAACAGTTGTTGCAGTGAGTGGGTATTTTAATCCAATTCACATCGGGCATCTTCGGATGTTCAAGGAGGCAAAAAAACTTGGTGATTATTTAGTTGTAATTGTCAATAATGATCATCAAGTAGGACTTAAAGGTAGCGTACCTTTTCTTCCTGAAAAAGATAGGGTGGAAATAGTATCAGCTATCAAATGGGTCGATGAAGCTTTTTTGTCGATTGACAAAGATGGGAGTGTTTGCGAATCCTTAAGAGTAGTTAAGCCAAATATTTTTGCTAATGGAGGAGATAGAAGCTTTAAAGATGAAAATATTCCTGAAGATGTAGTGGCTGAAGAATTAAATATAAAAATGGTTGATAATATTGGTGGAGACAAGGTGAGGTCCAGCTCAACACTACTTAAAAATGTAAAAGAATAAATATGTTGTATAAAAAAATAAAAGTTTTAATAATTTTATTTATATTAGCTTTTTTTGTAGCGAGCTTTTTTTATTCCCGAGCTGTTAATAGATCTGCTGATAAAAATGGTAAGGATGTTGTGTTTGTGATTAGCAACGGTCAAGGCGTGAACCAGATAAGTGAAAATTTATATGATCAAAAATTAATTAAGTCAAAATTTTATTTTGAGGTATATTTATGGAGGCAAGGACTGGAAGGAAAAATCCAAGCAGGAGAATATATTTTGAATCCAATATTATCGATTAAAGAAATTGCAGATATATTTGTAGAGGGTAAAACTACAGAAAATGAAAATATAATTACTACGATTGAGGGTTGGAATGTGCGTGAGATTGGTCAGTATTTTGAAAAAGAAGGTATATTTCAGTCAGAAGAGCTATTGGAACTAGTTGGTTTTCCAATGATTGATTATAGATATAATGTTGAAATAAATAAACCCAAGGATTATTCTGCACAGTTTTCTTTTTTGGCTGATAAGCCGGACTATGTGGGTCTTGAGGGATATTTATTTCCTGATACATATCGTATTTTTAATAATGCTAGTCTTGATGATATAGTTGTGAAGATGCTTGATAATTTTGATAAAAAATTAACTAGCGAAATGCGTGATGATATAAAGACACAAGGAAAGACGATTTATGAAATAGTGACCATGGCCTCTTTGGTTGAAAAAGAGGTAAGAAGTTATGAAGATATGAGAATTGTATCTGGTATATTTTGGGATAGGATCAAAAATAGGCAAGCCTTAGAGTCATGTGCTACATTAGCCTATGTGCTAGGAGAGAATAAAAAACAATACACCTTAGAAGACACCAAAATAGATTCACCTTATAATAGTTATGAAAATCTAGGGTTAATGCCAGGACCAATTAGTAATCCAGGATTAAACGCAATAAAAGCCGCGATTTATCCAGAGTATACTGAATATAATTATTTTCTTACAGCGACTGAAACAGGCGAGACAATATTTTCTGAAACCTTTGATAAACATATTGGGAATAAGGCTATTTACTTAAAATAAAAAAATAGCTTAGCAAATATATTTACTGAGCTATTTTATAGTAATATATTTATTTTTTTCTTCCTGCTCTTATTCTTTCTGTCTCAGTTAAGAATTTCTTTCTGAGTCTGATGCTTTTTGGGGTAATTTCTAGATATTCGTCTTCATTCATAATACCCATACCTCTTTCTAATGTTATTATTAGTGGAGGTGTTAGATCGATAGCTTCATCAGCTCCAGAAGAACGCATATTTGTAAGTTGTTTTCCTTTGATTGGATTTACTGCTAGATCGTTTCCTTTGGCTACGTTTCCGATGACCATACCTTCATATACTTCAGTGTTAGCTCCGATATACAGTGCGCCTCTTTCTTGTAGGTTAAATAGTGAGAATCCAAGCGCCTTACCTGGAACCATGGAAATCATAGATCCGACTTCGTGTTTTTCTATTTCTCCAACATGTAGTTTGAATCCGATAACTCTAGTATATAGTATTCCTTCACCTCTGGTGTCAACTATAAATTCATTTTTATAGCCTAAAAGACCGCGAGTAGGTATTTCAAAAATTATTTTTACATTTCCATACTCAGGCCTCATCTCTGTCATTTTACCTTTTCTTTTTGATAGTTTTTCTATGACCACCCCCGTCATTGTTTCTGGTACGGTTATTGTTAGCTCTTCAAAAGGTTCTTGTTTTTTTCCATCTACTTCTTTGATGATTACTTGAGGTTGAGAAATTTGCATTTCGTATCTTTCTCGTCTCATATTTTCAAGAAGTATGGCAATATGCATTTCACCACGACCGCAAACTTTGTAGTGGTCAATTGCTGAAAAATCAATCTTTAGACCAACGTTTATTTCTAATTCTTTTTTCAATCTTTCTTTTATTTGTCTATTGGTTACGAATTTACCTTCTTTTCCTGCAAAAGGTGAGCTATTTGGTAAAAAGTTCAAAGAAATAGTTGGTTCGTCGATATTTATAGCCGGCAGTGGCTCTTGATTTGTTTTTTCGCAAATTGTTTCTCCAATATAAATATTAGGGAGCCCCGCAGTCATTATGATATCTCCAGCTTCTGCTTCTTCCACTTCTTTTCTATTCAAACCTTCAAAAGTAAAAAGTTTTGATATTTTCCCAGTTCGATCATTTCCTTCTGCATCTTTAATGATGACATTAGCTCCTTGTTTGATAGTACCTTCGTAGATTCTGCTTACTGCTAAGCGACCCAAGAAATTATCATAGCCAAGATTGAAAGGTTGTATAAGTGTATTTTTTTTATTTGCTTCATCACTTGAAGCAACCTTAACTTCTTTTAGTATATTATCTAGAAGAGGATTAAGATTATCTGATTTATCTTTTATTTCATTTTTTGCAATACCGTCACGAGCAATAGTATAGATTGTAGTGAAATCAAGTTGCTCGTCATTGGCACCTAGGTCAAGAAATAATTCGTAAACCATTTCATTTACTTCATCTGGCCTCGCCGCAGGTTTGTCTATTTTGTTTATTACTACAATTGGTTTGAGTCCGAGCTCGAGAGATTTTTTCAAAACAAACTTTGTTTGAGGCATAGGACCTTCTTGAGCATCTACGATTAAGAGTACGGAATCGATGGAACGTAAAATACGCTCAACTTCGGATCCGAAGTCAGCGTGTCCCGGAGTATCTACTATATTAATCTTGGTATTATTATAGATAACTGAAGTGTTTTTTGAATAAATCGTAATTCCACGTTCTAGTTCTAGGTCATCACTATCCATGCTAGTGCCTTCGTCTGCCATGCCGGTTTGACGCATGAGTGCATCGGTTAGGGTAGTTTTGCCGTGATCTACGTGAGCAATTATTGCTATGTTTCGAATTTCCATAAAATAAAGGCCGCTTCTAACAAGCGAGCCGGTTATTAATTTTTATAACTTATATTATTAATACTACAAAATATAAAAAATGTCAACTAAAATACCTCACACCAACACCCTGCCTACCGGACAGGCAGGCCTCCTAAATAGGAGAGGGGGAAAGCTTGAAGTTAGAAAGAGAAGGAGCAGTAAGTGAACTATTTACTTTCTTTACTGAATTTTTTATTATGATATAATCGTAATATAAATTATGAAATTTTTTATAAAAAATAAATATATAATAATAATTTGCTTGGCAATTGTAATTGCAAGTTTTTTTTATTTTAAGGATGGTACTGTAAATACTGGTGTAATCGAGGAGAATAATGATAAACAAGACGTTGTTCTTGAGTTTCAAGATGATAAGGTTTGCGTAGAAATATGTGATGGGTCAACTTATGGATTATTAATGGATGAGGCTGGGATTGGGGTTAGTGTGGCTAATGCAATTTACGAAGCTGCTATAGAAAAATATGATTTAGCGAAGATAAGACTTGGTAGTGACTTAGAACTTTTTTTTGAGTCAGATACTGATTATTTAAAAAAAATAGTATATAAAATAGATTCTGAAGATGAGATAATTATTAAAAATTTGAAATATTTTGAAGAGGGGGATAAGGACGAATGGCTAGCCGAAGTTGTCCCAATAGAATATGAAGTAAGAATAGTTCAGAAATCTGGAGAAGTACAAACATCAATGTATGTAGCTGCTCTTGAGAGTGATATAGATGAGAGAGCGATTATTGAATTAGCTAATGCTTTTCAATGGACTATAGATTTTGCCTTGGACCCAAGAGTGGGAGATAAGTTTGAATTTGTTTTTGAGGAGAGATATTTGGACGGTGAATACAAAATGCCAGGTAAGGTTTTG
>CAZTIC010000040.1:3800-11020 GCA_964613625.1 uncultured Gammaproteobacteria bacterium | reverse complement strand
TTAGCCAATTTTCTTATATTTTTGTCTTTTTGTTTATATGCCATATTTTTTTAAATTTTAACTAAAAATTAAAAAGTACAGAGATATCTCTGTACTTTTTATTGTAGTATGATTGGATAGTTTTTACAAGTGCGGGCTACCTCGTGCTGGAACCTTATTCCGTTAAGCCCTGTAAGGCTATTTTAACCTTTTTTTCTCCAAAGATTAAAGGTTTCTCGTGCACGTTATATTTTTTAAAAAATGACAAAAGTGACACATACTTCACCTTAAATATTACACCAATCTGTAACCTTATAAAACATTATTCATTCATTAAGATATGTCTTCAAATAACTTTCAGTAAATTTCTTATAACCATCTTCAGTCCAACAGCCTTTTATTCCAAAACCCTCAAACACATTGTTTGGGATATTTTCTTTTTCCACCATTTCACAAAACGGGTCTTCTTGACTCATATATAGCAAGCGTAAACCACTTTCTTCTTTTTTAACAACTCCTGTCGAGCCAGTACGACGATGACCAATACTCACCTGAAAATAATCACCAATTTGTTTTCTGATTTGTACAATTGTCTCCTTGTCCTGCAAATCAAGCGCTTCTAGAAACGGTCTTTGCTCGGCCTGACTCCCCGCTAAATCGTTACCACAAATTATCTCGACCGTATTGCACATAAACATATCATCAGTACAACCATAGGAACCGTAATCTGGATTCACCCTTACTACACACAACTCATCGCCGTTTTTATATGCTTGAACATAATCATAGAATTGCCTATCTGTTTCATCAGCTGATGTATTTTTTTCATCTAGGCTAAACTCTCTTGCTTCCATAACTTGGTCGGTGATTTCTAGCAAGTCGCGGACAAAACTGCTTTCAGTAAAATTATCAGCTCCCGCGCCATCATCCTTGGAAATCTCTATAGATTCTATTCCCGGCACAAGGATACTATAGCCATCCTCGTCATTCCACCACAGGAACGATTCTTCCTGAAATTTGATATCAATATCAGGAATAGCTGATTCGAATTTACTTGCTAATTCTTCAGTTACCATTATTATCCCACCGCATTTATCACGATACTTACTAACGACCTTAAAAATATCGTCAATTTCAGACCCCTTTGCCTTTATTATTTTACCGTTCTTTAATTCTATAGTAACTTCCAAATCGTGAATTTGCACAACTGATTCAACCCTGCAATCTTCGACTGCCTTTTTCAACATATCCCAGTATGTTTCGTTTGAAGTATGATCTATTGAAACTCTACATTTATTTTGCATACAAGTTGCCCTTTCTTTACCTGAACAATTGAGCCCTCCTGTTGAAGGGTAAGATTTCACTAGTCTTAATATCCTATCAGCGTTATCTTTATTGGTTACAATAGCACAGCTAAATGGGGACACGTTACCGATTATTGTGCAATCAGATTGTTTTTCACAATATTTAGCTCCAGAAATTTGATGATTTATATATGACTTTTTTACAGACATAAAAGAAGTTAATATTATTATCATTACAACTAATAAACCAAATAAGAAAAATGTACTATTTATGTTTCTTTTTTCAAATCTTCTGTTTATGTATTTTATTAAATAAAAAAATAAAATAAATACTACCAAATATAATATATAATTTAAAATAACATAATGATATAAACTGCCTGGTAAAAAAATCCATTTATCGATAAAAAAACCATCTACTATATCTTTAATCTGATGAATCCAGAAAGGATAAGGCCAGCCGTGCAAACTGCTCATAATTGTGCCGCCAAGTTTAATTTTACAAACTGCCAAAGAAGAAAACAAAGCAAGCAAAGGTCCAATCAAAATAATTATTTTGTTTAGTTTGTCTTTATACAAAATATAAAAACCTTTTAAAACTATGCCAACCAATCCGCCAACAAAACTGACAATCATGATAACTGCTCCTATTATTATATAATCTTTATCCCATAATTCTTTAAATGGTAACGGGGCATCATATATCAAATGAGAAAATGTGTACATTCTCAAAAAAATTAAAAAACAGGTTAAAAAACCAAATATCACAGATCCTATTATCAGCTTGCTTAAGAATTTATGAGTAATATTTTCTTTTTGAATCCAAACCAGAGAACAACCAGCAAGAATTACGAAACCTAAAAATGCACCTTCAAATTCAGGAACCCAAAAACTAACAACTAATAATATAGTAGCAGAAATAATCGACATTAAAATAACTAGTCTAAACTTTTTCATATTTTTAATTATATCATATAATAAATAAAAATTCCGAAGTAAAAATGGACTATAAAAAAATAGCCCTAATTTTAGGGCTAAATTTACTTGCTCCGACTCCGGGATGTGAACTTCTTCGTGCTAGCACTAATTGGCGGAGAGTGCGGGATTCGAACCCGCGTGGGCTTTCACCCACTTGCTTTCCAAGCAAGCGCCATAGGCCTCTAGGCGAACTCTCCAATATTATTAATTGTATCTTCTAACAAATATTTTAACCTTTCCCTACCTTTTCCTGTTTTTAAAAATAATTCTTCACGACGAGCGTCTAATTCTGATTTAAAAACCTCATAATATAATAATTTCCAATCACTTGTTTTTGAAGTAAAAGACGATTTATCTCTGTTGTGCTCCTCTAATCTATTACTCAAATTTTTAGTATAACCAATATATTTCTTATTTAACTTTTTACTGTAAATTATATAAACATAATACATAAACATATAAGCCACCCCGCCCGAGGCGGGTCCGCCTTGGGCGGATAGGCGAACTCTCCATATTTAATTATCAATTTTCAATTACAAATTAACATTATAATTTTAAAAATTTCCTTTGATAAATCAAGATTAACTAATCTAAACCAAAAGAAATTATGTCGCTATCGTTTTTTCCGATAAAAAAAGAGGGGCTATTTATTATTTTCATAAAAAAATAATTTTTTAATATAAATATTTCTCTATTACGCTCTTAAGGCCTTGCCTTTCTCTGCCTGTGCTATCTACAAAATCTTCAGAAGGATAAGCACCAGGTAAAATCTCTTTATTTACAAATATTGTCGGTGCGCCTATTACGCCATAATTTTTAGCTTCCTCTTTTTGAGTATTTATTTTGTCTATATACCTTTCGCTGTTCAAACAATTATTAAATTGATCAATGTCGAGTGATATTTCATTTGCACTTTCTTGAATATTTTCTTTTGTTAATTCATTACTTTGATTTAGTGCATACAACGCTTGATGCATTTCCCAAAATTTATCTTGCTCGCAAGCACATTCAGAGGCTATAACTGAAACAACCGACATGTTATTATCTCCAACTAAAAAATGTCTATAAGCTACTACAATGTCGTCAGTAAATTTTTCTTTCATTTCTTTTATACTACTATTTAAATCTCCACAAAAAATATCAGTAAAATCACAATATACTATAAATTCAACAGGTGAATTTAATTTTCCTATATAATGATCATTATTATCTATGTCGCTAACCTCAACTATCTCTCCTTCAGAAATTTCATTAATTATTTGAGAGTTATTTTCTCTTAGTGCGTCCTCTTCATTCAAGATCTCTTTTTTAACATCATTATCGAGCACAAAAACTGCACCCAAGATAATTATAATTATTAATAAAACAAAAAAAATTATTAAAATTATTTTTTTATTTGTCATATGTTTTTTTATATATAAAAAATTAAATTTTTGGTTTTTGTAAATGAAAATCTGTGTTTTCTTGATAAACATTTGCGATATTAAAAATCTTTTCCTCATCAAATCTTTTTCCAATGAGTTGCATGCCGACTGGGAGATCTTTTGCAAATCCACAAGGAATAGATATAGCGGGTAGACCTGACAAAGAAGCGGGTGCTTGATAAATATCTTCTAAATACATCTTTAATGGATCATCTGATTGCTCACCAATTTTAAATGCTGTTGTAGGTTGAGTAGGTATCAAAATGGCATCCAACTTTTCTAATTCATTATCCAACTCTTCTTTAATCTTAGTCCTTACTTTTTGAGCTTTGAGATAATAAGCATCATAATAACCGGCGCTGAGAACATAAGTTCCAAGCATTATTCTTCTCTTTGCCTCCGCACCAAAGCCCTTACCTCGACTTTTTGTATACACTTCTAATAGGTTCTTGGATTCTTTTTCTGAAAAACCATAACGAATACCATCAAATCGAGCTAAATTTGAACTAATCTCAGATGGGGTAATTATATAATAAACTGGAATGCCATATTTAGCGTGTGGCAACTTTATTGAAATGAATTCTACACCAAGGTCTTTGTATTTTTTTATAGCTATATTAACTATTTCTTTTACATCCTTATTCAGCCCTTCACCAAAAAATATCTCAGGCACTCCAATCTTTAATCCTTTTATGTTTTTAGATAAGTCTTTATTATAATCGGGTACTTTCTCATCTGGAGTCGAAGCGTCATTTTTGTCATTTCCAGCCATCACTCCTAAAACTATAGCGGAGTCCTCTACTGTTTTTGTGATTGGTCCTGGCACATCAGTTGATGAAGTCATAGCCATGAGACCAAACCTAGAACTCCTGCCATAAGTTGGTTTCATACCAGTAACACCACAAAAACTAGCAGGACATCTAACCGATCCACCTGTGTCAGTTCCAAGAGAAAACAAACACATATCAGCAGCAACCGCAGCGGCTGAGCCACCAGATGATCCACCAGGAACCCTATCAAAATCCCAAGGATTATGCGTCAGACCATATGCGCTATTCTCTGTTGAAGCACCATGCGCGAATTCATCCATGTTTGCTTTTGCCAATAACACAGCCCCGGCTTTTTTTAACTTTTTAATTATTGTAGCATCAAACGGTGCAATATAATTATCAAGAATTTTCGAAGCGGCTGTAGTTCTAATTCCTTTGGTTAAAATATTATCTTTAGCAATATAAGGAATTCCGAGAAGTTCGCCTGTCTCACCATTTGCTATGCGCTCATCAGCTTTTTTCGCCTCAGACATTGCAATTTCCTCACACACCGTTAAACAAGCTTTCACTTTATCATCCACTTCCTTTATTCTACCCAAACAAGCCTCAGTCAATTCAACCGAAGTAATTTCTTTTTTTAGAAGCAAAGCGCGCGCTTGTTTTATTGTTAGTTCGTTTAATTTCATATATTACAAATTACAAATCTAAACACAAATTCACAAATATTTATGAATTATAATTAATCGAGAACTCTCTTCACCTTAATTTGTCTATCCTCAATTTCGGGAGCCATCTTCAAGGCCTCTTTAATTTCTTGCTTATCCCAATCCTCTATAACATCTTCACGTAAAACATTTTGAAGTCCTGTCACTTGTGCAGTTGGTTCTGTATCTTCTGTGTCTACTTCTTTTAGCTGATCAATGTAGCTCAAAACATCAGACAGTTGACTGCCATATTTCTTTAACTCTTCATCAGTTAATTTTAATCTAGCTAATGTAGCTATGTGCTCTATTTCTTTTTTAGTTAATTTCATATTTATCAAATATCTCTCCTAACTCCTCCTTAGCAAAGAGGGGAATTTTATAGTCCCTCCTCTTTCGCCAGCTGACGGATTAAGGGGAGGCTAGGAGGGGTTTATTTTATAAATTTCAAAAACTCCTCTTCACTCAATATATCAACTCCAAGTTTCTTAGCCAATTCAAACTTACTTCCGGGGTCAGATCCAGCCACTACATAATCCGTCTTTTTACTGACAGAAGTTGAGATATTACCCCCTAATTCTCTTATCTTAGCCTTTGCCTCATCTCTTGTCAAACTCATCATTCCACCAGTTAACACAAAAGTCTTATCAATAAATTTTTGACTTTTTATCGCTAACTTTTTACTTTTTACTAACACACCAGCCTCTTCTAGTTTTTTTAATATTTTTATATTTTTACTATCTCGAAACCAATCGTATATACTTTTTGCAACAATTGGTCCAATATCATTTAGATTCTCTAGTTCTTCTATTTTTAAATCCTGAAATACTTTTACTATATCTAATAGTTTATTATTATTTTTAATTCGTTGCGCTAGCAATAAAGCAGTTTCCTCGCCAACATGCCTTATTCCGAGAGCATAAATAAACTTAGCCAAGTCTATCTGTTTTTTCTCTTGAATTGACTTGATCAAATTCTCAGCTGACTTGTCTGCAAATCTCTCAAGTGGCTTCAAATCTCCTTCAGTTAAACTAAAGAAGTCAGCAATGTCAGTAACCAAACCCTCTTTCATTAATTGTTCAATAATTTTTGGTCCAAGTCCTTCGATATCCAAAGCACCTTTTGACGCAAAATAAGACAATTTTCTCAAATTAACTGCATAGCAATCAGTGTTCATACATCGATAAGCTACTTCACCCTCTATACTCTCGACACCACCATCGCACATTGAACATTTCTTTGGTACGCTTATCTTCTTTTCACTTCTATCACGAAGTTTTGATAATACTTTTAATACTTTTGGAATCACGTCTCCGGCTCGCTCAATAATTATCGTATCTCCTATTTTTACCCCAAGTCTATTTATCTCATCCATATTATGAAGAGTAGCGTGCGTCACTGTTACTCCTCCAACATTTACCGGGTCTAGTGTTGCAGTTGGCGTTAGAGTACCAGTCCGACCAACTTGCCAAGTGACATCAATTAACTTGGTAGTTACTTGCTCACTGGCAAATTTATAGGCCATCATATACCGAGGTCCTTTACCAACTACACCTAATTCATCCCAGAGATTTATATTATTTACTTTTACTACCACTCCATCAAAGAAATATGGCATGTCATCTTTTTTCTTCTCCCAAACATGATGGAATTTAATTACCTCATCCAAGTTTTTACAATATCGATTTTCTTTCACTACTTTGAATCCCAAAAGTTTTGTTAGATTATATTTCTGCTCTTGATTTTCGATATCAAAATCATTTACCAAACCATGAACAAAAAAATCTAATTTTCTTTCAGCCGATAATTTCGGATCGAGTTGCCTGATAGATCCAGCGGCTGCGTTTCTTGGGTTGGCCAAAACTGGTTTTCCCGCTTTTTTATATTTCTTATTCAACTTTTCGAAAATATTCTTGGTCATTATCGCCTCACCCCGCACTTCAATAACACCATTCTTAATTTCATGCAAAACTTCTTGGATTTGCTTATTATTTAATCCAATTTTTTTTAATTCAATTTCGCTGGGCACACGAATCTCAAGCGGGATACTTTCTATGGTTTTTA
>CAZTIC010000040.1:0-3700 GCA_964613625.1 uncultured Gammaproteobacteria bacterium | reverse complement strand
AATTCAATTTCGCTGGGCACACGAATCTCAAGCGGGATACTTTCTATGGTTTTTAAATTATTTGTTACATCTTCACCAACTTTACCATCGCCCCTAGTGGCTCCCTGAACAAATTTACCTTTCTCATATTTAAGCGCTCCAGCCAATCCGTCTAATTTAAGTTCACAAAAATAATCAAAACACCTCACCCCTCCGCTTCGCTCCTCCCCTCTCCTAATTAGGAGAGGGGATCGAGGGGTGAGGTATTTAGTTATTCTACCCTCCCAATCTCTCATATCAACTTCTGAAAAAGCATCAAAAAGAGAGAGCATTGGACTAGAATGCTCTATCTTTTGAAATCTATCTTGAGCCCTACCACCCACTCTCTGTGTGGGCGAGTCCTTGGTTACAAACTCCGGAAATTCTTGTTCTAATTTAAATAACTCATTTTTTAGGCTATCCAAAGCCTCATCGCTTATTTCGGCTTTATCTTCTACATGATAAAGATATCTATAATGATTTATTTCTTTTTTAAGCTTTTCTATTCTTTTTTTTGCGTCTAATTTATTCATTTAAGATGAGATGTTTTATTTTTATTTACATCCATAGTGAGTAATATTTACTTTGCAAGTATCATCATAAGAATATGGATATGCGCAGTATGCTCCCTTATGATTGGTAAAACATTCCGTTCCATTATCTTTAAAATATTCTTTAGCTGTACAATAAAGAGTACAAATATTTGTGGCATCACATTTTGTCCCCTGATTATCAACTGTATCAATATTAGTACCTATTAAAGTATATAAGCATTCATCTGGGGTGTTTGACCAACCAGTACCTACGGCTGTGCAACTATTTCTAGTTAAAAATGGTGATGGTTCATGATCACATACATCGATATAAGTATAAGGATCATTAGTTCCACAAGTATTACTTGAATAATCACCCCAATTATCATGTTGTACCATTCCTTGATCTGCGCAGGTTAAGCTACCTCTACCAAGATCTTGTAACTTACAAACTGTACATTCTCCAATGTTTTCTACTGTACCAAATGCATTAAAACAATCACATTCTGTTCCTGTTGCCCCATCACAAGTTAACGGAACACAACCACATACATTGGCTTCATTAACTCCACAATCTTGACCAACAAGATCATCACAATTTCCACAAAGTTCTGTATCTCCACAACCAATATCAAAAATATCACAGTTTTTAACTTCAGCCGCACAAGAAGTAGGTGTGCAACCACATACATTTTCTACACCACCACCCTCGCCAAGTCTCATAAGGCTCAGTGCAGGGTGGACAATTAATAAATACCACCACAGCCATCTTCAATTGGTCCACATTCCTTACCTTGTGCAACACAGGTGGTTGGGGTGCAACCACATACATTTGCTTCACCACCACCACCACAAGTTTCATACAGCACAGTGCATTCTCCACAACCTATAGAATTTCCACAACCATCATCACCACAATTACCATCACAAACCGGAGTGCAACATCTTCCTTCTAAGTCACAAACTTTACCAACTCCTATATTGCACTCGCAATAATTATCATCATCGCAATCAGAATAGTTGAGAGGATCATCACACTCACATATTCCTGATACATCATTACAAGTAGAATTGCTACCACATCCTGGTTCGCAAAATCCACCACAACCATTATTACCACATTCTCTCCCAGTGCAATTCGTAGTGCAATCAAAAGTTTTAAAAGTAACTTGAATTGATCTATTTGTGTTTTCATAACTTCCTGTTGAAGTAAAAAAAACAGATGGACTATTAGTAGCATAAGAAATATTATAACTACTATTATTAGATAAATCTACAATCCCAGTATTAAAAGGGTCGGTGTCGTCTGTGCCAGGATAAGAATAGCCATTTTTTCTTACTTCCCAAAGAGCTCTTTCGATACCAGTCTCAGATGCAAAATATGCCTTAGTTGAACCAGATTGAACATTGCTCATTTTTAATCCCTTTATAACAATGTTTGAGGAAATCAAACTAACAGACAAGATACCAGTCAAAACCAAAATAGCCATCAACAACATTGACCCTTTATTTTTATATTTTATTTTTTTTAATATTTTAATCATAAAGTCTAGCAGATATTGTAGTTTGAATTTTCATTTTTTGCACATCTATTTCTTTGCCTATTGCATTTACATCGATAAGCATTGTAACTCTTTCTTGATTAGTGTTATTTACATCGAAATAAAGATTGGAAACCTCTATGTCGTCAGGTGTAACAAATACACTGCCACTTAAATCACGAACTATTACAAGTCTATAAACACCGCCATCATTTTCTCTCTTGTATTCGATACACTCACCAAATTGATTTAAAAATTTAAGCGACACATTACCAGTTTCTTCATAAGCACTTCCAGCAGTTATACACGTACCAGCTGTATCTCTGATCGGATTTCTTATTTCTTTTGACATTACTTCAAAAGCATACTTCATACTTTCCTGAACATTTTGGGCTGCAATAATATTTCTTTGACCCTCATTTATTTTCAAAAATATTTGGGTAATCATAAGAATAGATGCAGTAAAAATACTAATAGAAATTAATATTTCCAAAAGAGTAAATCCTTTTTGTTTTTTTATCTTATCTCCAATCATATAAAAAAGCTTGAGTAACGTATTGTTTCTTGTCTCCTCTTTCGTCCCATTGAACAGTGCAGACAATGTCTAAATAATCAATATTATTAGTTATTTCTATCATCCTATTAAACGGAGATGACTCACTTCCATAGATTAAATAAAAATCGGTGTCTATTTTTAAATTTGTGTCTATATCATCTACGTCATCAACAGATTCACGATTTCTTAAATAATCATAAGCATATCTACCGTCTGGTAAATTATCATCAAAGTTATTGCCAATAATATCCCAATTCTCGTCTCTTATATTTCTAACAATTTCTATTCCCTCTTGAGCTAGTTGAGAGGCTATTAGTACATTCTTGTTAACATTCTGAACTTTAATTGTTTGTAAAAACAAAGAAAAGACACCTAATAAACCTAAGGAAATAATAAAGGTAACTATCACTACCTCTAGCAAAGTAAAAGCTTTTTTATTTTTTATTATCTCTATCATATTAATTTCTCAGTACATCTACTAAACCAAAATAATTTACGTTAATACTTTTAGTTGTATTATTTTTGTCATCTTTTAAAATCACCACTAGATCATTGTAGCTATTAAAAATATCACCTATATTCACAGTTGGTCTAGGAGGAACAAATGTTATACTAATTGAACTCTTACCAGACATAGTGTCCCCAATTATATCCTCAACTATTACACCATCTGGGAAATTAACTGTTTTATACATCTCACCAGGGGGGTTATATTCTTTGTCATTGTCAATATCAGCAAATAAAATATAATTATTACTAACTTTATTTAAATAAATACCCCATCCGCCTAATGGAACAGAACCTTCATACTCCAAAGAACTCAAGCCATAATTCTGCATTAAGCGTATATCGCTAGCCATTTCTTGAATGAATATATTCAATATTGATCTTTGATTAGCTGAATGATAATTTGCCAAAAAAAGACCAGTAAGCATTACAATGATTGTAGTACTTACCAATACCTCTATTAAAGTAAACCCTTTTTGGCTATTTTTAAATAATTTTTTCTGCATTTTTTACTTATTAATATACTCATATTTTACCATAATTAC
>CAZTIC010000039.1:0-11092 GCA_964613625.1 uncultured Gammaproteobacteria bacterium | reverse complement strand
GGATCGGTCTATATATTTCAGAAAAAAACTCATTGCTATAGGCTTCTGGACGATTTAAATTATTTTCCTGAAAAAATTTAATTGAAGCGTCATTATTCTCATATAAATCCCAGCCTAAAGAATTATTTAAAAAACTACCATTTCGCCTAGCATCGGACAATAAATAAATTGCACTACCTAAAATTAATAAAATTAGTCCAACTAGCAATAATTCTTTGGAAAAGTTAATTTTTTCTATCTTTAAGAAATATCTTTTTTTCTTTAAGTATTTAAAAATCTCTACTGAATTAATACTGATAATAACCAGGGACACCAAACCAAAAATGGCTATATTACGAGAAGAAAATAATCCCATGATTATAAATAGAATGGAAATAATTAATTCAAACCAATCAATCTTCTTTTTAAGAAAAAATCTGGCAATCCAACTAAAAACTAAAACTAGCAACAAAATTTTAAATAAAGAAAAATTGCAATTAACCATTAAATTTTCTAAATAGAAAATCGACTTATTTTCAGCTATCTCATAACCATAATTTTTAAAAATATTAAAAGGATATAGAAGGCCTTTGAAAGTATTAGGATTTAATAAACAAACAACAACTAAATAGAAAAAATTTAGTATCCAGACCTTACTGTTTTGCCAACCAACCAAAAATCTAGCTTTAAAATCTCCTTTCTTTTCAATAAAAAATGGCAAAAACTCAGCTACAGACTTAGCCCCAACCAAGATTAATCCTAAGAAAAAATAAATATGAATATTTACCCAAAAAAAGAAAAGTGGAACTAACCACCAAAATAATTTATAATTTTTCTTTTCAGAAATTTTATCTAAAATAAACCAGGTTAGAAACAAGAATAAATAACTAAATATCTCTGGTCTAATTTCAGTTCGTTCACTTAATAAAAATATTACTGGCAGCGACAACAATGAGACTAAATAAAAAGAAGCTCTTTTCTTAGCTAATTTGAAAGCCAAACAAAAAGCTCCTAGAATCAATAGAATATTCAAAACAGATAATAATTTAAAACTACCGATTGAATAAACCACATAATAAATTACTCCTGATAGCCAATGATGGTTAATGAAACGAAATTCAGTTTCAGTGTAAGAATAAAAATTATTAAATAAAACTCTTGTATCCTGCCAAACTATTTTTCCGTTCTCTAAATGTCGCCCCAAATCAATAGCTGTGAACTCAATCTTCTGAAAAAAAATAATAACCAATAAAAATAAAAGTCCGCCAAAAACAAGCTTCTTTAACAGTTTTTCAATGTTTATTTGTTTAAACATGGCCAAATATCTAATTAATATTTATATAATAAGTATACCACAACTAAAGTTATCATATATAAAAAACCCGGATTTATTAGGTCAAAATTTAGATTCTTAGCTTAAAATGTTTAACGAGACAAACACCGCTTTCATTAATAGAAAAGTTAGCCTGCCACATTGCGACACCATCTTTAATAGCCTTGTCAGCCACTTGTCTGACTCGATTATTGGATTGATTTGTTTTAGGAGGAGAAAAAATATCAGCGTTATATAAAAAACACAGCAAAACAACAGCTTTGGGATTAGAAGATAAATCTGTAAAATGCTTTATCAATCGATCAAAAGAATTAAATTTAGATAATGTACTATTTTGCTGGCCTCCAGGAAAAGCTATCAAAGGCATTTTTACCTCTACAAACATATCATCCACTAAAAAATCTATACGGGAATCTAATAACTTTACTTCCCTTTGGACCTTCTCAGGAATGCCAACAATATCATATAATCCCCCATTTTTAAGAAAAAATTCAACATACTTATTAATCTTATTCTGATTAATACCAACCCAAGATTTATTTTTCTTACTCGGGTTATCTAAGGAAATAGCTTCCACTGTATATTTAGTTCTTCTAGACTTATTATTACTTTCTGACAAAAGACAAGAAATGTTATTAAATTCTATATTTCCTATTTTACCTGTAACCGGACAATGACATTCTACTATTTTACCGCCTAATTTAACCATCATAATAAATCTATTTGGCCTAGACATTATAACACCCTCTATTAAGTCTGCATCAAATTTATACTTTTTCATATATTATAAATTAAATTATGTTTAAATTATATCACATCCAGCTAAATTCGAAGTCCTATAAATGATACAAAAAAAAATACCCAATCAAAATGAATATCTTATACTCGCTTTCGGCAGTAGACTTACTTCGAAATTTTTCAGAAGCCCATGAACCTAGATAAGCTGCATTTATCAACTCCCGATTTGTTAATCTTTCTCCAATTCAGCCAATATTTACAATATATTATTCAACAGTTACTGATTTAGCTAAATTTCTAGGCTTATCCACACTTAGGCCTTTCATATCCGCTATATAATAAGCTAACAATTGCAATGGAATTGTGTTAATAACTGGACTTAATTCTGGCTTCACCTTAGGTACAACAATGACATAATCTGATACTTTTTTAATTTCCGCACTCACGCTATCAGTTACAACAATAATTCTGCCTTTTCTAGCCTTTACTTCTTGCATATTAGAAATAATCTTGTCAGATAAACCATCTTTCGGGGCCACAAATACTACCGGCATACGTTCATCTATCAAGGCAATCGGTCCATGTTTTATTTCTGCCGCTGGATAGCCTTCGGCATGAATATAAGAAATTTCTTTCAATTTCAAAGCTCCTTCCAGAGCCACTGGAAAATTTAATTGACGACCTAAATACAAAAAATTTTTAGAATTCTTAAATTTTTGGGCAATTTTTTTAACTTCAGTTTTTATTTTTAAAACTTCAGCTACTTTATTAGGTAAATTATTAATCTCTTTCAATAATTCTAAATCTAAAACCAATCCCTTTTCTTGACGTATATATAAAGCTAAAATTAATAAAGCAACTACTTGAGAACTGAAAGCTTTAGTGCTGGCCACACCAATCTCTGGACCAGCATAAAGATAAATTCCACTATCTACTTCCCTAGAAATTGTCGATCCAATTACATTAATAATAGCCAAGGTGTCTGCCCCTCTAGCCTTAGCCTCTCTTAGGGCTGCTAAGGTGTCCGCCGTTTCCCCAGATTGAGAAATAGCCACCATTAAATCATTCTTCTTTATAATAGGCTCTCTATATCTAAATTCTGAAGCATAATCCACTTCCACTGAAACGCCAGCTAAAGTCTCTAAATAATGCTTGCCGATCAAAGCACTGTGCCAACTAGTCCCGCAGGCAGTAATAATAATTCTTTCTAAATTCTTTACATCGATATCTGTAGTAATCTTTATCTTGCCAGACTTAATTCTACCCCTAATTATATTGGTAATACTTTCTGGCTGTTCAAAAATTTCCTTAAGCATAAAATGCTTAAAACCTTTTTTCTCAATCTGCTCAGCACTCCATTTTATTTCGTCTATTTTAGGATCAACTACTTTTCCGTTAAGTTTTTTAATCTTATAACCATCAGCATTAAGCACCGCAATCTCCTTATCATTAAGATAAATCACTTTTTTTGTATGCTTTATTAAAGCCGTGGTATCCGAAGCTATAAACATCTCTCTTTTGCCAATCCCTAAAACTAAAGGTGAGCTTAAACGAGCACAAACAATCTTATTTTCTTTCTTACTAATAGCTGCCACTGCGTAAGAACCTGAAACAAGCTCTAAAGCCTTTATTAAAGCTCTTTCTAAATTGCCTCTATAGAATCTTTCAATTAAATGAGCTAATACCTCTGAATCTGTCTCTGAAACAAATTTATGTCCTTCCTTTTCTAATAATTGCCTAAGGCTAGCATGGTTTTCAATAATACCATTATGGACCACCGCAATATCTTTATTGCAATCTAGATGAGGATGGGCATTAACAATATTTGGTTCACCGTGGGTAGCCCAACGAGTATGGGCAATACCCAAATTAGAATTTAGATCTTCAAATTTTAATTGTTTTTCCAATGAGGCCACCCTCCCCTTGCTTTTCAAACACGTTAATCCAATTTTTTCCTGACAACATATTCCAGCGCTATCATAACCACGATATTCTAATTTTTTTAAACTATCTATCAATATTTTTGGGGCCTTATTATTACCAATATAGCCAACTATTCCACACATATATTTTAATTATTAAAACAATCTAATTATACTAAATTTACTAGATTAGTGCGAACGTCCTCCTGCAACGTTGTAGCACTTCGGGCAGGTCCGATTCGGGGTATACAAACATACTTACTGTTAGATATATTTTAATCTGCTCGAAGTCATAAACGATATTAAAATTAAGATATTATAAAATGATATTAAATGAATATCCAATGATAATAATACCTAGAATAACTATTCCAAAAAACAAAGCTAATAATTGCCACTTTGACACTTTTTTAAGTATCATGGCCTCAGGTAACGATAATCCAATAAATAAAAAAATAACCAATTTTTGTTTAAGATTTATAAATAATTACTCGCTGCCAATTTATCTTCTTATACACCACAACAGCTATAATCCATGAAACAGTCATCATAATTGGATAAGCCAACCAAACGCCAAATATCCCTAAAGATAGTGGAATCGCTAAAATATAAGATAGCCCAGCTAACCCTAGAGTATGAACCCAAGCTAAAATCATCGGTATTTTTGTTCTACCTGATGCTTTTAAAGTGCCGTTAATAACCATTTGTATACCTAACAGACCAAAAGTAAATGCCATTAATCTAATAAACTGAACCGTAGAGGCTATTACCCCTTGTTCACCTGGTATTAGAACCGCTGCTAATGGCTCAGCAAAAATAAAGAAAACCGCACCCAAACCTGTTAAGAACCAAAAACTAGATTTGATAGCTGCTGAAGAGAATTTAGCTGCTCTATCAAATTGTTTAGCGCCTAAATTATTACCCACTAGGGCGGACGTGGAAAGATAGAATGAAACTGCTGGAATAATTGCAAAACTAAAAATTCTCATACCCAGGCCATAGGAAGCAACAGCCATGGTTCCTAATACTGATACAATTACAATCATTACTATAGACTCTAGAGAGCGAGAAGAATGCTCTAAAGAGGATGGGATTCCTATCTTAAAAATATTTTTTACCCAAATCTTTTTAAGTGCCAAATCGCGCAAACATAGCTTCACACCAAATCTACCTGACAATAATATAATAATACCAATAGCTGCCGCTATAGCTTCGGTCATAAAAGTTGCCCAGGCTACTCCTGAAACACCTAGCGCTGGAATAAACCAAAAACCGTACATAAATAAAGGATCAATAACAAAATTTATTACCACTGTTATCAAAACAATATACATTGGCACCTTCATATTACCTACCCCACGCATATTAGACTGAAATACAAAATAGATAAACATAAAGGGCAACGCTAAAAAGGATACCTGTAAATAGGACGTAGCTTGTGAAAGCACTACCACATCGCTGGTTAGCAGCCCTAACAAAAAATTAGATAAAATATAACCTAGAGCACCAAAAATAATAGAAAGAATAGTAGTAATTGATAAAGTCTGTGAAGAAATAAGGTTGACCTTGTCACGGTCCCCCTCGCCATTATATTGAGCTACTAAGATAGTACCAGCCATTGTTAAGCCAATTACAAAAGAGGTTAATAGAAATAAAATTGGAAAAGACAAACTCACGGCGGCTACAGCCCCAGCTCCCAGTCGACCTACCCAAAAAGTATCGATTAATTGATACAGCGTCTGTAAAATATTTGCAAACATTATTGGCATGGTCATAACAAGCAATGTCTTATAAACCGGGCCTTGTAATATTTTCTTATTTATCTTTATCATAATAATTAAAAACTCCAATAAAAAACCGCTCTATTGCGAGACAGTTTCTAAAAGTCATATCTGAAATAAATTCTATATACAAGTATAGCACACCACAAAAAAAACATAATAACCCAACCAAAATTCGAGCTAAGAAAAGTCAATGAAAATGGGCTTTTTATCAAACTGGTAAAATCATCGTCAAAATATTAAAACTACTATTACCTAACAAAAATAGGTCTTTCGACCTATTTTCATGTCTGATGTTCGAATCGAATTGAATTTTCTGCATCTAAAATACCAGGTTTTCATTTTTTCAATCTTTTGATCAACTAAAATATTTAGATCAAAATGTTCTCTTTCTGTGTCACATCCAACTCTTTCTTCTTTAGGATGATTATTACAATTTGGATAACAAGCCACAAATTGAATTAAATAAATATTATGCTGTAAACAGATAAAATTTTTGTTTTAATTATGCCTTTTCGAATCGATCACTAGCCGTGCCAAAAGATAAGAAATCGTCGATTCTGCTCCCTGATTAAGATTAATCTGCCGCTCTCCTAATCCATCATAACAACCTCCAGTAAACTGGGAATAAATGACTTGATTAAGCAGATTATTACCCAGAAACCAATTGAAGGCTTGATTCATTTTATCCAAATAAAAAGCATCACCACTTAAATCATACATTGTCCGAAGAGCATGGACTAATGCTGAAACCTCTTCGGGCTGTTGATCATAAAGTTTTTTTTCGCCACCACGGAGATACCAACCACTCTGCCCGACTGGCACACAAATATCACCCTCGAAAGACTGATTGATCAAGAAATCTAGTGCGGTTTTGCCGGCGATCCGATAGGCTTTCCGACCAGTCGCCTTAAATGCCAACAATAGGGCTTCGGGCAAAACGGCGTTGGAATAAGATAACGATTGCTCAAACCATTGCCAATCATCGGCGGAATCACTATTAAACAAAGTCAGAAGAAAATCAGCATAGCTAGTTAGCTGTGTAATTATTTTTTTATTTGGTTCAGCGACCTGCCAAATCGCGAGTGCCTTGATATGGAAAGCGACGGCGCGAGGCGAAGTCACTAGGCCATATTTATCCCATTGTCTATTTAACAGAGCACGGGCGCGTTTTTTTAACTCCGCCGGTAATTTACTAAATGAAGCAACCGCCAGAGCCCACAAAGTACGGGATTCGGAATCTTCTAAATTTTCTTCTTGATTACGACGACTATCCGCTTGGCGATCCGTAGTAAAATAATTAAAAAATTTCCCTTGGCTATTGGACGCCAACTCCAAAAAACTCAAATAAATATTTGCTAACTTCTTTGTGATAGTACTACCTTGAAGCTCTTCATGCCAACAAACCACGATCAAAGCGCGAGCGTTATCATCAAGCGTATATCCCCATTGTGGATCCGGCTGATCTAAAATCGCGAACTGATAAATACCAAAGTCGTCCGTCAGGCGAGAAAGATGCCCTAGCTTAATAATCGGCAAATTTTTTTCTTTTTCAGCTAATTTCGGTGCTATTTCTATAAATTCACGCATATAAGCAAGAGCGACATTAGGCCAGGTCATGCCACGCGTCCTAAAATAAGCTGTCCGGCCCATTTCAGCTAAGCGCTCCGGCTTACTAAATAAATTTAAAACCACACGTCCGATACCAGCACTATCTTGAAAACCGGCCAGTAGCACGCCCACTTCTGGGGTAATTATTTCCTGCGCCTGCTTAAAGGGCGTAGAAATTATTGGCCGACCAGTACCCAGAGCATAAGTCAGCGTTCCCGATACGGCCTGATCCGGATTCTGTGACAACGCTAAATAAATATCAGTCGCTTGCAAAAATTTTAATAATTTATCGATTTCCAAATACTCATTATAAAAAATTACATGGTCAGACACGCCTAACCGTATCGCCTGAGCAATCAACTGATTGCGATATACCTCTCCTTCCTGTCGCAAAACTACCGGATGAGTTGCTCCGATAACCAGAAAAATGATAGTCGGATCGGCAGCAATCAGCCGCGGAAGAGCGGCAATAGCGTTTTCAATTCCCTTATCGCGGCTTAATAATCCGAAAGTCGATAATACTTTCTGACCGGTAAAACCAAGAGCCTGCTTAGCGACTGACCCATCAGTATAAGGTATAGAGTGTAGACCATGCGGAATAATCTTAATCTTTTCCGATGACACGCCGTAAACCGTTTCGAGTAGCTTCTTCGACATATTGGTCATGACAATCAAACGATCAGCGTAACTAGCTATCTTTTTAACAACCTCTTTTACCATCGCGTTCGGATTAGACAAAACCGAATGAAAAGTAACGGCAACGGGTTTCTTTAGTTCCGCCAAAAAAATCAGGATATTCTTACCATAATCCGCTCCAAAAATACCGAACTCATGCTGAATAGACACCAATTCGACTTCCGACATCTTATTTAATTTCTTGGCGGCGACTAAATAATCGACCGACTTATTTTCCGAAATCTGAAGAATAACTTTTTTAGGATAGTCATAAGTCTGTAATAAATCCGGATTCATGGCCACAACTTTAGCTTTTTCGCTAGTAGCAAACAGCTGGTCGAAATTATTAATCAGATCGTCCGTAAAAGTGGCGATACCACATTCCCGCGGCGGATAGGTCGCTAAAAAAACGATCCCTATTTTATTAGAAGATTGTATTTTAAGAGTTAATTCTTTTTCTACAATAGCCGCTTGTTTGAATTCGGATAAAAGTTCTTTCAACGATCCGGTAGACAAACAAACATAGCGGTCAGACGCTCCATAATAGACATAGAGAGTATCTTTCGATACAAAACCGCCGGTCGGAAAGACAATGCCGGAACAGTTTTCCGTCTCATATAATGTTTCTGGGGATAAAATATCATAAGGCAACTTAGCAATAAGACGAGTCGGATCGTTAAGGTCAAATAAAGCAACACGTACGGAATAAATCGGTTTATTCAACTCAGTCTCCTTTTTCACATGATGATAGATTACCAACCAGCCGTCCGACGTTTCAATGGGTGGTAAGCCCGGACCGATTTTGGCGTCAGAAGAATGTGACGGACTAATTAGGAGACGATGATCAACCCAATTACTAAGATCTTCCGACGAAGCGATCCAAATACTGGGGGTATCTGGCAAATCTTTTACATCGCAAGGCAAACCTTCATTGATATATTTTTCGTATGGCCCATTGAACCACTCTTTAGCCCAACGATTTGGCCGATGAAGCATGAAGTAGCGACCATTTATCTTACGTGGAAACAAAACAATATCTTTGTTGTCGGAATTAGGAGGCGAGATAACGCCTAAATTTTTATAAGTTAAAAAATCACGGGTTTTAAGAAGAGCCGTCGAAGTTTCGAGTGGCAGGAAACGGTCGATTGATCGACCATTATTCATGATACGCTGCGCGACCGCGACATAAGTAATATAATAATCATTATCAATCTTTGTGATACGCGGATCTTCTGTCGCCCATTTATCAAAAAATTCCTTCGGTCCAAAAACCGGTTCTTTTGAAACGCGCGTAAAATTAATGCCATCGCGACTCTTAGCTAAACCAAAATGAGAAATATAAGCTTTTCTCTCGCCAACAGCACGATAAAGCATATATATTTCTTCCCCGACTTTAGCGATACCGGGATTGAAAACACCACCCCGTTCCCAAATTAAATTATTATCTGGACGAAGGATCGGTCCAGATTTATGACGCTGTAATTTAAACATAAAGGTTAAATTCGTCCATATTTATCTTCATAGCGAATGATATCATCTTCTTTAAATTTGCCAAACGCTATTTCTAAGATTTCTAAACCATCAAGGTTAGCAATTAAACGATGCTTGATACCGATAGGCACTATCAGCTCATCACCGTTTGCAATCTCTTGCACCCGATTATCGATTACCGCTTTCCCGCTGCCGGAAATTACGCGCCAAAACTCCGAACGCTGCTTATGGCTCTGGAGACTAAGCTGCTCTTGCGGATTAACAATAATAATTTTAACGGTTACAGACGTATTTTGACAAAACTGTCTAAAATAACCCCAAGGGCGCTTTACTTTTAACTTTAAAAGCTCAGCAATCTCTTGATTAAGCTGGCCAATTTTTTTAGAATTAATCATAAATTTTAATTAATTTATAATATAGACAAAAATAACGAGCCGTCTAATATAACTTTTTTGGGCTTATCCCAAAAATTAAATGACATCGCTTTATTTATCCATAATTATTTAATTATACCTTAAAAAGCAATATTTTAAAAATATAATTATTCTTTGATTACTTTTGAATTTAAAATTTTAGAACACTCGGATTTCCGCTTAAATAAAAAAAAAAACAGAGTTTTGAACCCCGCTTCTCTTATCTTACTCGGAGAGACAGACTATGTTAGAACCAAAATTATATTATGAAAATAAAAAATCCCGTTTTAAATAGAACGGGATTAAAAAATTTTAATTTTGTACAGCTCTCTCAATTAAATCATTTTTTTGCTTTCCCTACTATTAAAATTAATTTAGACAAATTAAAAACCCTGAAACTATTTATGAACTATCAAACAAAAATTATTGCCAGTTTTAATAAAACAACAAAACCCCCTCACCCCCCCCCAAAAAAAAGATTCAGCTCCTAAAATTTTGATTAACATGTTTTCTATTCAATTTTTTTATAATTATTTGTTTCTTGTTTAATTTTTTTCAAAATCTGAAAATCCTCCATTAAAGTACTTTTCATATTGACATTATAAACTGATACAGCTGGATGATAAAGAGGAATAATCTTTACTCCTCCAAGCAGTTTATTACTCTGAAATACTTGACCGTGAATTTTGCTAATTGGCTGAATTTCTTTTTCTAAACCAAATTTTTCCATTAAAAACCGCGTAGAATGTCGGCCCAAAAGACAGATAACCCCAGGTTTTATAACCTCAATTTGTTTTTTTAAATACGGATAACAGGCTTTAATTTCCTCCATTTCAGGATCACGATTATTTGGCAGCCTATCTTTCAAAAGATTGGTAATATAAACATCTTGTCTCTTAATGCCAATAGAATCTAAAAGCTCATCCAATATTTTCCCAGATGGTCCGCAAAAAGGATGACCAGTTTTTGCTTCTGAAAAACCAGGAGCTTCACCAATAAATACTATTTTAGCTTGATGATTTCCTTCGCCAATAACCGGGTAAATCCTGTTCTCATACAAAGAACACTTTCGACAAACCAAAACTTCCTGCTTAATCTTTTTTAATTGTTTTTCTATATCTTTGGCTATCATTAAAAAGTTGTTTTAAA
>CAZTIC010000038.1:0-11403 GCA_964613625.1 uncultured Gammaproteobacteria bacterium | reverse complement strand
AAGTACAAAAGAGACTCAAAGAAAGAATAAATAAATCAACTGAAAGAGTGTGGGAGTACAAAGAGAAGTATAGCGTTGACATGAGAACTGCAGCGTATATTTTGGCTACTGAGAGGATATTGAAGGCTATTAAGTTGAGGGGGATTTAGGATTTAGTTTGTAGTGGGTAGTAAGTAGAAAATTAGAAAAAAAGGCCGCCAGTTTTAAAGCTGGCGGCTTTGTTTATGTTTTTAAATTTGACTTTGGAATTTTATGAGTTTTATCGGATGGAAGAAAAGACTAGAAACGGCCACTGCTTTTGCACCAGCAGAAAAAAAATCTTGAGCGTCATTGTCATTCATTATTCCGCCACCTCCGATTACGGGAATACTGACCTTGTTTGTTATGTCTGCAATCACTTTAAGAGCTGTTTTTTTTATGACTGGACCAGATATACCGCAATCGCCAAAGCCTGGAATGTAACTGAGTTCGGTGTTAATACCAGAAATAGCATTAATTCCGCATTCTTCAGCGATTATCGCTTTTTTTATAGGATTGTCTGTAGGACCTAATTTTACTATGAGCGGATGTATGCTCATTATTTTGGCCATCTCAAGCGATGATTTTAAGAGGTTCAAATCATTTCTGAATAATATTTCAACATGTGGGCATGAGATATTTAATTCTACCGCTAAGATGCCTGACAATTTGTTTAATTTTAAAATAATTTCAATAAATTCATCTGGGCTGTTTAGGGCACCGATTGATACAATAATTTTTTTGGATTTAACTTCGGAGAAAATTTGTTTACTAAATATATCTATGCCACAGTTATTCCATCCAAATCTATTAGCGTACCCTCCTGGAATTTTTTTTATAACCCTCCATGGTTTCCACCATCTGTAGTTACCAGCTCTTTTTGGTAATGTAATGGTCTTGGTTGTCGTAGCTCCCCAAAGACTTGGATCGATAAGTCCTAATGTTATTAAAAAAAAGTTTACAGGGTTTTCATAAAAGTGATAGCCTCTTCCGTATTTTAGCGGACCAGAGGCAATGATATACGGATTTTCCAATTTTATTCCATTTAGATCTAGCATTATAGCCTCCTTTTTTTCAAAGATCGTTATATTTTATATTTTTATAATTTGCTATATTAAAGTTAACTAATAATATGTAATTAGTCAATTAAATGCGAAAAATAAATTTTCAAAATGGAAATTATTATCATATATTTAATCGTGGCGTAGATAAGCGAGATATATTTTTGGATGATAAGGATTTTGTTAGATTTATTGTTAGTATGAGGGAGTTTAATCAAATTGAACCAGTTGGTAGTATTTATAATGTGTTAAAGCAAAAAAAGACATCCGACGTCTCTAAAAGACGTCGGATGTCTTCGCTCGTCAATTTTATTGCATATTGTTTAAATAAAAATTATTATCATTTTTTATTATTACAAGATGTTGAAAATGGAGTGTCTGATTTCATGAAAAGA
Source organism: uncultured Gammaproteobacteria bacterium (assembly GCA_964613625.1). GTDB lineage: Bacteria > Patescibacteriota > Patescibacteriia > Patescibacteriales > CAZTIC01 > CAZTIC01. The sequence goes on along the minus strand of CAZTIC010000038.1, from coordinate 9,929 downwards.
ATAGGTGATGGATATATAAAATATTTCAACTATAAAAACAATCGTTTAGGATCGTTATTTCAAGATAGGTTTAAGGCAGTGCCAGTAAAATCTATTCATAAACTAATAAAACTCTCCTGCTACATAAATGGTAATCCTGAAATACATAAAATTTGCAAAGTGAAAGATTGGAAATGGAGTAGCTATCAAGATTATTTGGATTTAAGAAGAGGAACTATGAGTGATAAAAATTTAATATTGAAAGAGTTCGAAAATATTCAGGAATATAAAGAGTTAACAGGTGTTGTGATTGGGGATTCAGTGGAGCTAAAAGAATATATTTTAGAATAAATATATATAATAAAAGAAGCTTGGCTTCCTATAGGAAGCCAAGCTTCTAGAATATTATTGCATTATAAAATAGTATGTTAGAATGAAATCATGCAAAAACAGAAAAAAAAGCAACAACTTACGGAACTTTTGAAAATCCATTACGGATTTTTTAAGTTTCGACCTGGTCAAGAAAAGGCTATTGATAATATTTTGGATGGTAAAAATACTCTAGTTATCATGCCTACTGGTGGTGGTAAGTCTTTGATATATCAATTACCTAGTTTGGTTTTTGATGGTGTAACTATTGTTATTTCTCCTTTGATTGCTCTCATGAAAGATCAAGTTGATGGGCTTACAGATATTGGGATTCCAGCTACTTTTATTAATTCTTCTATTACACCAGCAGAAACGCAAGAGAGATTACAAGCGGTAAAAAGAGGATATTATAAAATATTATATATAGCTCCGGAAAGATTTTATAGCCAGGAATTTATGGCGGTAATGAAAGAAATTGAGATTAGCCTTTTTGCTATAGATGAAGCTCATTGTATTAGTCAATGGGGGCATGATTTTCGTCCTAGCTATATGAAGCTAAAGAGTGCAATTGAATTTTTTGGCAATCCCACAGTTGTAGCCTTGACCGCTACTGCTACAAAAGAGGTGAGAGAAGATATTGCTAGACAATTAAATTTTGGCAATGATTATGATCTAGTTATAACTGGTTTTGCTCGACCTAATCTACAGTTTGGAGTTGTGCAAGCAACAGAATCTCAAAAGATACAAGTGATATTAGAGGCAGTCGGAAGTGTTCCGGGTGGAGCTGGTATAATTTATACCGGCACGAGAGCTAATGCTGACAAAGTGGCTCAATATTTGGTTGAACGAGACGTAGAAGCTGTTGTTTATCACGCTGGAATGCAGGCAGAAGACAGGAAGTGGGTGCAGGAGAATTTTATGAATAATAAATTCAGGGTTATAGTTGCTACTAATGCTTTTGGGCTTGGTATTGATAAGCGTGATATTAGGTTTGTAATTCATTATGATATGCCTGGAAATATTGAGGCTTACTATCAAGAAGCGGGTCGTGCTGGTCGTGATGGTAAGGAAAGTTTTTGTTTACTTCTCTATCATCCCCGTGATAGATATTTACGAGAGTTTTTTATAAAAGGAGACAATCCTCCACCAGAAGTTGTTTTGGAGATTTATGAGATTTTACAAGACTATGATTCTGATACGGTTTTAGTTACGTACGCTGATCTGTCTAAAATGCTTTCAGAAAAGATACCAGACATGGCTATTGGAACGTCTTTGAAATTATTAGAAAAAGAAGGATATATTTCCAGGCCAAATGACAAGATCAGCAATGCTTTTATGAAGCTAACAGGAACCTTTGAAGAGGCTAAACAAAAAATTAGTGCAAGATCAAAAAAACAACATGAAGTTTTGGATAAATTGTTTGCTAGACACGAAAAAGAAATGACAGAGGGTTGGCAGTTTAATATGGAAGATGTTGCTAGTATTATTGATGTCAAAAAAGATACTTTGTCTCGAACAATTAAAAAAATGTCCGAAGAAGGAGTTTTGGAGTACGAACCTCCATTCAAGGGTACTGAAATAAATGTTTTAAAACGCGTGAATACAAGTGATGTAAATATAGATTTTTCTGCTATGAAAGCCAAACTTAAGGGCGCCTATGAGAAGCTGGATAAGATGGAAGACTATATTTATAATTTTGATTGTAGGCAAAAATATATTTTGGATTATTTTAATGATGATCTGTCAACTGTTTGTAATAAATGTGATAATTGTACTAATTCAAATTCAACTGGGGGACACAGGTATAAAAGTGTTAGAGTACGACCAGTATCAAAATCTGGAAAATCAAAATATAAAACAAAAAAAATTTTTGATGTCAGGCCAGTAGATAAAAATTCACCTTTGAGTACAAAATTAACTCAGCTTGAAACTCTGGAGCTATACAACAAAGGTTTGAGTAATAAGGAGATATCTAAGGAGAGAGATTTGTCAGAAAATACAGTTTCAGGACATATTGCTTTTTTAATTGAAAAGAAACTAATTAAAGATATAGACAAATTAGTAGATAAGAGGACACAAGAAAAAATTAGAAAAGCTATAAAAAAAGTAGGACTAGAAAAGTTAAGGCCTATCTTTGAAGAATTGGATGAAAAGATAGATTACGACCTTATAAAATACGTGGTTGCAAAAGAAAAAACAAGTTGACTAAAAGATAATAAATAGCTAGTATATAAATATAAAAACTAACCCAAGGAGAAACCTTTGGTTAGTTTTTTTATATAGTTCGTTGACAATTTATTAACTGTTTTAACAGATTTTAATCTGAAAATGTATATAGTAGAAAGAATGAAGTTAATCATTAATTAAAGGGAGACAGGAAATGGATAAAAAAATCAGAATTGGCGCTTTCATTTCGGGAGGCGGAAGCAATAACGAAGCGACTATTAATGCCTGCGAAGAAGGAGTAATAAATGGTGAAGTTGTTTTTGTTGGCTCTGATAAAATTGCGAAAGGATTGCAATTCGCAAATGAGAAAGGTATTTCAACTTTTATAGTACCTTATTCTAAAATAATTGCTGAGTATCATGAGGGAAAAGGAAGACTTCCTAATGACTTTGATTTAAGAGATGTAACTGACAAACAAAGAATATTTGACATGAAAGACAGATCGACCGATGCCTATAAGGTTCGTGTATTTTTGGAAACACGGGCAATTGCTGAAGCTAAGCTTCTTGAAAAAATGAAAGAATTTAACATCGATCTTTTGGTTTTAGCCGGTTTCATGCGAAATCTTACTCCGTATTTTATCGACAGAGTTAACGTTGATCCGGAAAAATATCGTATTATGAATATCCATCCGGCACTTCTCCCTGCTTTTCCTGGAACCGATGGTTATGGCGACACTTTTCGTTATGGATGTAAAGTCGGTGGGTGTACTGTGCATTTTATCGATTACGGAGAAGACTCCGGTCCGATTATCGGACAGATGCCCTATGCTATTCTTCCAGGAGAGACCATTGATGACATAAAGAAAAAGGGTCTCGAAAACGAATGGGAATTGTATCCTAAATGCATTCAGCTTTTTGCTGAAGGTAGACTTAAAGTTGTTGATGAAGAATTTACTTTGGATAGCGGACAAATTGTGAGAAAAAAGATTGTAAAAATTTTATCTAAATGAAAGAGAGGTGAGAAGAATGACATTTTCTAATAAAAAACTGATTGATTTTTACCGATCATCAGCTTTGACCGAGTCCGAAGAGAAAAGATTGCTAAGTAAAGCAAAGGCAATTTTTTCAGGAGTTGAAGCAATTAAAACTGAATTTCAGTTTCTTGTAGACTCTACGCGTCTCTTAACTATGCCCGAACAAGCAGTGTTACAAAACATTCTTTCGGTGTCTTATGAGCCTGAAGGATTTGGACAAAAATCGTTTTTTAATGTTCAAGATTTTATTATTCCAACTGGAACAAAACTTTCCAGGGTGTCGCCGTGGTCAACAAGAATAATAGCCGTTTGTCAATCTTCTGGATTAAAAACAATCACAAGATTAGAGAGAATTCGTCGTCATAAGTTTACATTTATTGACGACATAAAACCAGATGAAGACACGCAAAACAAAGTTAATCGCGTTTTGCATGATTTTATGACTGAAGAAGTATATCCTGACCAGCTGACATCTTTTGACACTAATGTAATTCCCGAAAAAACTGTCATTATAAATATTTTAGGCAAAGGATATTCTGTCCTTGCTCAGGCAAGCGTTGATCTTGGTGCAAATCTTGGAGAAATGCAACTTCGGCATATATATGATTATTGCATTAAGCATCAAATGAATCCTTCTAATGTTTTTCTTTTTCAGTGCGCACAAGGAATATCAGAGCACAGTAATCATCCACACTTCAACGCTCGTCAAAAGATTGACGGCACGTTAATGCCATACACGCCAATGGAAATGATCAGATCTACTGTCGATGTAAATCCTGGAAACAGCATTTCTCACTTTCATGACAATAGTTCGGTTATTAAAGGTTTTGACACTTTGGCTTTGCGTCCAGCAAATCCGCTTGGGCCTTCACCTTATATCGTTAAAAGAATAAGGTATTGCTTTACTTTTAATGGTGAAACTCATAATTACCCAACAACCGTTAATTCTGTACCTGGATCTGAAACAGGAACTGGTGGAAGGGTTCGAGATAATCTTGCGACTGGAAGAGGTGGACTGATTATTGCTGGCACAACTGCCTTTATGGTTGGTTATCTTTTTATCCCTGGATACGATCTTCCTTGGGAAATCAAGTACGGACCTGACCCTAAAGGTATTGAAACATCTTTGGATATTCTCTGGGGAGCGCATACTGGATCATTCGATTATGGTAACAAAATCGGTGAATCAGTAATATGCGGAGCTACTCGTTCTCATGAAATGATGCTTAAGGCTAAAATTGACGGAAAGGAAATAGATTTTTGGTCTGGTTATCGAAAAACTATTATGTTTACTGCCGGTATTGGCCAGATGGACGAGGAATTCATCGAAGGCAGAGCAGCTGAAAAAGGGATGTCGGTATTTCGTTTTGGGGGAGATTCTCACCCGGTTGGCGTTGGGGGATCAGCAAGAAGTTCAGATGAGATTAAAAAGAAAAAGACAGAACTATTGTTTGATTTGGCTGGTATACAGCGTGGCGATGCGATCATGGAAAAGCTTGGCATCAATGTAGTTCGAGCCTGTGTTGAACTTGGATTTTTGAATCCAGCTGAAAAATTTCATGATTCAGGGGCTGGAGGTGCGTCTAATTGCGTTCCGGAATCCTTGTATCCGGCTGGAGGCACGGTTAATCTATCCACAATTCCAATGGGCGATAAATCAATGAGCCAATTGGTATATTGGACAAACGAATGTCAAGAAGTCATCGTGGTGCTTATTCGACCGGAAAATGCTGAAATTTTTAAACAGATATGCGAACGTGAAGATTGTCCGGTACAAGAAATTGGGAATGTAACTGGCGATGGGATTTTTACTCTTTACGACGAACGAGATGGTTCAACGCCTGTAAAATTTCACATGGAAGAATTGCTTGGCAAAGGAGTCCCTCAAGATACCAAAGTTTTTGAGAGTGTAAATTTAATCGGAAAACCCTTTAATCCTCCTATTAATTTATCGGTAATGGATGCGCTCGATAGAACAATGCGTTTAATTGATGTAGCATCAAAACGTACGATGATTAACAAGGTTGACCGTAGTGTATCCGGGCAAATCGCTCAACAGCAAATGGTCGGACCATGTCAATTACCTTTAGCTGATTTTGGAGTAGTTGCCAATAGTATGCTTCAGAAAACTGGCGCTGCTATTTCAATCGGTGAACAACCAATTATCGGACTTATTGATCCAGGCGCAATGGTTCGTATGAGTATTGCTGAAATGTTACTTAATCTGGTTGGTGCAAAGTTTACGAGTATTGAAGAAATAAACATTTGTGGCAATTGGATGTGGGCGGTCAAAATTCCTGGTGAGGGCGTTAGACTCTATAATGGTGTAGAAAAGGCTACCGAGCTTGTTAAAAAGCTTGGTATACGAATTAACTCAGGAAAAGATTCTTTAAATATGGCTGTGGAAGCTAAAATTAAGAGTCTGATCAACAAGATTGTATCTCCGGGCACTTTTATTGCATCAGCCTATGTTCCAATGAACGACATTACCGTAAAGGTCACCCCGGACATTAAGCGTCCTGGGTATTCTCGACTTATGTATCTCGATATTGCTAAAGGAAAAACTCGTATGGGTGGTTCAGTGTTGGGGCGTGTTTTTGACATGCTTGGTACTACTGCGCCCGATATTGATGACGAAGAAATGTTTCTTAATACACTCTTTTTTGTTCAAGAGCTGATCGAAAAAGATTTAATTATGGCTTACCATGACAAAAGCGATGGTGGTATTATTCAAACTGTTTTAGAAATGGCTTTCGCCGGCAACTGTGGTATTAATCTAAATTTTCAGGCTCATAACAACAGAAATATTACAGCCCTGAAAACATTATTCAATCAGGAGGCTGGGTATGTTTTTGAATGCATGCCTCAAAGGGAAGTCGAAATTAGAGAAGTCGCCATGAAGTATAGCCTAAATGCTTGGCTTTTTAACCTTGGTAAGACAAGCAAGAGAAAGGATGTCGCGGTACATGTTAACGGCAAAGCAGTGCTTAAAAAGAGTATGTTGGTACTACGCGATATCTGGGAAATAACCGGTTTTAAATTTGAGGGCGCAAAAGCAGATCCTGAAATAGCGGAAACAGAAAGAAAAGCGGTTTATGATCGGCCAGGTATGAAGTTCAAGATTAACTTCGGAGTACATAAAACTCCTTTAAGTGTTGTAAATGCAAAAAATCGTCCGAGAATTGGAATCCTTCGTACTAGAGGCAGTAATACTGATCGTGAAATGGCAAATGCGTTTCATATGGCCGGATTAGAGCCATTGGATATCAACATGAATGATCTTAAAAATGGCAAAGTATCCCTTGAGATTCTTCGGATGGTGGCATTTGTTGGTGGTTTTAGCGATGGAGATATTCCTGGTGCTGGAGTTGGTTGGGGAAGCGAGATGCTTAATCATCCGAGATCAAAAAAGGAGCTTGAAAATTTTATTGTTAGACCAGACACTCTTGGATATTATGAATGTAATGGAGCTCAAGTAGCACCTCAAATTGGTGTTGTTCCTTGGCCAGATATTCCTTGGCCAAAACAACCTCGTTTTATTTGGGGAGATTCTCACAAATTTGAATCGAGATTTGTCGCCGCGAATGTTAATGAAAGTCCGTGTATTTTTACCCAAGGAATGGAAGGAAGCACGCTTGGTATTTGGGTAGCTAACGGCGAAGGCAGACTTCATTTTCCTGATAAAGATATTTTGAATCAGGTGTTGAGTCTTAAGCTTTCACCAATACACTACGCCGATGATAATATGAAAACGACGATGCAATATCCCTTTAATCCAAGCGGTGGAATGTGCTCGCTTTGTTCAATTGATGGTCGTCATTTTGCTCTTATGCCGCACGTTGTTCGTTCTTGTCTTACTTGGCAATGGGCCTACACTCCTTGGAGTTGGCGTAAACGTCAAGTTTCTCCTTGGATGAAATTTTTGCAGAATACTCAAGAATATTTTGCTAACACACCCGACCTTTCTGTCAAACCTTCTGCAAAGCTTTATAAATTTGTAGCATAGACAAAATATTAATAAAATTTACACCCCGTTGATAAGGAGGAATCAACGGGGATTTTTATTTGACTAAAAAGAATTTTTAAATTAGGATTAAATAAAGAAAGAAACAAGGAGGAACTAATTTTGGTTCGTTCTTTTTATTTTATAAAATCTAAAAACAATAACTGAGAATAAGGAGGTAGCCATGACGGGTAAATTACAATACGACTTACAATACGACGCACTTGGTATTTCTACTCAGAAGGAAGATGCTGAAAAAATATTTGGTGAAAAACTTGTAAGTGATTTTCCTTTTGCATTTTGTATTATAAAACGTGATCCGCTTTCGCCTGGCTTGGTATATACTTTAAAAATGGACGGAAGTGGTAGCAAGCCTGTTTATCGATATATTTATTATCTTGAAACAGGTGATGCAAGCATCCTAGAAGGAGATGCTTTTGATGGATTGGGAATGGCAGCTGGAGACGCTGGGGCTTCCGGACTTCTCTTCCATATTGTTTTTGCTGACACAATTGATATAAATGGTTTTAACGTCGATAAAGCATTAATCATGTGTCAACTTGAAAAAGGATTCGCAAAACTTAGAAGCCTATACGATCGTTTTGGGATTTTGAATGATTTTTCCGGAGGAGAAACAGCTGATTTACCGGTACAGATAAATTCAAATGTTTTAAACTTGGCTGTTATGGCACGAGGGAAGGAAGAAGAAGTAATAAAAGGTGAAATTCAGGATGGTGATGAAATTTTTGGTCTTGCCAGTAATGGGCAAGCTGTTTGGGAGGATGAAGAAAATTCTGGAATTCAGGCCAATGGGCTTACACTTGCAGGGAATGTCTTGCTACACTCTGAATACGCATTTCAATATCCGTATTTATGTCATCCAAAAAAAATGTATCAAGGAAGATACAAGGTTGTAGACACAGCAGAAGAACTTGATGGTTTGACTGTTGGTAAAGCTATTCTTTCCCCTACAAGGCAATGGCCAATTGTTTTTAAGTTAATCATAGACAAACTGAAAGCAAGCAACTCTTTACACTTCCTTCATGGCATGACAATGAACACAGGTGGCGGTGGAACAAAGCTACTTCGACTAGGAGAGCATATTCATTATTGCAAAAGAATGCCTACTCCTCCGGGGATATTCCAACTTATCCGAAAAGAAGGAAAAGTGCAGTGGCGAGAGATGTTCGAAGATTTTAACTGTGGCATAGGAGTAGATGTGATTGGCTCACCTGAAGGTGGTATTCTCGAAAAAGCATTGGAAGAAGTGTCAGCTGACACTAATATTAAATGTTATTGCCTAGGGAAATGCACTAAATCCAACAAAAAGAAAAATACTTTGAGTCTGGAAACTCCATATGGAGATTTCAGGTGGTGGAAAAAGTAAATTTTTTCAAAAATTTAATTAAAAGGGTGGGTTCAAATTGTGGACTCTACCCTTTATTTTTTTAGAAAAAAATGTTAAACAGTAAATAGATGATAAATTAATAATTTTATGAACAAAAAAACACAAAATGAAATACTTGAGATTGTGAAACGTAATTATTCTGAAATTGCGGGACATTATAGTGAAACTAGAAAAAAGAAGATTTGGCCAGAACTTGAGGAATTAACTAAAAAAATAAAAAACGGTGATAAGATTTTGGATGTTGGTTGTGGTAGTGGTAAATTGTTACAGGCGCTGGAGAATAAAGAAATAGATTATTATGGAGTAGACAGCTGTAGGGAGATTTTGGATAACGCAGAAGAAATTAATAAGAACAAAGGTGGAGGTGAAAGAAAATTTGCTAAAGGAGATATTTTGAATCTTGGTGATATTCCTGAGGTAAATTTTGATTATGTTTTTTGTATAGCAGTTTTGCATCATCTTCCAGGAAAAGATTTGCAAATTCAAGCTATAAAGCAGTTAAAGAACAAAATAAAACCAGGAGGAGAAATTGTTTTGTCTGTTTGGAATCTTTGGAGTGATAATTTGATAAATAAAAAAAAGAAATTTAAAAAGCAAATTTTTAAATTTTTATTTCTAAAAATAATTGGTAAGAATAAGATGGATTTTGGTGATGTTTTGTTTGACTGGAAAAATAGTAAAGGAGAGATAACAAGCAAAAGATATTATCATGCGTTTACTAAAAGGCAATTGAAAAAAATATCAAAAAAAGCAGGATTAAAAATAAAAAAAATATATAAAGATAAATATAATTATTATTTGACATTAAATAAGAAATAAACATGTCTTGATTAATTAATATGTTTATGATAATATAATTTTGAACTCCTCAAGGGAGTTTTTTATAATCCGAATTAGCTCCCTTAGCTCAACTGGATAGAGCGTCTGGCTTCGGACCAGAAGGTTGCGGGTTCGAATCCTGCAGGGAG
>CAZTIC010000037.1:0-11662 GCA_964613625.1 uncultured Gammaproteobacteria bacterium | reverse complement strand
TTCTTAACAACCAATTTCTGCCCTTTTTTAATTTTTAGTTCTTTAATTATTTCCAACGGAATTGTTACAGCGTAACTAGATCCGCTTTTGAATACTTTACGTGTGTTTTTATCCCCAGTTTTTCTCCTTGTCATAATTTTTATTTTTAATTTAATCTATATTATAATATAAATTACTTTTATTATTATAATATTTGCTAACTATTGTCACAACCCTCCCTTAGACAGCAATTGAAACTCCAACTTCTCCTTCACTTTCTCCCAATTCGGAACCTTGAACTCTAACAATCTAAAAAACCTTGCATCATGCTTTTTTCTCACCAAATGACACAACTCATGTGTTATCACGTAGTCAATACAATACTTTGGTGCGTGAATTAATTTTGAATTCAAAATAATTTTTCTATTTGAGACAAAACTTCCCCAGCGCTTATCCATTTTTTTAATAACTAACACTGGTGCCTCTTTCACATCAAAACCTTTCAAAACCTCTTTATATCTTGATTTAAAGATTAACTCGGCTCGTTCTTTATACCAATTTTTCAAAATTCTTTGGTTAATTTTGCCATCACGCGTGTCCAGGTCAGTCCAAAGTATCAACTTGCCATGATCAAGTTTTACTTGTCTTTTTTTTGCTTTCCTCACTATCAATTTATACTGCCGACCGAGATATAAAAAACTCTCTCCCGAAATATATTCTTTTTGGCCGTTATTGTTTTGAAATTTTTTAAAAAATGTTAGTTGCTTTTCCAGCCACAACCACTTCCGCTTTAAAAAGGCCTGAACCTTTTCCTTGCTATAATCAACCGGACTCTTAAGTACCACGGACAAATCAGGCTTTACGGTTAAACTAATTGTTTTCCGCGCCTCCTTGATTAAAAAATAATCATAATTATATTTCCCGTAACTAAAAACATGTTTAGTCATTTTATATTACTTCATGATTAAGTATCGCCAGTTCAATCACTGAATTAATAATACTTTTTATTTCATCATTAGTCATTTTTATCTCTTGCTTACTCACAATTTCATCGTAAATATAATCATCGATTCGGTTGGTTATAATTCTTCTCACTTCAGAATTCCGATACCAGTCAACAATTGCTTCTTTTTTTAATAAATCAAAGATATTAAGTATAATCTGATTATATTCTTCTCCTTCAATTTTTTGAGCTTTAAATTTTTCTTCTAAATTGCGATAAAATATATCAGCGCCCTTAACTGCTTTTATGCTAGCTGGGATAGATTCATCTTCCTTGTTAGTTACTTTATCTTTTATTTCATTCATCTGCTTCAATGCTTCCAAATCTTCAAGTTTTTTCTGATGTAGTTTTTTTAAAAGTTCTTCGATTTTATCAGAAAATCGATTGTAAAATTCCGGGTCAGTGTGTGCATTTTCCTTAATAGTCTTCTTGGTATGCGCTGCAATCGCTTCAGCCTTCGATTTAGTTGAACCCAAGTTTTCTATTGCTTCATTAAAAGCTTCTTTGTCATTAATATTAATTTGTTTGGTCATGACCTCCACTTGTTCAGCGTCAACATATTGATCCAGAATTTTTACTAGGCGATTTTTATATTCTGAAAAATCAATTGAGTCAGCATAGCGCAAACGTACTGTTTTTCTAAGATTATCAAACTTGTTTAATTCTTTTTTATATACGTCCAAGTCTTTAAACTCATTAGCAAACTCCCTGAGTGCCAAACATTCATTAAATAATTTTACAAAATTATTCACGGCTTTATAAAAAACATCTCGTTCTGGCTCATCTTCCAGTTTTTGGATATAAGCTTCATCATCTTTTGAACCTTTTAAGTCTTTGAATATCTCATGAAGCATGTCATAACTTTTTTCAAGTTCACCTATTTTTTCATTCACATCAATCAAGGCAGATTTAACATCATCGTCATCGTAATTACCAAACAATTTCATGGCGGTATCAAGATTTTTAGCATTTTCTGAATAATCAATAATGAAACCAGAAGTTTTAGGTGTTTGCTTACTTTCAAACAAACGATTTACTCGGGCAATAGCCTGGAGCAAATTATGATCGCGCAAGTCTTTACTTAAATACAGCGCTGTGTTGCGCGGTGCATCAAAGCCAGTTAATAGTTTATCAACTACGATAATTAACTCCACACCATCTGGATTATTTTTAAAACTTTCAATCACTTGTTTCTCATATGATTCCAATCCGCCATGCTCATGCTTTTTCTTTTTTATAAAATCAATCACTGGTTTTCTGTGGTCATCTTCTTCATCTTCTTCTTTACTGCCAATATCAGAAATAACTACAGCGGTATCTAATTTTCCTGATTTAGCAAAATATTCCTGAAATAACACTGCCGAAAACTTTGAAGGCGCTACAACCTGCCCTTTTAGCCCTGTTCCTTGAAAATTGTCTATAAAATGATTTTCTATATCATAGGCAATTTCGGTTATAATATTTGGATTATTTTTAATAATTTTTGATTTCATTTCACCGATCAAATATTGTTTATTCTTTTGACTCAAGTCCTTTGTCTCTCGCGCAAACTTTTTATCTATTTGTTCTTTATTTAATATTTTTTCAACATAACGCCCCTCGTATACAAGCGGTAAAATCACTTTATCAGCCAAGGCGTCATCAATGGTATATTTATCAATAAAATTACCAAACTTTTTTTGTGATTTCTCGTCTTTTAAAAGCGGAGTTCCTGTAAAAGCAATAAAGCAGGCATTAGGAATTATTCGATTCATTTCCAGATTAGCTCCGCCACCTTGTGTACGATGAGCTTCATCAATTAATACAAATATATTTTTGTCATTGTCAGGTTTTGCTTTTAAAAGTGTTGATTTTTCAAATTTATGCACCAAGGTAGTGATAACTGCTGTATTTTTTTCCTTAATTAATTTCAATAAATGAACACGGTTCTTTGCAGTTATAATCTTTTTTTTCAATCCACAAGACTTAAAAACTCCGGCCAACATTCTGTCTAAATCACGTCGATCAGAAACAACAATAACTCTAGCATTTTCAATGTCAGGTTTTTCAATTAAAACCTTCACAAACATAACCATAGTAAGTGACTTACCTGACCCCTGCGTATGCCAAACAATTCCGCCTTTACGTCTGGTGCCTGTTTTGAATTCTTCTTCTGTTTCAATTTGCTTCAAAATTTTGTTTACTGCAAAGAATTGCTGATAGCGCGGTACTTTTTTTATGCCGGCGTCATAAAGAATATAATTCCTTGTTAAATCAAACAAGCGTTCGGGTTCAAGTAGACTAACAATTCCCCTGTCTTGCTCTGATATTTTTTTTCTGTCCGTTACTTGCTTATGGTTTTTTGTAGCTCCGTTTAAATCAATTAGTATCTGCTTATATATTTCTTCGTTTATTGATTTAGAAATTAATTCCTTGGCTTTATTGTCAACCAACTCACGGGCCTTTTTATCAAGCTCAACTTGTTTTTTCCCTCCTGCTTCTTCAAGGCTTTTTTCTTTCCAAGTAGTGTAGAACTTTACCGGTGTACCTGTGGTTCCGTAATGTAGTTTACTTTTATTGGTAGCTATTAAAAGTTGAGGATATACAAAAAGAAGCGGACATTTTTCCGGTTGTTGATTCCGATACATCTGTACAACTGCGTCTTTTACTTCTACGCTTGATTTTTTATTTTCGATTATTACAAATGGGATACCATTTACAAAACAAACTATATCAGGACGAATATCCCCTTTACCTGATGCCGAGAATTCTACTGCTACATGAAAAGTGTTGTTTTCTGGTTTTTCAAAATCAATAAAACGAAAATTCTGCGAGGTAGTTTTTCCGTCAACTACTTCTGAAATAGTTTTCCCGCCTGTCCGCATGATCATGTCATAAACTGTTTTGGAAGTATCAACAAGCCCCTCCATCTGAATGTTATCAAGCTCATCAATCGCGTCTTTGATATTTTTTTCATTGAACTTATATTCTTCACCCTTATATTCATAAGAATTTATTTCTTTCAATTTCTCAAAAGCGATATCCTTCAAAATAAAACGCGAAGCATTATCCCCTCGACTAGCCATGACTTGCTCTCGAGATAAGTACTTATAACCCATATTTATAAGTAACTCAACAGCCGGCAACTGCGACTGCTTAGCTTCATCAAAATCTGCTTCAATTATCATATATTTTAATTATAAATTATGAATTGTTGATTATTAATTTTTTTGTTTTTTCTTTGATGTGACTATTATTGATCTTTTAGTATAGTAAAACTATTTTCCAGAAATGCAATTTCTTTATCAGCGGTTTCAAATATGTTGGCAACAGCCTGCTGTTCCTCTTTATTTGAAGGAATAGAAATTTTTGACTTCTCTATTGCATCTTTGGATAAAGTAAACCTAGTTGCACCTTGTGCTTTTTTCCATAATTCCAAATAAAAATCATATGTTTTAAAACAGTATGCAGAATATCTATAATCTAAAGCATCTTTTTTTGGTCTAAATCTTATTAAGTGATAACTAAATAAAATTTTCTCCAAATTCTCCATCACCACCGCTGAATGACCAATATCATCTGGAGTTTCTGATGATGGTGTAAATAAAACATCTCCTTTTTTTAAATTAGAAGAAGTTATTTGCTGGTTATTTGCTGTTACTATTTGATATTTATTATTCGACGCAATATGGTCTCTTCTATAAACATCCATATAATTTAATAATCTAACTTCCTTTTCATCATTTACTGTTTTTTTATCTACGCTGCTTGTCCTAACCACACCTATTTCACCGAGAAATACCACTTGCCATGGCTCCGTAAACCCTGGCAACCGCATTTTCCCAGTCAATAACCGCTGCATCAAACCTTTTTTAATACTCTTCTTAATCTCAATCTTCTTCGTGAGTTTCTCAATCGCCCCATCCCAAATCTCCAAGACCTTAACTATCCGTTTTTGTTCGGGGAGGGGTGGAAAATTAAATTTGTATTTCAATAAATGCCCTGTAGTCACCTGATTAATAGTAGGTCCTAAATCACGTGCAATTTCTTTTTTAAATATATATGATTGAAATAAATGATAGGTATATTTTGAATTTTTAGAACGAAAAACCAACATAAAGGCGCCAAATGTATTACCCTCATCCTCTTTTTTTATATATGCATTTTTACCAATCAATTTTCTACTTCCGTTTCTTGCGCAAATTAAAATATCACCTTCTTTTACTTTCAAATTTTCTGGAATTTCCGCATGAACTTTCACCTGATCCCTATAGTCTATTTTATCACCTTTAACATTCGATGATCGAAAAACAAGCATTCCATCATCCGCTACATCGTCTGGAGAATATGTAAGTCCAATTTTAGCGCTGCCCACTTCACCCAACTTCATCTGACTCCATCCATTAGGAATATTTATTTGTGTTTGATTATTTGTCATAAAATATACTCCTTTTTATTTTAAAATAATTTTAATATTTTCTATCTTCTGTTTGACTATTCTATCTCGCGCAATTAGACCAAACTTTCCAGAAGATTTTTCAATTTCTTCAAATAACTCTATAATTGCAGCGGCAGTAAACTTTCCTTTTATTATTGACAGTAGCTCTTCATATTTTTTACCACACAAAGGAAATTGCAATGAACTTGAAACCCTTTCATCCGTAAAGGATATAAGCGCCAAAAATGCTTCTTTTTGATTAAACTGTTTTATCATTTCAATATAATAACTCTGTGCTCCTGCAGCTATTCCGTACCCATTTGTTAAAAATACTTTGACTAATCCAAACACAACTTCTTTTCTAATTCGATCAGGAATCCCTCCGTCTTTTCCAATTAAATTAAATAATTGTCTCGCAAAAGTTGGCTCATTATAAAAATTATTCATAGAATAATGAACATTTAATAAATTTCTGACTGCTGTTTCAATTTCAACAATTTTAATATCTTCAGATATATACGAAAAACCATTAACTAAATCAAGAAAATTTCTAACTTTCTTAGCATTTTCCTGTTCATTATTAGCAATCAATCTGCCATATTTTAACCCCATACTCGACCTTGTTTCTTCGTCTACCATATCCCATAAAGGCAATATTAAATATCGGATATTCTGCAATGCCGCAGCTGACGAACTATCATCAATATAAATTCCTAAAAAGCCTGATGCTAGATTATTGACCTGTTGTTGAGCTAATTCAACATAAAATGGGACGATTTTTTTAGCTTCATCTTCTGTTAATTCATTATTTTTTATATTAACTAACAACTTCTTTATTTCAATAACCACATTAGAAAGAGGTAATGAGATCACTTCCTTTATACATGTTTCTAACCATGAAATTAATTGCAAACCAGTTAATTCATTTTGATTCGGATGGGCCGCACTTGCCCAATTCCTCATATACCTTATATAATCCAAATGTTTATAACCTAGCTCTGATATCAATCCAATGTTACGAGCTCCTTGAATTAATTCGCCATCATCAAGTTTAGTAATATCATCAGCATTTTTTAACCTCTTCCTTTTCTCTTCACTACTGGTCGCATTGTCATAAAAGTAACGAACATCGTACTGTATAACTCTTTTACGTATTTCTGCAATTGTTTCGTCCCAAAGATAATTCAAAGCAGCATCAAACAAACCAACTGCGGCGGCGGCTAAAAATTTAGAAAAATAGACTGAATTAACTTTTTGGTCATCTTCGATTTTTCGTAAAACAGAACCAACATTTCTAAATACTACAACTCTCTCATTAACTGGTACTAAAACATTTTCTACGGGCAATCCATAAGACTTCATACCATCCAATATTTTATCCTCAAATACCTGCAATGCTTTAATAGGATCGCTATCTTTCCCTATTATTTCTCCTTTGCTTTCCTCCTTAACTATTTCTTTTTTGTCACTCATATATTTCATTTAATTATTTAAATTTAATACTCTTATACAAACTTAATGATAATTCAAAAATTAAAAGGGAATAATATCCGCCTCTGCTTTATTTTCTAAATTTTCTTCATTATTATTCTTATATTTTTTCTCATAAAAACTTATTAAAAACTGCCCTACAGTTGCAATACTATTAACCACAAAACCAGCATACAAAGACTCATCCAATCAACTTTTGAATATCTTCCTGACTAAACTCTTTTTTATAATCAATCAGCTTAGGATGTTTTATGTTTCTTAATTCCTCATCATAAGTCGCCATTATTTTTCTAGCTCTCCTTTGATAAACAAACCAATTTTTCTGTGAAGCAAATTTATTAAACTTATTCACAAACTCATTTTTACTTAACTTCCTGCCTAATTTTTTAAATTCTTTTTCAATCTCTCCAGCCAACCCAGTTTCAAAAGCACCAATAGTTAATAAAATCTCTTCATACATATAATTTCTTGTAAAATCTTTTTTTGCCAAATTCAAAAGTTTTCTATACTCCTTAGCTTTTTCTAAAAATAAAAAATTATATAACATATCTGTATATGTCCCATAATTCTTTACTTCAACAAAATTTTTTATACAATTTGTAAAATCTTTTCGATAATCCTTTGTTTCTTCTCTAGTCTCAGAAAATTCACTTGCCAATTGATTAATAATCTTAGGATCTAATGCAGCAATCCTCATCACTTTTTTAAAATCACTTTCAACTCTAATAAAATATTTCCTAACCTTTTTACCAATTTTGCTATTCTCCAACATAGCCATCTCTTTCGCCATATCAACTGAAATAACATACTCCTTGGGCAAAACTCTGCCAGTTTTAGCGTCAATAATTTTCCCAGTTTTATTGGCTTTTAATCCATCGCCAAATTTGGCGATGGCTACAAAATAATCTAAATCTTCCACAAAATCATATTTCTCAATCCTGTCTTTTATCCAGTTTGAAAAATCCCTGCCAACACCAAGCCATTTGTATAATTCCCGAGCATTCACAAATCTTTTCTTTTCTCCATTAAAATCTTTTTGAACTACTCTTATATTTATAAGCTCATTCATATATATTTTATTCATTTATAAATTATAAAACCTCTTTTTTATATTATAATTCAATCCTGCAATCAATAATTCATAATTCATAATTCATAATTCACAATCCTGCGATCTCACTCTTTCCATTCTCACTAAACAAATCATCCTGCTTTTTCTCCTCCTCTTCCTCCTCCAACTCCAACATCTTAATCTGCGGCAAAGCAACCAAACCGCTTAAATCCCCATACATCCCAACCGTCCCCTTAACAACTCTTTGAATCTGTTTTTCCCTTTCCGCCCAAATTTTTTCATACACTCTTTTTTCTTTATTTAACCCGTCCTGCATGCCGGTAAAAGCCTCTACTATATAATCACGCAATTTCTCTGTCGCCCATATACGAAACTGAGTGCCACGTAAAGAATTTACTCTATATCCAACTGAAATAATAACATCTAAATTATATAAATTTGTAGGCTTGGTAGAAAATTCGGAATTCCCGAATTTTCTCATAGTTTTATCTAATACTAGCTCTCCTCCATTATAAATATTCTTAATATGCTCATTTATAGTAGATTTAGCCTTATTAAATAGTTCCGCCATTTGATCCTGAGAAAGCCACACAGTCTCATCTTGCATCTGCACTTCAATCTTTGTCTCCCCATCCTCAGTTTTATATAAAATAATTTTATTGTTTTCCTCATCCATATATTTTAGCTAATATTAAGTTAATTAATGTTTTCCTGACATCAGGAAAACATCTGGGGATAACTTATTTTACTGAATATTTAACTTTTTAAGATACCCCGTCATCTCCTTCTCTAGCTTTTCCAACTCCGGCTCAAGCTTTTTAAGCTCTTTTAAATTTGCTGAAATATCAATCTCCTCTTCCTCCTCAAAAGTATCTACGTACCGGGTAATATTAAGATTATAATCATTCTCCTTGATCTCAACCGGTTTAACCGTCCGTGAAAACTTATCGATAGTCTTCCGCTTTGCATAAATATCATAAATTTTATTAATATTTTCCTCAGCCAAAGAATTTTGTGCTTTGCCAGGTTTGAACTCCTTAGACGCTTCAATAAACAAGACATCCTTTTTCTTTTCATTAGCTCCACCCTTTTCTCGTGAACGATCAATTATCAATATCGCCACCGGAATACCAGTAGTCTGAAAAAGCCCGGCCGGTAAACCAATTACCGCATCAATAATATTCTCCTCAAGCATGGCTTTGCGGATCTTCCCTTCAGCTCCACTACGAAAAAGCACACCATGTGGAACTATCACAGCCACACGACCCGACTTTGGCTTGGCGGTTTCTACCATATGCGACACAAAAGCATAATCACCTTTGTCTTTTGGCGGAATGCCGCGGTGAAAACGATTATACTTATCTCCTTCTGCATTCTCTGCCCCCCATTTTTTCAAAGAAAACGGAGGATTTGCGATCGTCAGATCATATTTCATCAA
The DNA here is from genome assembly GCA_964613625.1 of uncultured Gammaproteobacteria bacterium. Classification (GTDB taxonomy): domain Bacteria; phylum Patescibacteriota; class Patescibacteriia; order Patescibacteriales; family CAZTIC01; genus CAZTIC01. The sequence continues at coordinate 2,262 of CAZTIC010000037.1, read as the reverse complement.
CTTATCATCCTCAACAAGCAATGGATTATTTAGAGTATCACCCCATTCTAGTCTAGCAGTATCACGACCATGCAAAAACATATTCATTCTAGCTAATTGATAGGTACTACCATTTGATTCTTGACCGTATAGTGCATAATTTTTTGAACCTTTCTTTTCAATTTCCTGACCAACTAACAAAAGCAAACCGCCTGAACCACAGGCCGGATCACAAATCCTGTCACCGTCTTTAGGTTGTGCCAACATTGCCAATAGAGACGCTACGCAATTTGCCGTAAAAAACTCTCCCGCCTTTTTACCAGCATCAGACCCAAAGCGCTCAATCATGTACATATACGAATTACCCATCACATCATCACCAACATCAGTTAAATCAATCTTGTAAAAATCATCAATCAAGTGCCTCAACATTTTATTTCTCTGTTCCAATTTACCAAGAATAACCTCAGAATTAAAATCTAGATTCAAAAACAAACCCTCCAACTTCTCCTTGTTTTGATCCTCAATTTTATGGAGCGCTTTATTGATCACTTCACCAATATTATCTTTCTCTTTGTTCTTATACACTTCGTCAAAACTTGCCTCAGGTGGCAAATAAAATCGGTCTGCTTTCATCTTTTCTTTTATCCTTACTTCATCTTTACTAAAACGAGCTTTGTATTTATCATGCTGTTTTCTAGACAGATCACTTAAATACTTGAAAAAAAGCATTACCAAAACATAATCTTTGTAAACTCCTCCATCGAGAGTAGTTCGTGAAGAATCTGCTGCTGACCATAAAGTTTTATTAAGTTCATCTTGAGTATATTTTTTTGGTGACATATTATTATATTTGATTAGTTATTAATTTATTTATAGCTCCTTGTGCAATTCTTTTTGTTAAAACTTTTTTTTCTTCTAATAATTCTTCCTGACTTTGGGCGTTTTTAAATATTTCTATAACTTGTTCCTGAGTACTTATATCAGGAATAAAGACTTCAATATCCTCAAGACTCTTACGAAGAATAGTTTTTATATATGCACCACTTACATTTTTATTTATTAATTTCTGCCCCTTAATTGAGTTTAAATAAACTATTAAATATTCTGAAAGTATATCTTTATAATTTGGGCTTATTATATATATTGAAGTAGATGCGATAGTATTTTGAATATTCCGAACTACCATACCAGCTCTAAATTTTCCACGCGAAGAAAGCAAGATATCACCTTTTTTTATGAAAAAATGCTTTTTATAATCACTATTGTCCACTGAAGACAAATTACTGAAATTAACAATATTTTCACTAGAAATATCTTTTGCTTGAATAACATTAATCCCCTTTCCACCGATTCTATCAAGGGATTTACGGAAATGATATCCTGATCGAATATTGGCTATTTCTCCCAATCTTTTAATTTTATTTTTTAATATATTTACACCATTCATATTTCTATTATACTCTAATACTTAAACTTGTCAATACACACGGGCTAGTTACTGATATGTAACGTTTTTAAATTTCATACGTATAATATAGTATGGGCTAATTACGCAATAATAAATTAGCTAACATTAAATAAAGGTCGAATTTAATTAATTTGTAAGATATTGCATATTTCAAACGTTTAGCACCAAACAATTGACTCCCCTTGAGAAATACATGAGAGGGCATGAAAATACTTTATTTATAAAGTTAAAAAATACATGCATACAGAGAGGGCTAAAAGATCAATCGTGATGCACTTCGGCGAAATATGCAATTAGTTTGAGTATGTTAAATATTTTAAACAATACTTTTAAAGGGCCATTCGAGTTAAGAACACATTTTAACAACGTGGCAGGGATTTACGTTATCACTACAATTGGTAATAAAATTATCGATGTTGGTGAAACAGATAATCTTCAAGAACGTATATCTGGTCACGAACGCAAATCATGCTGGACAACAAATATGGGATGTAAATTGTTTTTTTATCAAGAAAAACGCGAAGTGCAAAGACTTGAAATAGAAAAACAAATTAGAAACGCTTATAATCCAATTTGCGGGATTAAATAGCTCTATCCTAAACTGCCCTTGAGGGCAGTTTTATATTTTTATAAAATTAAATAATCTTTTTCAGTTATAATTATATGATCAGCTAACTCAATCCCCAACAATTTCCCCGCATCAGCCAATCTCCCCGTCAACATAACATCAGCCTCACTCGCCTCTACTTCCCCACTAGGATGATTATGCGCAATAATTATACTAGCCGCCAAATGTTCAATCGCCGGCTTAA
>CAZTIC010000036.1:0-11693 GCA_964613625.1 uncultured Gammaproteobacteria bacterium | reverse complement strand
CCTAATTGCATATATTAGACTGCTTCGCAGTCCAATATGTGAGTGAACTTATTCAGAGTTGTCGTTATTGAACACTTCGGCTTCAAATACTTTAATTTCTATATTTGAGTCATTTTTGTAGGCATCAGGTGATAATCCAGCCTTATCAGAGCATAAATGTAACAAAAACTCTTCTAGACTCCAACCTGTTTCGGTGGCAACTTGCGGTAAGAAAACTCCACCCTGATAATCTTTTTCAATAATCACACCATGCTTGCTTAATTCTATTTCTCTCCAATCTAAAATCTTTCTAGGTACACTCAACACACTTATCTCATAACTAATATTTTCTAATTCATCTTCTGATACAGGCTCAAATCTAGAATCATGACAACTTGCTTCTATAGCCATATCTCGCACTACTCTCCAAAGAGGCTCATTACTTGGAATAATCTGACCAATACATCCTTTTAGTTTTCCATCTAAATGCAATGTCACAAAAGCACCTTGTCTTCTATTTAACTCATCATCACTAATATCAAAATCTAAAATATTTTTTGTTTTCACATACTCCTCTACAGCCTCCTTCGCAATTTGCAATAATCTTTTTTTATTTTTAATTAATATCATATAAGTATTTAAAAACAATCTGGGGTTTGGGGTGAGACACTGAGCGCCCTTGCTAGACGCTTATTAATTACAATTGGCGAGATAGCGAATTGTTCACCCCAAAAGTTTTTGTTACTTTTTGCTTACAAAAAGTAAATAAATAATTTATTTCAATGCTCCCAATATTTCCCGATGAACCAATCCATTACTAGCAACAATCCCATCACTCTCTATACTCCAATCATTACCACTTAAGTCAGTTACGAGTCCTCCTGCCTCTTCGACAATTAACGATCCCGCAGCCACATCCCAAGAATGTGCTCCAGGGATAGCTATTGACTCAACCCTACCGCAAGCCACATAAGAAAGCTCGATAGCAGCGCTTCCAATCTGCCTGCAATCAAAACCATCTAGCTTTTGTTTCTGATAATACTTCATAGCTTTTTTCAAATCTTTTTGCGTACTTCCGTGACAAAATGTATTCAACATCATCTCCCCTTTTATATTAGATACTTTTATTTTTTTATTATTTAATGTAGCACCTTCGCCCTTTTCGGCTACAAATAACTCATCTGTAACTGGTATATAAACTACTCCAAAAATAATCCTACCTTCGTGAGCCAAGCCTATCGAAATAGACCACAGAGGATTATGCATAGTGAAGTTTGTTGTCCCATCTATCGGGTCAATTATCCAAAGATAATCTGAACTACTTTTTACCTCACCCTTTTCCTCTGAAAGTATTCCATGAGCTGGAAAATTATTTTTTATTTCTTTGATTAATATTTCCTCAGACAACAAATCAGCTTTAGTTACAATTTCATGCTTACTCTTGACATTAACTTTAGCTCGATCAAAATTATTATATTCCTTCAATAATATCTTCCCAACTTTTCTAACTGTCTTTTCGATTATTTTTTTATACATACACTATTTATTACTAAAATATTTAAAACTACCTACAATGTCTCTAATAATTTCAAATCCACCTTGTCCTTATCGGTATCCCAAACAGCAAAAGTTGCTTTTTGAAACACACCTCCCAATGTACCTGGATTAAAAATTTTAACACCATCTCTTTCTTCGGTCCAGGGCTTATGCGTATGACCATAAAAAACAAAATCAACTTTACCTTTTTCTAATAAACCATCTATAAAATATGGCTCATGACATATTCCGACTTTTTTACTTTCAATATTTATTACACCTTGTCTTCCTAAATAATCAATATTTTTATACAATTCTATTTCTTCTTTGTAGTATAGCTCGATATTCCCTTTAACCAAAAATATTTCTCCATCAAATTTCTCAGACAATACTTTCAGTGTCTCACTATTAGTCACATCTCCGCAATAAATTATTTTTTCAATTTTATTTTTATTACACCAATCTAAGCATTTATAAAGATTCGCTAAATTATCATGTACATCAGAAATAATTGCCACATTCATATTCGTATACTCGTAATTAATTTATAATTTGTAGTCTAAAAAGTACTAAAAGCCCAAATCTCATATATAACTCCAAGCACAAACAAACTTATTAATATTGTTAATATAATTGAATTTGGCTTTCTCTTGAAAAGTAATAATTGTTTCTTTTTCTTTTTTAATTGCTTAAATACTAATATTAATACAATAGCGCTCATTCCCCCGGCAACCGCACCAGCAAAACTTATAATTCCAATCAAATCTTTGAAGCCAAACAAAAATAATAGATATGGAACAAAAACGGCTAAAGCCCAAGATAATAATTTATTGACTTTAAAATCCCACCAAAATGTTTCTTTAATTGCTTCAGCCACACCAATAAAAGATGTAATCATAGAAATAATAGCAAAAATTAATGCTATCGTAACTACGCCTGGACCCATTATATCACTAATTCCCGATAATGAATCTGCGGAAGTACCTGCTCCGGAAACTCCTACTATGACTGAAGTGAAAACTAAAATTATTACAGAAGCCAAAATGGTTGCACTTGTTACTACTTTTTTCATCATGTTTTTATCTCGTTTTACAATTCTGGCTACCATTGGTAATGCCCCATTACCATCCAAGGCAAGTAACATGGCTCCATAAGGTAACAATAAATATTTCCAATCAATTATTTTAAAATTTTCCATCTCAACGAAACCAAAACCCTTAAATGATATGAGAACTATCACGACTAAAAGTAAAAACATCAAAACTAATTCAGCATTCGCAATCATACCAATACCAAATAACACTATTATAGCTTCGACAAAAAATATAATATTAGAATAAATAAAATCACTACCACCAAAAATAGGACCTAGTAATTGATTCAAAAATATCCCAGTAATAATAATATAAGCAAGTAATGCACCGTAATTTCCAATTATTTTTGCTAAAAAGGTAATTTCTTTCCACGGCTTGCCTAAATACTTCTCAGCGTAACCTGACATCCTATGTCTAGTTTTTGTCTCCAGAATAACATCAGCGTAAATAAGATGAATAAAATATTGAACAAAAAAGATACTAATAAAAATTATAAAAAAACTAACTACTCCAGCCTTGGCGACTAAAAACGGCAAACTAAACATTCCTACTCCAATAATATAACCTATCATCAAAGACAAAGCTTTTAGATATGTAATAAAATTTTTATATTTCATATTTATTTTTATTAAATTTTTTTATAATTTTTTCATCAATCTATTTTATTATATCACGCTACTTCTCTAAAAACAAAAAGACCACGTAATTACTTACATAATCTCTATCTAATTTTCTAATTATTTAATTTAAGTTACTTCCTAATATTAACATCATAATTAATCTGCTCTATTTTCCGAAGATGACCTCTGGCTTGATCGTATTTTGTGCGAAGATAGCCAGCCATATCAAATTCTACTAGTTCAGCCATGACATCATTAACTACTTTTTTTAGCTTGGCAACTTCATCCAATTCTCCACTCGAAGCCTTATTAACAGCCCTACGAACCATTTCTCCCATAGCATCACAAATTCCTCCCAAGTAACTATCATAATTAATTTTTAAACCCTTGATAGCATCAATTTTTTTGCCTGTTATCAAGAAATAAAACATTTTAGCTTCTACGTACTCCTCTACGCAGGCCCTATAAGAACCTTCTGATGTAATTCTTTTGAAACCAAATTTCTTTTCAAGTTTTGTTAATATACTTTCTACGCTACTAAACATATTCTCTCCTTTCTTCATATCTCCTCTGTGTAAGGCAAATATTATTCTTTTTGAATCATGCAAAACTATATTTGACATACTTATTATTTGTCTTCTCTCACTATTAGATGTTACGTACTCTTTTTTTAATTTCTGAATAAACTTTTTATTAATCATTTTTTTATATTATTAATTTTTTAATTATTTAACTACTCTAAAAACTTCATCAACCGTTGTATCTCCATTTAAGGCTTTTAGAATACCATCTTGAATCATTAAAACCGTACCTTGTTTTATGGCCATTTCTTCTATTTCAAAGTCAGTAATAGTTGCACCTTGAATTATCTTCTGCATATCAGGTGTCATTTCAATTGTTTCATATATTCCTAATCTGCCCTTATAGCCAAGACCACCACAATACTCACATCCTTTTCCTTCCCAAAACTTTAGTTCCTTGGGCGCAACAACGCCAGAAGAAGGATTTATGCTATTTAATATTTTTTTAACTTCCATTAATTTATCACTTTCTAATTTTATTTCTTCTTTACATTTTGGACATATAGTACGAACCAGTCTCTGACCGATAGAGCTCTCCAATGAACTCGCCAACATTTGTCTCTCTACTCCAAGTCCAGCAAACCTTGATATAGCTCCAGCCGCACTATTAGCGTGAATTGTGGATAATACTAAATGTCCAGTCATACTAGCCTCAACTGCTATCTTAGCCGTTTCTTCATCACGTATTTCACCGATCATCATTATGTTTGGATTTTGTCTAAGCAATGAACGCATGGCAGCGGCAAATGTATAGTCTTTTTCTTTATCAACTTGGGTTTGCATTACACCCTCCAAGTGATATTCAATCGGATCTTCAATAGTTATTATTTTTATATCTGGTTTATTTAATTGATTTAGAATGCTATACAATGTAGTTGTTTTTCCACTGCCAGTTGGACCAGTGGTAATTATTATACCCTTGGTTTTACTCATTGAATTTTTGATTGGTTCCAAAATATACGGTCGCATGCCCAAACCTTCCATTTTTAAAGTTGCTGCCTGACTAGTCAACAATCTAATAACTACTGTTTCACCATAACCACCAGAAATAATAGAAACCCGACTATCTACTTTTTCTTTTTCCATTAATATACTAAACCTACCATCCCAAGTTGCTTTTTTTACATTAGTTGCAAAACCAGCCAAAATTTTAATATTTGAAAGAAGTGGTAAATAATGTTCCTTTGATAAAGTAACAATATCATGGAGAATGCCATCAATTCTAAATCTTATATTCACGCCCGTCTCGGTAGGCTCAATATGAATATCGCCAGCATCACTTTTTATTGCAACAGCGATAATTATATTTATCATTGATTTTGACGGTTCATCTTTTATTTTATTTCTAATGCTATTTAGATCTTTGGCCAAAGATTCTCCTCTGTTTAGTTCTTCCTGAGTTATTTTTATACCTCGACCGATTGTTTTTGATATAACTATGTCATACAAAGCATCAACATAATCAAACTTACCTATCACCCTATAGACTTCTTCTAGGCTTGTAATACCTTTAAATGTTTTAAGGATTCCATCTTGCAACATTGTTATCATACCATTTTCAATTGCTTGCTGTAATATCTTTGAGGCAGAACCGCCATCATTGGTTATTTGCTTTATATCATCACTCATTGTAAAAATCTCATAAATACCAATTCTTCCCTTGTATCCCAAACCCGTACAAGCCTCACAGCCAACACCCATTTTATAGATTTTTGGCAATTCATTTGGAATATCTACTCCTGATTTCGGAGAAATAACTGCTAATATTTTTTGAACCAATTCTTTTTCTTCTTCTAATAAATGATGCTCAACTCTACAATTTTCACAAAGCTTTCTAACTAATCTTTGTCCAATAACAGCATTGATAGAAGGTGTTAGAAAATAAGGCTTCACTCCCATATCTGCTAACCTCGGAATAACTCCAGAAGAATCATTAGTATGAAGAGTAGACAACACCAAGTGTCCAGTGAGTGCTGCCTGAATAGCAATTTCAGCAGTTTCTAAGTCTCTGATTTCACCAACCATAATAACATCCGGATCTTGCCTAACCACAGAACGCAAAGATTTTGCAAAAGTATAATTTTTTGTTACCTGTGATTGATTGACACCTTTTAGTTGATATTCAATCGGATCCTCAATAGTTATTATCTTGATTTCTGGATTATTAAGCTTATGTAAAACAGAATATAAAGTAGTAGTTTTACCTGAACCAGTTGGACCAGTAGTTAATATCATCCCATTTGGTTTTTTTATTTCTCTTTGAAGCTTTTCATAAGCAATTTTCGATAAACCAAGCTCTTCAAAAGGTAATTTAGCAGTATCAGCTCGAAGTATACGCATTACCACGCTCTCGCCAAAGGCAGTTGGTAAAAATGAAGATCGAATCTCTACTTTTACATTATCTAAATATATAGTAAATCTACCATCTTGCGCCCTGTCTTCTATATTAATCTTGGCTCCAGATAACAATTTCATTCTTGATACTATTTTTTTCCATTTATCCTTATTAATAACAGCAGCTTCTTGCAAAACACCATCGATTCGGAGTCTTATTATAATATCTTTTTCCTCTGCTTCAATATGAACATCTGATGACTCTGTTTTCAAAGCAGTAGCCAATATTAATGTCACAATATCACTTACATTTACATTATTTATTTTATCATTAAGACTTTTATAATTATCAATTTCATTTTTAAATTTAATTAAATCTTCTGGATTAATCTCAACTCCCTTAATTATTGTTTTTACTTTTGGTAAATTCTTATATAAACTAAGAGCATATTTTATACTAGGATCAGATACTAAATATATTTTTCCAGAAGAATAATGTTCTTTTGTTAATTTATCGTACAAATCCAATACTTCCGGTAAATCAGGATTAGTTGTTGCTATTCTTATGTTTTTTCCATCATAAAAAAAACAGACTACATTGGATTTTTTAGCTATTTCCTCGTCTACTAGAGATAAGGCGTCTGGACTAATAGGAAAACCAAAAAGATTTACATAATGCAGGCCCGCTGATTGAGCTGCTTCTTCTGTAAGTTTTTCTTCCTCTTTAGATTTAATCTCTTTATGCTTTTTCTGAAACTTACCCTGAGCACTTTCATCTTCCACATCTCCGCCTTGCGATTCATTGATTAAGTTTTCAATTGATTGAATGTCATCTGCCATAAAATTAAACTAATAAATATTATTAATATAACTTAATAATAACAAAATTAGCTAAATTAATAAAGAACCTCGAGTATAGAAAGCACGAGGTTCTTATGTGAAATTTTAAATATTATTATTTAGACCACCCGCTAACTACTCTCGAAATCTTGCTAGTCACACCACGACCAGAAAGTTCAATAAAAAATCGAGTCCAAGATATAATATGGAATGATGAAATAAACGCTCCTCCCAATATAAAGATAACTATCAAAACAAGTAATCCCAGCATAAATATTATCCAAAACCCTAGACCGGCAAAGAGATAATTAAATATAAAGGCTAAAAATAAAATAGGAATTGATAATATCAAGGTAAGTAGTGCTATTGCCAAAATAGCTAAAAAATTTACAAAGAATAGTATAAAAGCCATTTCAATGCTAACTAACCAATTTTTTTGAAATAATTTCCAACCTAGTCCTAGAGCGTCTACAAATTTCTCTTCTTTAATAACAATAAAAGCGATGGCGTATTTAATAATAAAAGCAATAATAATTCCTATTGGCACAAAAATTACAAATAACAAAATATATAATAAATTTGCTATTAATATATTTACTGCTATCGCTTTAAATAAAAATGGAATACCAATTATTATGAAAGCAACAGTCATAATAACCTTAATAAGAATATTCAATCCAAAAACAGGCCAGAATTTTCTTGTCCCGGCAACAATACCTTCTTTGAAGTCAACATCTTTGCCAATAATCATTTTGGCCGAATTGTTTACAATAGCAATTTGGGAAGCTACTGATAACCATATTAAAAACGCTGTCAAAGCTAATAATATCAAACCTAACAATAATAAAATAAACATCGATGCAGTTTCTGTTTTAAAAAGCACAAATATATTCTTGAAAACTCCAGGGCTCAATACGCCAGTAGATGCAATTCTATCATATAGCGAAAAAGAAGCTTCACTAGCGTCGCCCCTCAATCCCCTAAAGAAGAATTCATATTCACTGCTAATTCCAATTAATGAAGCAAATAAACCAAAAAACCAAAAATACTTATTCTTCAAAGTTAGAAAAAACGAATTTTTTAATATATCTCTATATATTCTCATATAATTACCTCCTTAATTTATTAAGTACTAATATTATAACACAAATAAATAAATATATATACAAAATAAATTAAAATTAATATTTTTATTATTTTTTTTCCTTCTCACCAACAATCTTCTCAAACTCTTCTTTATTTAAAGTTTCCTTCTTATACAAAGCTTCAACGACATTATCCAGCACCTTCTTTTTATTCTTTATTATTTCCCTGGCTTTATCTTCAGCTTTTTGAATAAAATTAGAAATCTCTTTATCAATCTGTTCAGCTACTTTTTCGCTATAATCTCTTTGTTCATGAATTTCTCTACCCAAGAATATCATCTCCTCCTTTTCCCCAAAAGTCCTAGGGCCCAAAGTATCTGACATGCCATAATCAGTAATTAATCTTCTAGCTAAAGCAGTGGCTCTACGCAAATCAGAAGTAGCGCCAGTTGTGACTTCTCCAAATACGTCTTGCTCAGTCACATGACCCGCCAACAACACTGAAAGCTCTTCAATAAATTCTGACTTTGAATGCATATGCTTGTCCTCAGTCGGAAGTTTCAAAGTATAGCCTCCAGCTTGTCCTCTAGCAATAATTGAAATCTTGTGGACAGGATCAGTATTGGGCAAATAATGAGCTACGATAGCGTGCCCTGCTTCGTGATAAGTTGTAATTTTCTTTTCTTTTTCTGATATCACTCTTGATTTTCTTTCTGGACCCATCATTACTTTCTCGATAGCCTCAAACATACTATCCATCTCTATCATTTTTTTATTTTGTCTGGCAGTAAGTATAGCAGCTTCATTTAATAAATTAGCTAAATCAGCCCCGCTAAAGCCTGGAGTTCTTTCTGCTACCCTTCTCAAAGAAACGTCTTTAGAGAGAGGTTTCTTCTTTACATGCACCTTTAAAATAGCTTCTCTATCTTTTATATCTGGTCCATCAATAACAACTTGCCTATCAAACCTACCTGGTCGAAGCAAAGCTGGGTCCAAAACATCTGGTCTATTTGTAGCTGCTATTACTATTACATTAGTATGAGGCTCAAATCCATCCATTTCAACCAATATCTGATTTAATGTTTGTTCTCTTTCATCATGAGATCCGCCCATGCCGGATCCTCTCTTTCTACCAACAGCATCTATCTCATCTATAAAAATAATACAAGGGGTGTTCTTTTTGGCCCGTTTAAATAAATCTCTTACACGACTTGCTCCAACGCCAACAAACATTTCTACAAATTCTGATCCAGAGATATGAAAAAATGGCACATTGGCCTCACCAGCCACAGCTCTAGCCATCAATGTCTTTCCTGTTCCTGGGCTTCCCAGAAGTAATACGCCTCTAGGAATACGAGCGCCCAAGTCTTGAAACTTTTTTGGAAAACGTAAAAACTCTACAATCTCTTTAAGTTCTTCCTTAGCCTCCTTAGCACCAGCAACATCCTTGAACGAAACCTTATCTTTTTTATTATCACTACCAAATTCCTTGGCTTGTGACTGTCCGAACATCATAGCTTTCGAATTTGCGCCTTGCACACTCCTCATCATAAAATATATAAATACCCCAATTAACAAAAATGGAAGCAAAAACGGCAATATTGCTGTAAGCCAAAAATTTAAACCAGACTCTCCTTTTACTTCAATTTTTATATTAGCCAGCTTTTCTTTATCTACTCCGAAATTATTAAACAATTCAGATAATGACTCTCCTGGTTCTTTTTGGACAATTTCTTCAGTCTCACTATTTAACTTAATCTTTAATTTACTTCCTTCAACAATAATTTCTGCTACTTCATTATTTTCAATTTGACTAATAAGAGCTTCAATACCGACTGTTTCAATCTCTGGTTTGCTTTCAGCATAATAACTAAAAATAGCAGCAATAACTATAAAAATCAAAAAGAATATCGCAAAATTTTTCACTAAGTTTTTCATAACTATAAATTACAAATCTTTACAAATATACAAATTATTATTTATAAAAAATTGATTAATTATTATAAATTTAATATAGAATAAGTATATAATACTAATTATTTTCTTTCAACTTTATTTAAAACAAGCAAGAAGCTCAGTTTTTTAAAAAACCGAGCTTCTTATTTTTTTATTTTTCTTAATTTTCTTATTTTTTACCTTCTTTCTCACTTTTCACTTCCTTGTCCTCAGAAACTTCAACAGAAGCAGGCTCCTTCTCTATTTTATCATCTTCTTTCTCCTTCTTTTCCTCTTTTTTACCACTTTTCTTTTTTTTAACTTCTTCTTTTTCATCATCAACCCTCTCTTCTTTTTTATCCTTATCAATTTTTTTTACAGTTTTTTTAGCTTTCTTACCATTAATCATCTTTAATCCCAATCTATGTTGTTTAGCTTCAATGCTTACAATTTCAAATTCTTTTTCTTCATTATATTTATAGACGTCTGTAATTTTTAGACCAGGACCTATTTCTAACTGAGAAGCATGAGCCAAACCATGAATATTTTCATCTAATTCTACAAATAAACCAAATGGGTTTACTTTCAAAATTTTTCCTTTTACCACTTGTCCTACTTTATACTTTTTTTCTACATCTGCCCAAGGATCAGTAATTAATTTTTTCGCACTCAAAAAAATCTTTGACCCCTCTAATCCAATAACCTCAGCATCAATTTTGTCTCCAACTTTATACAATTCATTTGGATCATCAATTCTTTGCCAAGCAAGCTCTGAAATATGAATCAAGCCTTCAAGGTTTTCTCCAAAACTAATGAATACACCAAAGTCAGTAACAGCAGTAATTTTTCCTTCAACTTTCACTCCAACTTTGTATTTTGAGATAACATCTTTTTGTTGTTCGCTCCATACATCTTTTTCACTAAAAATTATTTTATCCTCTTCTTCATCTAGCGTAATAAGTTTTACTTTAAATTCAGAACCAATGAAAGATTTTAATTTTTCTAAAATCTTGCCTTTATCACCACCAACAACTCTAGGATAATTTTCTGGAGCAAGCTGAGATACAGGAATAAATCCTTGAATCTGTTTATGCTTAGCCAGTAAACCACCTTTATTAGCTTCAATGATTTTTACTTTTATAATCTTTTTATTTTCATAAGCATCTTTCAAGGTTTCCCAGGCTTTTTCTTGACCTGCGATTCTAAAAGATAATTCTAATTCACCATTTTCATTTTCAGCATCAACAACTGTAGCTTCTACAGTGTCACCTGATTTTAGATTTGCGTATTCATCAGCCTCATCATAAAGCTCTGGACCACGAACCACTCCAATTAAAACTCCGTTAATATCAAGTTTCACCTCTGCTTTTGAAGCGGATATTACAACACCGTTCACAATATCATTAGCTTGAGGAAAATTAGCTACCTCTTTATCTAATAATGCTTGAAAATCATCACTTTGAGTTGTTGTGTTAGATTTTTTTTCTTCTGACATATTTATTTGATTAAACACTTTTTTAAATAAAAAAAATGCTTTTAACCTCCCATTTTTCAGGAAAGTTCTCCAGCCACCTTAAACCAAAGACTTTATTATAGGTGATTATTAAGTTTTATTGTATTATACAGGTTATTTTAAATAAATCAAGTAATATTTAATTTCTTTGAAATCTTCCAAAAATAATCAAATTG
>CAZTIC010000035.1:0-11747 GCA_964613625.1 uncultured Gammaproteobacteria bacterium | reverse complement strand
CATGTAGCTCAGTTGGTAGAGCGCATCCATGGTAAGGATGAGGTCAGCGGTTCAATTCCGCTCGTGGGCTCAGACTAATAATGCTTAGTATTTAGTAATTAATTTTTTAGTTAATTGTTAAATGTTAACTGTTAATAGTTAATAAGTTGGGTCTGTACTCCCGTCATTCGACAGGACAGGCGCCGCGGTCAAATGGGGCAGACTGTAAATATTTAGAATTTAGTAATTAAAATAATTGATTACTAAAAATTGAATATTGGGTCTGTACCAAAGCGGTCAAATGGGGCAGACTGTAAATCTGCTGGCTTTATGCCTTCGGGGGTTCGAATCCTCCCGGGCCCACAAATAACCCCGCACCATTTTGGTGCGGGGTTTTTGTTGCCCGGAAGGATGAGAAGTTCATGCCCCGGAGCTCTGTCTGTTTGCAGACAGAAGACAAGCAAAGGGGTAAATCCTCCCGGGCCCACATAAATAAAAAAACACACCTTTTGGTGTATTTTTTTATACCTCACCCTAGCCCTCTCCTACAGAGGAGAGGGGATTATAGGTGTCTTGTCTCTCAATTTCATAAATGTTATATTTAAAGCATAATTAAAAATAAAACTATGAATATACAATCAGCAAAATTCATTAAAGGTATAGTGGGGCCTGATACTGCTTTGGAAAATGATATTCCACAAGTGGCTTTTATTGGTCGCTCTAATGTGGGGAAGTCTAGTACTATTAATTACCTAACAAATCAAAAAGGCCTTGCTAGAACTAGTGGAAGTCCAGGCAGAACTCAGGAGATAAATTTATTTTTGATAAATGACAAGTTCTATCTACTGGATTTACCTGGCTATGGCTATGCCAAGGCTCCAAAGGAGGTACAGAAAACTCTAAAAAGCCTTATTCATGGCTATTTATTTGAGGCTCCATATACTCAGAAGAAAGTAATGCTAATAATTGACGCCAAAATTGGCCCAACCGATCTAGATCTAGAGATGCTTGATTTATTGGAGCAACACAATAAGGATGTTGTGATTGTGGCTAATAAAATAGATAAGATAAAAAAATCAGCTTATCAGAAACAATTAGATATTATAAAAAATAAAATAGGCGATCACTTGGTTATTCCTTTTTCAGCGGAGAAGAAAATAGGGAAAACAGAGTTGTTGAAGGAGATTTCTTAGGTATTAGATAATTAGTTAAAATAAAAATATGAAGAAAGAAATAAATTACGCATATATTGATAGTCAAAATTTGAAATTAGGTATTGAGCGTGATTTAGGTTGGAAATTGGATTATAAAAGATTTAGAATTTATTTGAAAGAAAAATATAATGTTGAAAAAGCATATTTATTTTTGGGTTATATTCCAGAAAATCAGGATATGTATAACAATCTTCAAGAGTATGGATATATTTTAAATTTTAGGCCGGTCTTAGTTAATAAGCAGGGAGAGATAAAAGGGAATGTCGATGCAGATTTGGTTTTACAAGCAATGATTGATTATAACAAAAAAACATTTAAAAAAGCCGTAATTGTTACTAGCGATGGTGACTTCTATTGTTTGGTAAAATATTTTTATAAGAATAATAGATTAGAAAAAGTTATCAGCCCATATGTAAGGACTTGTTCGGCGTTACTTAAAAAAACAGCTAAAGATAAATTAGTTTTTTTAGATAATTTAAAGAAAAAATTAGAATATAAGAAGCGCAAAAGAAAAAGCACCGCTTAAAGACGGAACTTTAAGAGGTGCTTTTCATATAGATTCTGAATTTATATTAGCATAGTAAATACAAAAAGTCAATAGTTGTGAATAAGTTTTTATATTAGATAATATAAAAATATATATAACCCCGCACCAAAAAGGTGCGGGGTTGTTTGATTTTAATTACATTTTTTAAGCAAACTTTAGTGAATTTTGATTTGACCTTAAGTGTGGAAAAGTGTTAGATTATAGGTAGATTAATTAAAAATTTAATCTAGATTATAATATAGATTAAAAATAATTTAAGGAGGATGGTTAATATTAAAAATTTACCAAAACATGAGCAACCTCGTGAGAAGTTGATTGAAAAAGGGGTTGAAAATTTACGTGATAGTGAATTAATGGCTATTTTACTTCGGACAGGTGTTGAAGGGAGAGATGTTTTGAAAGTGTCTGAAGAGATTTTGAGTAAGTTTCCAAAGAAGAAATTGTTATCACTTGATTTTGAGAAGCTGTCAAAGATTAAAGGTATCGGACCTGGTAAGGCTTGTTTATTACTTTCTGCTTTTGAGCTCACCAAAAGAGCTTTGGAGGTGGAGGATAATAATTTACCGACTATTGCTTCGGGCAAGGACGCAGTAGCACAATTGCAGGAACTCAGAACTGCTAAGAAAGAACATTTTGTTGTTTTGTATTTGAATGCGAGGAATCAGTTGATTCATAAAGAAACTATTTCGATTGGGACGCTGAATGCTAGTCTGGTTCATCCACGGGAGGTTTTTAAGCCGGCGATTGATTGTTTGGCGGCTAGCATAATTATTGCGCATAATCATCCGAGTGGAGAAGTGGAGGCGAGTGAGGCTGATATTATGTTGACTGGGAGATTGGCTGATGCTGGTAAGTTGCTGGGGATTGAATTGGTTGATCATTTGATTATTACTAATAATGATTTTAGGAGTATAAAATAAAATGCTTGAATTTTGGTTAATTTTGACATAAATTCACGTATAATTATTGTTTTTTGCTAATAATTTGGAGTAATAAAGTGTTTTAAAGCTATTAATCTATAATATAGATATTTATATTATAGATTAAGCTTGTAATTTATAATAAGGTATGCTATATTATAAACATGAAACAATATAATTCAGGAAAAAATAATATTTTTAATAAAAATAAAGTTCAGCAATATGAGTATTTTTTGCCGTCTTTAATAAATCGTGATTTTGATATTGAGAATAAAAAGATACTTATTTATTTGGAAGAAGCGACAAGGCTTTTAGGAGAGCTTAACGCATACGGAACATTGGTGCCGGATGTTGATTTTTTTATACAAATGCATGTTATTTCAGAAGCGGTTTCATCATCAAAAATTGAGGGAACAAAAACAGGCATGGATGAGGCTCTTTTGGAAAGAGAAGAAATAGACCCAGAAAAAAGAGATGATTGGCAGGAAGTAAAAAATTATATTAAAGCAATGAATTATGCAATTGAAAATTTAAGTCAATTGCCAGTTTCTACTCGTCTTATTAAGGAAACACATAATATATTATTATCAGATGTTCGGGGAGAACATAAAAAGCCGGGAGAAATTAGAAGTAGTCAAAATTGGATTGGTGGAGCTTCAATAAATTCAGCTCATTTTATTCCGCCACATTATCAGCATCTTTCAGAGCTTCTTTCGGATTGGGAAAAATTTTGGCACAATGAAAATCTAAATATTCCATTATTAATAAAAATAGCTATTACGCATTATCAATTTGAAACTATCCATCCATTTTTAGATGGTAATGGACGTATTGGTAGATTAATGATCTCACTTCAGTTATTGGAAAGGAAATTTTTAAGTAATCCAGTCTTGTATATTTCAGATTTTTTTGAAACACACCGTCAGTCTTATTACGATTCATTAGATATGGTAAGAAGGGAAAATGATATAGAGCAATGGATAATTTTTTTCTTGGAAGGTGTAATTGAAACAGCAAAAAAATCAAGACAAACTTTTGAGAATATTTTGAAGTTAAGAGAAATTTTTGATACAAAAATATCTGCTCTTGGTAGAAAAGCCAAAAATGGCAGGAGGTTTTTATTATATTTATTTTCTGATCCAATTGTTAAAGTGAGGGATGTTGAAAAAGAATTAAAAGTTAATTACGCTACTGCTAATAGTTTAGTTGAAGATTTTGTGAATGCTGGAATTTTGAAAGAGAAAACAGGTTTTTCCAGAAACCGTCTTTTTGTGATGGATGATTATGTGAAATTATTTAGAAAGTAGTTTTGTGATGATATTCGTTTGCGGTTTAAAATTGACCGTGGGAGAACCAAGGTCCTCACAAATACCATTAATAAAAAATATAATATAACTTTTATAAAAAATCAATGAAATTTGCAAATTTTGTTTAAAATAAGATAAAATAAATTAAAAATCTATGAAATTTTATTTATCATCTTATAGGCTTGGTGATAGAATAGGTGAGTTGAAAGATATGGTTTCTGGTTTGAATAAAAAAACGGCCTATATTTCAAATGCTTTAGATTTTTCTTTGGACCAGGAAAGGCGGGAAAAAAGTGAGGCTGTAGATATCGCAGACCTAGAAGCAGTTGGTTTGGAGATTGAAAAAGTTGATTTGCGGGATTATTTTGGCAAACAAGCTGAGCTTGAAACAAAATTAAATAATTATAGTGTCATCTGGGTAAGGGGCGGAAATGTTTTTGTATTGAGGCAAGCAATGAAACTGAGTGGCTTTGATGAAGTAATGAAAAGTTTGCTTCCTAAAAAAGATATTCTTTATGGTGCTTATAGCGCCGGTGTTTGTGTGTTAGCACCAACTCTAAAGGGTTTTGAATTGGTTGATGACCCAAACATCCATCCTTATTCGCAACTAACAGATACTATTTGGGAGGGTCTTGGTATTTTGGATTATTCCGTGGTTCCGCATTACATTTCGGACCATGCTGAGTCTGATGCTGTAAATAATGTTATTAAGTATATGGTTGATAATAAGATATCGCATAAGGCAATTAGTGATGGTGAGGTTATTGTTTTTTAGGTTAATTTTTTGGTTTTAGATAATATGAATAATATACAACCCCGCATCTTTTTGGTGCGGGGTTGTTTGATTTTAATTACATTTTTTAAGCAAACATTAGTAATTTTGATTTGACCTTAAGTGTGGAAAAGTGGTAAATTGTAGGTAGAATAATTAAGTATTTAATCTATATTATAATATAGATTAAACAAATATTATGTCAAAAGATTTAAACAAAAAAGAAGCTATAAATTATCTTGAAATATCAGATAAAGATTTTGAAAACTATTTTAAAAATAGTGAAGAAATAACTGGATACAAGCAAAAGGGTAGGTGGTATTTTAAAAAGGATAAACTTGTTTCTTGGAAAAAATTAAAAAATAATAGAACAGTAAAATTATCAATGACTGAATATGAAAAGTGTTTCGAGTTTGCAATTAAAATGGTATATGGTGGTCTTTCTTTGCATGGAATAAGAGGTAAGAGAACGGAGGTTCAAGCGGCGGATGATGTTATTTTAGGAATTTTAGCAGAGCATGGTATAAAAAAATTTCTTAAAAATAAATTTAATATTTATATAAAATTAGATGAAGATGTTCACCCAGGTATTATTACTCCACAAGATTTTGATCAAATTAAAGACGGGGATGATTATCGTAAGCCAAAGATAGGAGTTGGCGTTAAGGCAAGTAAATTGAAAAATGCATTTTTAGTTTTAGGTGCTAATGAGGTTGAGCTAAAAGACAGGAGAAGTGATGTTTATATTTTTGCAAGGGTTGATTTGCCAAGCGATCATTTATTCAGAATATTAAGAGATCATTCATTTTTTGGAAAGTTAAGAAAATTCTTTGATATAAATAAGAATTTTAGAAAAATTGAAAAATTAGAAAATATACCAATTTGGCTTTGTGGTTTCGTTTATGTTGATGAATTGGAAAAAGTTACAAAGATACCAGGTCAAGACTTTACTAACGGATATAGATATGCAAAAAGTGTTTCAAGAATGCATAATTCAGATAAAGATTGGGAGGAGCTATTAGATAGACTTTAATAAGTGTTAATGGCTAATTTTATTTGTTTAGCAATTTTTTCAATAACAGTAACAGTAACCGAGTTTCCAAATTGTTTGTATAGAGCTGAGTCTGATATTTCTGGTAACTTATAATTACTTGGAAAGCCTTGCAATGTAGCACATTCACGTGGAGTAAGTTTTCTAATTCCTTTCATATCTTTAATGATAGGTACATTGTGTCCGCCCATTCCCATATTAGCAGTTAAAGTAGGGCAGACACCTTTTTTATTTTCACGAACGTATTTTCTACGCCATTGATAAACTTTTCCTAACTTGGTTATGTCGTTTTTAATTTTTTTATATAATGGTTTGCCTTTGTAGTAATATTTTTCATCAACATTTTTCTCTAGAATGTCAGTAATTTTTATTTTAAGTTTTGTTTCTTCGGGAAATTCAAAATTATCAATATATTGCTTATTTTTAAAACCAATAATATATATTCTTTCTCTGTTCTGCGGAACATTTCCATATTCCATACTATTTAAAACTTTCGATTTAAGATGATATCCAAGATCTTTTAAAGTGTTTTTAATAATTTTAAAAGTTTTACCCCCATCATGTCCTTTTAAATTTTTTACATTTTCAAGTAGAAATCCAGTTGGTTTTTTTGCTTCAATAATTCTTGTTACGTCAAAAAATAAATTACCTCTATCTTCATCGTTAAAACCTTTTCTGTGACCTGCTATTGAAAAAGCCTGACACGGGAACCCTCCGAGAAGAAAATCAAATTCAGGTAAGTCATCGATTCCAATTTTTCTTATATCTTCAACTGTTAGTTTCGTTGTTTTAAAATTGAGGTTGTAAGTGTTGCTACATGCTTTCTCAAAATCATTGGCAAAAACAGTTGTGAATCCAGCTTTTTCAAATCCGAGTCTAATTCCACCTATTCCAGCGAAAAGATCTAATGTTCTTAGTTTGGGTTTGTCTGAAAAAATACTTCTAATTACGTTAATTACCACACCTCTTACTTCTACATCTTTTTTATAAAAAGGAAGCATATTTTGATTAGCAGGTTGTAATCTGAACATATTATTTTCTTTATATAATTTTTTTAGTGTTGCCTCATTATCATCGATAATAGCAACAACGGTTTGACCATTCTCCGCAACTGATTGTTTTTTTATAACCACAGTATCTCCATCAAATATACCTTCGTCTATCATACTGTCACCTTTTACTTTTAAAGCAAAAAATTTTCCATTTCGATCAAGTCCTTTTGCTGAAATTGAAATAGTTTCCTCTTTGTTTTCTATAGCTTCAATTGGTTGCCCTGCGGCAATAGTTCCAATAATTTCAATTTCAAGAATTCCTGAATCAGAAAGACTGATGGCTCTCGGATGATTACCCTCTTTTTTTAAATGACCAGATTCTTGTAGTTTTTTTATATAATGATGAGCAGTTGACACAGAGGAGACTTTGAAGTGTTTTCTTATTTCTTCAAGAGCGGGGGAATATTCATGCTTGCTTTGATATAGTTTGATAAAAGACAATACCTCTTTTTGTTTTTTTGTAATCATATTGTATTTTCTAGTTATTTATAGTTTTCCACATATATAATATTATTATATCATAATAGAAAATAAATAGAAAATGTTCAATTTTTGTAAATTAAAGAAAATGTAACTATATTGCTTGTGTTTTTTAATAATGTTATATTTATTATATAAATTGTTAAAAATCTAATAAAATAAAATATTTAATCATGATTATAATATAGATTAAATATTTAAAGTGATTTAAAGAAAGAAAAAATATTAAAAATATTTGATTTTCGTTTTTTGTTCGTGTATAATATAAATATATTACAGAAATATTATAATTATTTTTAAAATTATTAAAAATGAATTTAAAATTAGATATTAAATTAGCAAACGGATATAAGAGTTCATCTCAAATTGCTAGAGTACTTACAGAAAATTGGGCAGAAAGAGAAATATATTGTCCTCAATGCGGAATAAATGTAAATCCTTATGAAAACAATAAACCAGTTGCAGATTTTTTTTGTAGTAAATGCAAAGAGGACTATGAATTGAAGGCTACGAAAGGGAATATAGGAAAAAAAATTAATGATGGAGCCTACAAAACAATGATTGAAAGGTTAGAGAGTTGTAATAACCCAAATTTCTTTTTTATGAGCTATAATCGCAGTAAATTAATGGTTGAAAATTTTATCGTTATTCCTAAACATTTTTTTAGAGTAGCAATAATAGAAGAAAGAAAGCCACTGCCATTAACTGCAAGACGTGCTGGATGGGTAGGATGTAATATCCTTTTAAATAGCGTTCCTCAAAGTGGAAAAATTTATTATGTAAATAATGGCAAAATATTAAATAAAAAAAGCGTTATTAATGATTGGCAGAAAACTTTATTTTTACGTGAATCAAAGTCTAACGAGCTAAAAGGTTGGATTTTGGATATAATGAATTGTATTGATAAGCTTAATAAAAAAGAATTTAAACTTGATGAGATGTATAATTTTGCAAGTGATTTAAGTAAATTACATCCAAAAAATAAACACATTAAAGATAAAATTAGACAACAGCTTCAATTTTTACGTGATAAAAATTATTTGGAATTTAAAAATAGAGGTAGTTATAAATTAATATAAATAATTTATTATATTATGAAAATAAATAGAGATTTAGCTATTAAAATTTTAAAATATTTAGATAAGCATCCTGATTTTTATTTCCCATTTTTAGTTATGAATAAAGAGTATTCGGATATGGATGATGATTTTGTAGAAATTTGTCCAAAAGAGTGGGGTATTATAGATGTTGATGAAAAGTATCAGACATTTGAACTATGGGAAAATTTGCAAAATTTAAAAGAAGATACAATTAAATTAATGACTAGAGGTTTTATTGAAAAAATAACCAGCGATTCATTATTTTTTAATTTAGAGAAAAAAGCGAAAAAATATCGGAAAAAATGGAGAAAGAAATTATGTGATAGTGAAGACATAGAAATATTTGGAGAGAATGAATTTATTGGCGGAAAGGCTGACGCTTTTGAAGAATGTTTAGAATTAATCAAGAATTGAAAATAGAAAATTTATTAAAAAGAATAGTGTTGGCAAGTACAAACATCGGAGATAAAATATTGGACCCATTTGCAGGAAGTTCTACCACCGGTGTTGCTTCTGTAAAAAATGGAAGAAAGTTTGTAGGAATTGATATTGAAAAACAATATTTAGATCTTTCAATCAAGAGACTTGTAAACGTAATATAAAAACACCAATGAACGTTACTTGAACGTTCATTGGGAAAAATATTTTATGATTAAATTTATTAGAAAAATAATAAAAAATGGGCGGGGGAGTTACTATCTTAATATGCCCAAGGAATTGGTTGATTCTTTTGGGTTGCGTGAACGACAAAAAATGACAATTCGTTTAAGCGGGAAGAAAATTATTATTGAGGATTGGGTTAAATAAATTAAAAATAAAAATATGGTATTTGAAAAATTTGGTGAGCCTAAAAATAAATATTCAAATCGGGTACAAAAAGAAATTAAAGACGGAATGAATGAATTTGATGAGGATAAACTTGAGGATAAAAAAGCTCAAGAAAAAATTGATTCAATGAAAATGAATTTAGCTTCCACGGAAGATTTTTATGAAAAAAATGGCGAACAAGGAGTTGAATTGATTCATGATTGGTATTCCAAAGCAATTTCAAGGCGCGATAGAGAACCTCTTCCTGGTGAAAATTTTTCTAATCATTTTTTTGAAGGCGGTTCTTCTGACGAAACTTTCATGTATGGAAATATTGATAAAGGTTTCTTGTTGGGCTATCTAAAACATGAAGTTTTTGTTCCAACACATTTTGCTCCTAAAAATATTAGGGGAGGATATGATTTAGTGAAAGAGCTTGGATCTAGCCAAGAGCTTCCTTGTGTGATGTCTATTACGGATGACCTAGTTAAGACAATTACGAAAATGCCAGAATGGAAAAGTTATGATTTAAGCTTTATGTCTGATTTTCGTGGGGATGATCACGAAAAATTTGTTGTTTATAATGAGCATCCTAAGGTTAAACAGTTAATGATGGGATTGCTGGCAGAGTATCTAAATGATTCAGATGATTACGAAGATGATTATGATGAAGATGGGGATCTGGATGATGATAAGGAAACTAATAATTCTGAGGATGATAATGATTCAAATGATCATGTTTATGACAAACCACTCTCAAAGAGGCCTTCCGTTAGTTAAGGAAGTTATTGGAAAAAATAAAATATTTTTATTATTAAAATCAAAATATATGACACAAAAAGAAGCTGTGAAAGGTTTGCGAATTTTATATCCTATATGGATGGTTGTTGGGATGTTTAGCATCATGTATGTCCCATCCAAGCTCATCACTCTAGACGCAGGGCAAACTGCCAAAAAAATATCCTTGAGAATGAATTTCTTTTTAGAATTGGTATAGCAGGTAGTTTACTTACACAACTACTCTTTATTTTCGCAGTCATCATGCTCTATCACTTATTCAAATCAGTTAGCCGAAAATGCACACTAAGCATGCTTATTTTCTCTCTAGTCTCAGTACCGATCGCTATGACTAGCGTCCTTGGTCTTATTGCCGCCCTTGGGCTTGCTTCCAAGGATAATTCACTTATGATGGTTTTTTTAGATCTTTATAATCAAGGAATTATTATTGCTTCAATATTCTGGGGACTTTGGCTTTTGCCACTTGGGAACCTAATAAAACAATCAGGGTATTTTCCAAAAATTATTGGAATAGCTGTAATGATAGGAGGCGCTGGATATTTCTTTGGTTCATTTGCGCAACTACTTTTTGCTAATCCAGACAAAGTAATGCCATTATTTGATCTTTTGACTATAGGAGAAATGATATTTATCTTTTGGATAATCATTAAGGGCGCCAAATTGCCTGTTTCAGAATAGAAATAGTATTAAAAAAAAATTACAAAAAATTTTTCATGAATTTACGTCACCGTAAAAGAAATCGTTTGGATGGTTATAATTATTCCCAACATGGATGGTATTTTGTGACGGTTTGTACGAAAGACAGGGTATGTTTATTTGGAGACATCAAGAATGATGAAATGATTTTAAATGAATGGGGTAATATTGTAAAACAACAATTGTTATGGTTGAAACAGCAATATGATTATGTGCAATTAGATGAATTTATAATTATGCCCAATCATATGCATGGAATTTTGGTTATTAATAATAATGATGATGATGACGCATCGCGTCATCATCGTAGGGACAGGTCGCGACCTGTCCCTACGACGTGCGTGGATGATAAAATGATTATACAGAAAATAAAATCGTTATCTGAATTAATGGGTGCATTCAAAACCACGTCATCAAAAATAATTCACCAAAATGGTTTGGAAAATTTTGTTTGGCAACGATCATTTTATGATCATATAATACGAAATGAAATTTCGTTGAATCGCATTCGTAAATATATTAGAAACAATTCTATGAAATGGGGATTGGAAAAAGACAGAAACCATATTAATAATTATTAAAAATATATGAAAATTGAAACAAAAAACAAACGAAAGATTTATATTTTTCTTACAATTATCTTAGGTATTCTTTTGAGCCTTATTGCTTATATGCTTACAGAAAAATATTATATAGACAGCTTGCTAGCGAGCGATATCGTGCCCTATCTTTATTATAAAAGATTTTTCTTGCCGCCTAGTCTGTTTGTGTTGTATATTATAGGTGGATCAATCTTTGGATATGTTCTTGGTGTTCGTTGGTGGCAAGTAGTTTACGTAGAAAGACGTCATTGGAGATTTAAGAAATAAATTTATTGTATGAGAATAATATTAATGCACGGTAAAAATACAAATCCTTCAGAAAAATGGTATCCATGGTTCAAGGAAGAAATGGAGAAAAAGGGGATTCAGGTTCAAGTGCCAATTTTGCCAAAATCAGATGAGCCAGTTTTGGATGAGTGGTT
>CAZTIC010000034.1:0-11793 GCA_964613625.1 uncultured Gammaproteobacteria bacterium | reverse complement strand
TACCAAAAACGATGGGTTTTGATACTTTATAATAACTTTGCAAAAATAGAACTTTGCTCACGATTAAAACAAAAATTTAACCACCGACACAATGTATTTTAGGCCTCGTGTTGCTACTCAAGAGAATCAAAATATCCACCACCTTTCCACCTGAGGGGTGCGGAAATACTTCAAACATTTAAAAAAACTCTCCTAAACAAATAATCCTGACAACTTTTAGTAATAAAAGATATCTAAATACGAAAACAGGACCTAATTATATTATAAAATCTAAAATTATACCAGTGAGAAATATATAAATATAATATATCGTGTTCCTGTAGTTGGATTTTAAATAACAAAACTAATTAAAGAATAAAATGAAATAATTTAAAAAATGACATTGTCAACTAGCCATAGCCTAGACCGATGGAAATTATTTTAAAGAAGTTTAAACAATAAATAAAAAGGATAATAAAATGATTAAAACAAAAGATATGGTTAAAATGTTTTTGACAGAAGAAGTCGAAACAACAGCTTTAAATAATGTGAATTTAGAAGTAAAAGAAGGTGAATTTGTATCCATCATGGGACCTTCGGGTTGCGGAAAATCTACCTTATTAAATATCCTGGGTTTACTTGATAATCCAACAAAGGGAGAATTTCATTTTTTAGGAAAAGAAATTTCAAATTATAATGAGAGACAACGAGCTGATTTACGGAAAGAGAATCTGGGTTTTGTTTTCCAAAGTTTCAATCTAATAGACGAGTTAACAGTGTTTGAAAATGTAGAACTACCGCTTCTTTATTTAAAAATGGGATCTGCCGACCGCAAGAAAAAAGTCAATAAAGTTCTTGAACAAATGGGTATTGGCCACAGAGGCGGTCATTTCCCACAGCAATTATCAGGTGGGCAGCAACAGAGGGTAGCTGTATCAAGAGCTGTTGTATCTGAACCAAAGATTATTATGGCTGATGAACCAACTGGAAATCTTGATTCATCTCATGGTGATGAGGTTATGAAGATATTAGGCGATCTTAACAAGCAAGGAACATCAATTATTATGGTAACACATTCGCCTGATTATGCGAAATATGCACATCGTACAGTTCATTTATTTGATGGCAAGATATCAAATGAAAAGATTAATGGCAATTAATTGAAGATAGCTTAAAAAAGTTAGCAGAACATATTTATTCACTAGCGTAAAACCAAAGATAGGTAACTATAAATGATAAAAAATTATATAACAACTGCAATAAGAAATCTTCTAAGATATAAGGTCTATTCAATAATAAATATTGTTGGGCTAGCACTTGGTATTACAAGCACAATTTTATTAGCACTATTTGTCCAGAATGAGCTGAGTTACGACAACTATTATCCTGAATCGGAAAATATGTATAGAGTTACAGCTGAATTTAAAATGGGTAATGAAGAATATAAAGATGCTGTAGTGTCACCAGTTTTAGCACAAGTTTCTTTGGCTGAGATTCCTGAAATTAAAAAAACTGCACGCTTTAGAGTGGCAGGTAATAGTATTGTTAAATACAATAATATAAGTTTTGATGAAAATAGAATTTGCTTTGCGGATAACTCAGTAATTGATCTTTTTGCACTTAATTTGCTAAAAGGAAATCCGCAAACCGCCCTAGTGGAGCCAAGCTCAATAATTCTAAGTGAAAATACGGCATCAAAATATTTTAATAATGAAAACCCAATTGGAAAAACACTAACATTAGATAACAATAGTGATTATATGGTTACTGGTGTATTTAAAGGTATTCCTCAAAACACACATTTTGATTTCGATTTTATGATATCAATGCCCTCTCTAGCTGAATCAAAGCAACTAAGTTGGATATCCAGTAATTTCCAAACTTATTTTATTCTAAACGAGGGAGCAGATCCTAATGCAGTAAAAGCAAAGTTAGATGGTATGTTGGTTAAGTATTTTGGGCCAGAATTAGAAAAAGCAATGGGAATTACATTAGCTCAACTTGAAGAAGATGGTGGAGGTGGAGCCTATTTCCTACAGCCAGTACAGGATATTCATTTATATTCTGATTTACAGGGTGAATTAGGTGTAAATAGTGATATTAAATATGTTTATATCTTTTCCATTATTGCTGCGTTTATTCTACTTATTGCTTGTGTAAACTTTATGAATATTTCAACAGCACGCTCAGCAACCAGAGCAAAAGAAGTGGGTATCAGAAAAGTTTTAGGTTCTTATAAAAAAGGATTAGTTTGGCAGTTTCTAACCGAATCGTTCTTAACCACCTTAATATCATTGATACTTGCAATCGGTTTAATCGAATTATTGATGCCCTATTTCAATAATCTAATAGGGAAACAGCTTACTTTAGAATATTTTAACAATCCGTTTATTCTCTATTCTATTTTTACCGTTCTAGTTGTTATAGGATTTTTAGCCGGAAGTTATCCTGCATTTGTTCTTTCTTCATTTAATCCAGCAGAAGTATTAAAAGGTAAAGTAAAAGCTGGTACAAAATCTGGAAATTTAAGAAGTGGTTTGGTTGTATTTCAATTTACAACATCTATTATATTAATTATCAGCACACTTGTGGTTCTAAATCAATTAAACTACATCCAAAACAAAAACCTTGGATTCAATAAAGAGAACGTTATAACATTGGGTAACACCAATTTATTAGGTAATCAGGCTAAATTATTTAAAGAGAAAATGTTACAATACCCTGAAGTAAAATCTGCAACCGTTTCCGGATTTTTACCTGTTCCATCAAATTATAACGAAGGCATGATTTGGCCACAAGGAAAAACTGAGGATGGAATTTCTATACCGCTTTGGGTTGTGGATCATGATTATCTTTCAACAATGGGAATAAAAATTGTTGACGGCCGTGATTTTTCGCGTGAGTTTAGTACGGATAGTACTGGTGTTATATTAAACCAAGCCGCAGTAAAAATATTTAAATTGGATAACCCAATAGGTAAAATAATTTCCCGCCCATATAATAATCAAGGTGATTTTACTAATCATACAATTATTGGTGTAGTAAACGATTTTCATTTTCAATCACTCAGAAATAATATATCTCCGCTTGTAATATTTTTTGGTAATAATAATAGTATTATTTCTTTTAAAACTAATACTGCTAACGTCAGTTCTGTACTAAAAAAGTTAGAAACTACTTGGAATGAAATGGCACCTGGTCAGCCATTCAGTTACTCATTCCTTGACGAACGATTCGAAAATATGTATAGAGGAGAAGAAAGGATTAGTGAAATATTTGGAACATTTGCCTTTCTTGCAATATTTATTGGGTGTTTGGGGTTATTTAGTCTATCTGCATTTACTACAGAACAAAAGGCAAAAGAAATTAGTATTCGAAAAGT
Source organism: uncultured Gammaproteobacteria bacterium (assembly GCA_964613625.1). Lineage (GTDB taxonomy): Bacteria > Patescibacteriota > Patescibacteriia > Patescibacteriales > CAZTIC01 > CAZTIC01. Next base: position 8,432 of record CAZTIC010000034.1, on the reverse strand, counting down.
GTTAGGATCATCAAGTATATTAATTGTAACGATGCTTTCTAAAGAATTTGTAAAACTTGTAGCTATTGCTTTTATAATTGCCTCACCAATAGCATATTATATAATGAACAAATGGCTAATGGAATTTGAATACAAAACAGATCTGAGCGTATGGATATTTTTATCTGCCGGATTTATTTCTTTAGCAATTGCCGTTACAACAGTCAGTTATCATGCACTTAAAGCATCTTCTTCAAATCCGGTAGATAATTTGAGGAATGAATAAATGATATTAAATATGTATTAGAAAACCGCCCTATTATGGGCGGTTTTCTTATTAGCAGGTTTACTGCATTAACCTACATTATTCGGTATGTGATGATATTTTTGAAAGGACACAAGTGAACACTAGTAGACAAAAACATAGCACCATTGTAGCACACTTTCGAAAATCCTCCTCGGTGCACAGTGGCCTTTTAAGCCATTGGCCGAGCGTTCGAGTCGCTCCAGAGTCACTTCTCGACAAACCCTAGTTATTGACAACAAACTAGGGTTTGTTATTACTTCTTTAAAATGACAGAAGTGTGCACAAAATGACTATAAATGACTTAAATAGACAAAAATATAGCACAGTTATAGCACACTTTTTTGAGCAGTGGACTCACACTTTGCATTGTTGGGGTTGCGTATATATTTAGTACCAAAAAGGTTAAAATGTTTTAATTATGGTACTTTGGTTTTGGTACGAGTTTCGGTACTGCTTTTTAATCTAATTTGACTAAATATTGTGATATTTTAGAAAAGTACCAAAAACGGTGGGTTTTGATATTATACTGGAGACTATAGTGTTGGGACTGTAATATAATCATGCCTGTCATCACAGCAACCGAGGATACAAGCCATCGGCACCGGAGACAGTCATGCCATCAGAACCCAAAACAATCTTATATGCAAGTCAAACAAGAAAACACTAGCTTTGATAGTGGTCCAAACATTGGGGGCTGGTAAGACGACAAAAAACCGGAATGCCGGAAAAAATTTGTAAACTTATAATCAAAAAAGCTATAGAACATAATAAATAGAGGAATTGACATGGACATTACAATAAAACCTGACAAGAAACTTTACACAAAGAATATTTGGGTAATCGCAACAATATCGTTGGTAATAATCATTTCAGTGGCTATAACCACTTTGATAATTACCATTGCCGAAGGTTATGCTATTGGTATAGTAATAGCATGGTGTATAACCCTCGGTTGTATTTTATTTTTATGGATTATAGTCTATCCACTTAGTCATTTATGGATTAATAATTTGAGTTATGTAATTCGGGAAGATAGGGTAACCATCCACAAAGGAATACTAACAAAGAAAAAACAAAATATACCATTCCGGGCAGTTACGGATTTTGTATTGCAGAGAACCATTTATGATAGAATTTTAGGAATTGGGTCTATAAAAGTGCAGACGGCAGGCCAATCTCAAAACACAGTGTATGAAGGAAACTTAGCAGGATTACTCGATTACGATAATTTACACGGTGAACTTAGAGAAAAGATTAAAGTTTTGCATCCTACAAGTAATGGAAATATCCATCCCAAACCGACCGTTACAGATAATGAAGTATTAGAGGCCATCTTAACTGAATTGAAGAAAATTAATCGAAATTTGGAAAAATAATTAATATGGGAAAATCATTTTATTGATTGCTCTTAAACAGTATAAAAGATCCATTTCTATTTGCAGATTCTAACCACATTGTTCAATATATGAACAAAGCAGCAATAGCACATTATGAGGAAGGGGAGAGTTTATTACAAAGTAATTTGTTGAAATGTCATAATGAAGAATCTCAAAAGATGATGATAGATATTTTAGCTGAAATGCAAAATGGATTAGATGAAAAATTGATCACTGATAATGAAAAATATCGCATTTTTATGCGAGCCGTTCGAGATGGACAAGGTAATCTTCTTGAATATTTTGAAAGATACGAACAGCAACAGGAGAAATAATGACTAAAGTAAAAATCTGTTGTATCCAATCGATTAAAGAAGCTCAAATTGCTATTGATAACGGGGTTTATGCTATAGGTTTGGTATCAAATATGCCAAGTGGTCCAGGAGTAATATCTGAATCAACAATCAAAGAGATCGCTAATTGGGCACCGGATGGCATTAAAACTGTTTTATTGACCTCCTTGCGAAATCCACAAGAAATAATTGCACAACAAAAATATTGTCAAACAAATACTGTACAATTAGTTGATTCTCAAAAAATTGGTACATATAAAATTCTTAGAGCGGAATTGCCGAACGTGCAAATTATACAGGTCATTCATGTAATTAAAGACAGTTCCGTATCAGAAGCGCTTGCGTTAGCAAAATATGTTGATATGCTATTACTTGATTCGGGAAATCCAAAATTAGAAACAAAGGAACTTGGTGGAACCGGTAGAATCCATAATTGGCAAATTAGTAGGGAAATAGTTAATGAAATAGATATTCCGGTGTTTTTAGCAGGAGGACTTACTCCCGACAATGTTGGCCGAGCCATTGAAAGAGTTAGGCCGTTTGGTGTGGATGTATGTTCAGGAGTTCGCACCGATGGAAATTTGAATGCTGATAAAGCAAAATTATTTATTCAAGAAATTACCTAACTGATAACCGTTAGTGTATGAGGAGTTTGGCATTTAATGTGGGTCACCGCCAATCTGCTACAAAATTTATTAAAAGATATGTCGTTCAAATTTACTACTTTCTGCCCAATGTTTTATATACTGTGTTACCCAACGTAATTATTTCTTTTCATTACAAATTATTTCATTAATGCTTCTACTTTTTTTTCGAAAAGTTCAGCATCATATCCATCTATTTTAGAAAATAATTTTCCATCTTTATATAAATAGATTGCTGGTGTCTTGCTAATGCTGAATTCTTCAGCGAGATAAATGCTTTCATCGATATTTGCACAGATGAAAGTTATAGAGTTTTTTTATTTTACAGTTGGGTATGTCGAGGGGCAATTGGGCGGAAAATATTTTTCGCATAGTTCACACCAATCTGACACAAAAAAAACCACCAATGGCTTTTTTGTTTCTGTAATAAGCACAGAAAGATCTTCCTCCCCTAAATCATGTATTTTTATTACAGGATTGAATTTTTTGTCGCGTTTGTACATCAATAATATAGAACTCTCGCCACCTCTCATTATTGTAATTTTTCTAGGCTTGCCAATTGAAGATGTATCTTCATCAATAAGTTTCATTACGGATTGTATTGAGAAGCCTTTTATATCAATATTATTTATTTTTTCTATCTTATCTCCTGCTTTAATTGACACTCCCCGCCTACCATAAGAAGGATAACTTGCAGATACCTGACTAATATAAATACCATCAGACAATTCCATAATAGTTATACCCATTAAGTAAGATTTATTTTTTAAAAAGTAAATGCAATTCCAATTCTGTTTGTCCTAAAAGGAATTTTTATTGTAGTTGTTTTTTCAAAATCACCCGGATTTGTTTGGAGTGGTCCATGATTTATTATAGTAACATCATAATTTGGGAGAGCAAAATATGATTCGAACGAAAGTGAAACAAAAGAATAGGTGACAGAAAATCCAAAGGTATGGCTCATCTTGAAAGGTATGAGACTTTTAAGCTCCGTCATAGTACCATTTACAGAATAATTTGTTATTGAAGAACCTGTAGTTTTATGGCCATCGAGCTCAAAATCAAAGGGGATAAACAGCCCTGGCCTGTAAAAAACAGCTATAAGCACTTTTGGAACGGGTTCATAACTAATTCCATATCGTTGAGCTACTTCAATCATTCTAAGATTTCTAAGAGTGTCAACAGTCAGGCCTTCGAGACTGTCCCAGTCCATATTATTTTGAGCATAATATAAAATAAAAGGATTATAATAAAATTGCACTTTAGCTGTGCTTTCATACAATTTCATACCAACACCTGCTTCAATAAAAAAACCAGTTTTGGCGCCCATATTTCCTCTTTTCATAAAAGTGGTATCTGTAAGTACACTTGGTTTTTTTGCGAAATCATATTTTGGTATGCTTAATCCTGTTCTTATAAAAAACTTTGGTTTAGGAGTGTAGGTATTTTGTTTAGGCTGATTCTGCATTGCAAGATTACTGCCAACTTGTGCTGCTGTGATTTTACCTTCCCATTCATATATTTTATCTTGAGCAGCGCGGGCATCTTCAGGCTCAAGCATCAGATATTTTTTCAAATAATAAATGGCAGCCTCGTAATTATCAATTTGAGCTGATAGCAATGCTAGATTAGAGTAAGCTGCCGGATAAGCAGTTTGGTCAACTTCAATTGCTTTTAGATACAAATCAATGGCTTTATTGTACCTCTTCTGCTCATTGAATGAATTGGCTTGTACTATATGTTTTCGTTGCTCTTCTGTAACAGGTGGTTTTACGCTCAAAACACGGTATTGAGCTGCTATTTGTTCAAAAAGAGTAAGCTGTGAGCTATATCGTTTCTCTTTAAGTTTATATTGAATGAAGAATAAATTTTCTGCAAATGCTTGGCAATCAAAAGTGTGTTTAAAAATAAAGACAAAATTTCCGAAATTAACTTCAGAATCCATAAATCGTGTGATTGTAATAGGAGTTGGCTCTCCTGTCCATATATTAGCACCAGTACTCATCTTTGTACGATCTTTGACTACAATAGTAGAATCGAGTATGTCAGCAAAATAAATGGTCGTTTTTTGACGTTTAATCTTAAATTCAATTCTATCATCCAGAACCAGAATATGTTTTAGATTATTCTTCTCATGTTTTAATTGTTGTGCAATATTCTTTTTTACTATTTCCATGTCATTATTATAGGGTTGAGGTCCAGGATAATAAAATGCTTCACGAACATTCTGTGCATTTGCAGTAATAGTGAAAAACACAACAGTCAATAATGTCATTAATCTATAGGTTTTCATAATATTTCCTTTTTAAATATTGATTAATTATTTACCTAACTTACCTTCCCATTCATATATTTTATCTTGAGCAGCGCGGGCATCTTCAGGCTCAAGCATCAGATATTTTTTCAAATAATAAATGGCAGCCTCGTAATTATCAATTTGAGCTGATAGCAATGCTAGATTAGAGTAAGCTGCCGGATAAGCAGTTTGGTCAACTTCAATTGCTTTTAGATACAAATCAATGGCTTTATTGTACCTCTTCTGCTCATTGAATGAATTGGCTTGTACTATATATTCCGGTACTTTTGAATTTTCGAGATAGTTTATTCCGTTCAGTATTTTGTCCTTTTTTGAATCCGGTATTTCTTGTTGTGCAAATGTAATTCCATTAAATACGATTAGTAAAAAAATACTAATACCAAATGTTTTATATTTTTCATGTTCATATATTTAGTTTTATTTATTTGTGGATTGTTAAGAAGAAATTTGTTTTTTAGGAACATCGTAAGTCGACCTCATTTTTGTAAGTACTTTCTTGTATCTTTCTTTTTGATCAATTTCTTCTTTCATTTTGATTTCAAGCTCTTCAGCAGTCTGGAGTTCCCGGTTAGCCTCCTCAAGTTCTTTCATAGCATCTATCAATAACTGATTGGTTTCTTCTGCTTTAACATTTGGATTCACCTCCACCGTTTGTCTTTCAATAATCAGCTTGGTTTCCTCTATTTTTTGCTTTTTCTCTTCAATCACTTTGTCATTCTTTATCTTTTTAACTTTAAGAGTATTTATTGTTGACTTAATGCTATCCGATTGGTGTTTAACGTAACTATAAAACAACTCCTGGAAACTTATCGGCTGAGCGGCACATACTTCCGGTATATCTATTTTAATTTCAGGACAGCCATTACTATTGCTAGTCGTAAAATCTGCTAATTTACTGGCTTGTTCGGCAGAACCATCAATATCTTTAAAATCTCCAAAATCATTTAAAGAAACCTCTAACGCTTGTAAACTAGTATAAGCAGCACAGTTGAGTTGCTTAACAGTTTTTGTGGCTTCAGAAACAGCATACCTGTTTTTATTATTTTCTATGGTTTCAGCATTGCCATCTAAGGTTTTAAAATCCAAATTTGTATTGTTTAAAGTGTTCATTTTCAAACCATGAGAGTCGTCTAAAAGTTTGTATGATTGCATCATTTTATCATATGCCGCCTGAGCTTCTGCTTTATTTATTATTTGTTGTTCGGCTGCTTGTTTTGCAGCAATTGCGGCTGCTTGTTGCTTTTGTTGATCTTCAGCAGAAGGTTCGGAAAATAGCCATTTAAAAAAGTTATCAAAAACAGGTTGGAGGATATCTTGCATCATTTGCGTTTGAGGACTGTAACCAGAACTGCTGCTGGATCCACCAGAACCCTGATTCTCGTTTTTTCTGCAGACAGGAAGAGCATTTGCTCCATTTGAACAATTACATGTATGTGTAGACATATACTCTTTCATATTTGGATCGTTATTCCATGCATTTATAGTGGCTTGGCACATTGGTGTTTGCGAAAAACAGTAAGTGGGAATAATTATTAATGCTATGGCTATTAATAATCTCCTTGACTTTATTGAAATATTTTTTATTCTTCCCACCAGTACCCCAGTTTTGAAAGATCAATTTTCTGAGGATCTAAAAGTACACCTTCATTATTAATAACTCCTTTTTGTCCTTCATTTATTAATATAGTTTTTAGGTTAACAGTAGATTTCATTTCAACACTTCCTTCCAATACAATAATCTCTGTGCCTTTCATATCATCGTGATTTACAAGAAATTCAGTTCCTCTGACTGATGTTACAGCCGTTGGCGTTCTTACTTCAAATCTTCTAATTATTTTTTTCAAAGATTTATCTATTCCCTGAATATCCTCAAACAATCTATCGTACGCTTCAATCAAATCTTTTTCAAACTCGTCTATTTTTTGAACGCCTAATTTTACTTTTCCTTTAATCAGATCTATAACATCTGTACTATCTTGTTGATTAAATTTTAATTTAGTGTTTTCACCTATGTGAATATTACCCCTTCCTTCAAGAAATTGTAATTCAACTTTGCTGTTTTGCGATGTAGTGATGACATCTCCATTTTCAATAAGAGAGTTTTGTGTATTATTTAATTTTAATTGTTCACCATTATTTTTCAGAATCGTAATATCGCCATAATAGTTTAACGCTACAGCATCAATTACGGGAGTAGTATTTGAATTAACTGATATTTTATTTTTAACGGATGTAAGGGCGACTTCCGCCCGTTGTTTCCTGAGTTCCGCCGAGTTTTTCAACCCCTCGTTTTTCAGTTTTGCCTGCCTCGCCATTGACAACGCACTCCCGGCAATTCTTTCCGCCTCTGCATTGCCTTGCTGACGGGCAAGCCTTATGATGTTTTCAGACTTTCCGATAGTAGCGTTGCATCTTTGTATTTCGCTCTCGTATCTTTGAATATCGGCTATGGCATTATCCCCCATCCTTTCCAGTTTAAAAATCACACCGAGCAGCCAGTTATTCTTCTGAACATCTGAATCCTGTGCGAAGGAGATGCCATAAAAATTTAAAAAAAGGAGAACTGATAGGATATATACGCCTTTTCTCTCCCTGCCTAACATTTTTCTTTTTCCATTATAAACTCCCATTTAAAAATTTCATCCTTTGCCGCGCAGGCATCAGGCGCGTCAGGGGCTGTTTTAAGGTAAATCTTCATAAGGTGGATTGCCTCAATGGATTTTTTCAATAAGATTCAGAACTTCGACTGAAAGGGATACCTCCGTTATAAATCACAAGTCTCATGGTGCACCTCGTTGTGTACTTTTAATTATAGATTTACCACCCGTTGAGTTTCAATAAAGCGTAAAACACTACAATTCATATATTTTATATATTAAAATGTATATTGTATTAAATCTAAATACAAGAAAATTGAAATATCAAAAACTGTTGAAATATGTCTCTTTTGTGTGCAAACGTAGTTTATATATAATATAGGCACGCCACCACCGCTTGGCGTGGGTGGGTCTATAAATAAATCGGTATTATGCAGGTATTACTCAATTGGACCTCAAATGGTACATCTTGACATATATTGGTCAAATTAGGAAAATGAAAAAGGGAAGTTTTTATACTCCCCTTCTACTCTCTACCTGTAAATATTTCAACCACTTGTTAGTACCCGGAGCCGGACTCGAACCGGCACGAGTTCATCACTCGAGGGATTTTAAGTACTTTGTTCGAATAAACGTATTTTTTTAAAGAAATCCATAAGGTCCTAAAAACGTATCCCAAAACAAACGATCTAATGTAGGTGTACCAAAAACTCTCAAAATTCGATTTGCTATGACAGAGGTGTGCATTAGTAGACAAAATAGTGGCACAGTTATAGCACACTTTCGAAAATCCTCCTCAGTGCACAGTGGCCTTTTAAGCCATTGGCCGAGCGTTCGAGTCGCTCCGGAGTCACACTTT
>CAZTIC010000033.1:0-12407 GCA_964613625.1 uncultured Gammaproteobacteria bacterium | reverse complement strand
TGTGGATTATTTGATAAATAATAACTTAGTTTCCAATATGAGGTGGACTAATACAGACTATTGCCAAATAAAAAAGCTTGGTATATAATAGTTCTGTCGAGCTTTTTATAAATATTCAGCCGATTTTTTTTCTGAAATTTTATTTTGGGAGCAAATTAATAGAAAAAATATGGAAAATACAAAAAAACAGAAAAGTAGCTTGAGTAAAGAGGCTATTAATAAAATAAAGGAAGAATTACTTGTTCGTAAAGGGCAGATTTTAAAAGATTTGAAAGATATTTCTGGTGAAACCGAAGATAAAGACGACTACACAACCAAGTTTCCTGATTATGGTGATAAAAAAGATGAAAATGCTCAAGAAATTGATGAATATACAACAAATATCGCTACCGAAAAGGTTTTAGAGGGTACTTTAAGAGATATCAATAAAACTTTGAAGAGAATAGAAAGTGGTGATTATGGAGTTTGTAAATACTGTAATCAAGCAATTGGTGAAAAAAGAATGCTTGCGCGTCCGGTTGCTAGCGCTTGCGTGGAATGTAAAACAAAATTACAAAATGGCACTATGTAAATTTTATGTTAAAAGCAAATAAAAAAAAGACAGCTTCAATAATAATCGGGGCTGTTTTTTTTATTGCATTGGATAGATTTTTAAAAATATTAGCCATAAGTAATTTATATAGTGTTGATCTGGTGGGCGATTTTTTTAGATTTAATTTTGTCAGTAATTACAATATTGCTTTCTCGTTGCCATTAGGCGGTCAATTATTGATATGGTTTATTTTGTTTGTCATAATAGGGCTTTTATATAATTTTATTTATTTATATAAAAGGCGAGAGTTATTGTTGTCTAGTTTTGTATTGATGATAATTTTGGGAGCTATTAGTAATGTGCTGGATAGAATAAAGTATGGTTTTGTGATTGATTACTTGGATCTTAAATATTTTACCGTATTCAACATTGCTGACTGTCTAATTGTGGTTGGTGTTATCTTGTTAATATTTTTTTATAATAAAAATAGTAATAAATAGTATTTTTGTATACTTTAAGGACGTGACTAGTCTTTAAATTGTTGCGTGTTATTTGGTTCTTGATGTAAATTATGTTATAATTTTTATAAGTGTTGATAAATAAAATTATTACAATTTTATTTATTTTAGAAAATTTTAATTATTAATTATTCCTTTTAAGGCGTAAATAAAATATTTGTGTTTTACAAAGAATTTAGATTGGGGGTGACATATGAAAAAATTTTTAATGAGTTTAGCTATGTTCGCATTATTACTGATGCCCGCTGTGGCCTTGGCTGATGCTGACACATTATTGTGGGGAGGAAACGAAACTGATGTAGAAGATGCGATTGGTTTGGGTAACGAAGATCCAAGAATTATTATCGCTAGCATAATTAATGTTGTTTTAGGATTTTTGGGTATCGTTGCTGTGGTTATTATTATCTTGGGTGGATTTAAATGGATGACTGCTGCAGGGAACGAAGATAAGATTGATGAAGCCAAAAAATTAATCACCGCAGGTATTATAGGATTAGTAATTATTATGGCCGCTTGGGGTATTGCCAAGTTTGTCATGTCTGCTATTTATGATGCTACTGGAGCGGTTTCATAGTATATAGATTATTCTTGCAACCGGTTTTAAGAATAGAGGTGTTCCGAAATTATTCGGAGCTCCTCCTCAGCTCTAATATTGAATTAGGTCTGAGGAGGAAAATAAATGAAATAAAATGATTTTAAAATATAAGAAAGTATTAGTATTTTTTGTATTGATGTTTGGGTTTTTATTGGTAGCTCAGAATGTTTTGGCTACGCCCGATACAGATTATAGCAAATCTCAGGTCGAGGCTTTTAGTAATTTGTATATTTCAGCAGATGCAGGCTTGGGTGATAGCTCTTCTGGTGATATACCATTTGTTGATATGGACCCAGCTCAAATAATTGGTCGTATAGTAGGAATTGGTCTTTCGTTTATAGGTGTTTTATTTTTTGGACTTCTGGTCTATGGTGGAATCAAATGGATGTTGGCTAAGGGCAACGATGAGGAAGTGAAGAAAGCTATTGACTTGATACAAGCAACTATATTTGGACTTATGGTAGTATTAGCAGCTTATGCGTTTACCGCGTTTTTATCTGGTTCGTTTATGGAGAAATAAATATTTGTAATAAAAAGATCATGCAAACCATGTTAAAAAATAATAAATATAAAAAAATTGTAGTATTTGTTATATTAGTACTTTTTTCTTTCACAATTATTCAAATAGTCAATGCGAGTAAGCTATCGGATAATCTGGACGATACAGCAAAAATTGGTTTGGGAGATGGTGGCGGTGTAGATTCAGTACCTTTCAGTGGTATGGAGCCAGCTGAAATAATAGGTCGTGTAATAGGTATTGGATTGTCATTTGTAGGTATATTATTTCTTGGACTTCTTATATACGGTGGAGTTATCTGGATGTTGGCTAGAGGCAATGAAGAAGAAGTGAAGAAAGCTATGGATATGATACAAGCAGCTATTTTTGGCTTAATAATTGTAATGGTAGCTTATGCAATAACCGTATTTTTCAGTGGTGCTTATATATTAAATGATCAACCATAGAATATGAAGAAGTTTTTTAATAAATTTATATACGTGATAGCAATTGCTTTTGTTTTTTTGTCGTTTTCTCCGGTGTATGCTGATACCAGTTTTCAAGAGGGATTGGAGCAGGCAGGCGCAGAAACAGGGCATGCTAACGATAGTTATTTTTTTCAATCAGATAGTTTGCCAGAAAATATTGGAAAATTTTTTAAATTATTTTTTGTTTGGTTTGTGGGTTTCATATTTTTAATAGTAACAATTTATGCTGGAATTATCTGGATGACTGCCAGAGGTAATGAAGAAAAAATAGAAAAAGCAAAGAATATTTTAAAAAATGCTATAGTAGGAATAATTGTAGCAATGATGGCTTATGGAATATTTGTATTAGTATTTGAAGTTTTTTCTGGCACATCTTATTAAATAAAAAATTAAAAACGAAAAATATGACAAAGATAACAAAAAAAATGTTAATTTTATTAATATTTTTCTTATTTCTTTTTTCTGGTAATAATTTGTTAGCGGCTCCAAATTTAAGTAATGCTTTAACAAATGCTCAAACTGCTGGTACGCAAGCTGGGTATCTAGAAAAAGATTTTTTTGATGTTTTTATAGCTATTATAAATACCGTTGTTGGTTTATTGGGAATAGTATTTATAGCGTTAATGATATATGGAGGATATCTTTGGATGATTGCTCGCGGAAACGAAGAGACAGTTGAAAAATCAAAGAAATTAATTACAGCAGCAGTGATAGGTTTAATTATAGTTGTGTCGGCTTATGCTATTAGTTATTTCGTAGTAGATAATATTGGTGATGCAACCTTACGAAACTCGAGTGCTCCCACTGGGTCTGGTTCTGGTTACGAGGCAGGGAATAGCCAAAATACTTGATTGATTTTCATTTTTTAATTTGTTATAAGTAATTTATCTTGAATTATATGAACAAAGTTATAAAACAATTATTAATACTATTTTTTTTAGTTACTATTCTAGTATTGCCATATTTTGTATTTGCTTCTACTCAGATATTAGATAATCTAAAAACAGTAGCTGGTGGAAAAAGTGAAGAGGGTGCTTACAACACTGATGGAACAGCAACTATAGCATCTATCGCTGGAACTGCGGTTAGCGCTTTTTTGGGAATTCTTGGTATTATATTTATAGTTTTAGTCGTGTATGGAGGATATAATTATATGACAGCTCGTGGCGAAGAGGAAAAAATGAATAAGGCTATCGCTACAATTCAAAGAGCAGTTATTGGTCTTATTATAGTGTTTGCCTCTTATGCGGCCTGGGCATTTATATTTTTTAATTTTATAAATAAATAATTGTTTATGAAAAAATATTTCAAAAAAATAAATATTACAGTTTTATCTTTATTTATTTTGTTTTTATCAGTAACCAATGCGAATGCGGCCTTGTTAAATGACACCTCAGACTTAAATGATGGAATACTCGATGGCAACACTGAGCAATTTGTTAGAGCAAGTAATTTTAATCCTACAATGAAGATTGGTGATATAGCAGCTGCAGGCATAAAAGCATTTTTGGGACTATTAGGTATAATATTTGTGTTTTTATTTGTATTAGCAGGCTACAAGTATATGTCAGCTAGAGGTGATGAAGCAAAAGTAGAGGAAGCTCTTAGTATAATGAGACGAGCTATAATTGGTCTCATAATTGTAATAGCTGCCTACTCCATTACTTATTATGTGTTTAGTAATTTGGGTGGTAACACTACTAATGTAGGAGGAAGTAGTTAATGATGTAATTTGATATATTTTAAAAGCCGTTTCTTTTTTGAAACGGCTTTTATATTTTTAAAAATATATTTATTTACTGATCTGCATAAACAAACCAGTGATAATTTATATTTTCAAAAACTTGAATTTGGGGACCGACTTTAAAGCTTCCCCAACCAACTTTCTTGCCCCCTTTTTTTATTGTAAAGGCATAATCCCCAGGAATTAGGTAGTCTTCTGTCTTTTCTCCTGGGGAAAGAAAATAACTTTTTGTTTCCGGGCCAATGAGCTTAAAGGTGTATCGGTTTGTACTAAAATTTTTAACAACACCTTTATAACCTAGCACTGGATCAGATACTATATCTGATTTCCGGAGTTTTTCAAGAGCAAGTTTGTCTTGCTCAATGCGAGCTACAGTATCTGGTCCAGCAAGACCGTACCAATCTCCTTCATTGTAATCTTTTTTTTCGCCAAAGCTGGCACAACCAGTGAATCCAAAACAAATTATTCCAGTCAATAAAATAAGAGCTAATTTTTTCATTGTAAACACCTCCGATAATTAAAAAGTATATTTAGTTTCAAAAAGATCAATTAATTATTATATTAATATAGCATATTTTGTATAAAATGTCAAGTAGATACCTCACCCCGACCTTCTTATAAACAGGAGAGGGAGTAGATAATTTTGATTGACTTTTTCGATTTGGCATGATATACTTATAGTATAAATAAGAGAATCCCAACCTTTATAAAATAGTCAGGTTGGGATTTTTGAATAGAAAAAATTGCGCTAATTTTAGCGTATTTATTATATATAAATTATTTTTTATCTAAAAATAGATAAAATTTGTATGGAAGGACTTAGATTGAATTATAATCGAATAATTTCACCAAAATTAGCAAAAAAATTGCTTTTTGTTTTAGTTTTTGTAATTATCTTTGATTTTTCCTTATTTCCGTTCCCGACCTTAGCTAGTAAAGCCATAGAAGCTGAAATCGCTAATGGGACGCTAATAGAATCTGTATCAGAGGAAAACATAACAAACGCATATTTACCTGAAAATATAGATTTAAGTCCAAAATATACGGTAAATACGACATTTACGGCTTATAATTCAGATATTTATCAATGTGATGACACTCCTTGTATTACAGCTAATGGTTTTAATGTGTGTGAACATGGTATTGAGGATACAATTGCAGCTAATTTCCTTAAATTTGGTACAAAAGTAAAGATTCCTGATCATTTTGGTGATAGAGTGTTTGTTGTTCGAGATCGAATGAATAGACGTTATACTAATAGAGTTGATATTTGGATGTTGGAAAAGCAAGATGCGAAGCAATTTGGGGTTAAATATGGTAGAATTGAGATATTAGAGTAATATCATACAACATATGGCATGTAACGTGTAACACAGTGTAATCTGTGTTATTTTATTTAAAGCATAATAGTAGAAGATTACAGAATAAACACTCTTGTTCTATATGAAATATTTTGTTATATTTATAATGAATTCAATGTTTTGAATTCATATTTTTTTCCTCCTACGCTAACCGCGTGTCGCCTTAGCTTTAGCGGTGGCGCAAGCTTCGGAGGACAAGTTGGTTTGGTCGCCCCGCCTACGCTGAAGCTTCGGCGAGGCAAAGTAAGTGGTAAATGGTCTGGTCGCCAAGTTCCCGTTATCCAACGGGACAGGGTCCAGGCAAAGGTTTGCAAAACAAAATTATATATGGGTCTGGTCGCCAAGTGGTAAGGCAAGGGTTTGCAAAACCCTTATCGTGGGTTCGATTCCCACCCAGACCTCAGTTTTTATAATACCGTCTATTTTGGGCGGTATTTTTTATTAAACGAATAATTTCTCCCTCCTTTGTCATCCCGGACATAACGGAGTGAAGATCCGGGATCCAGGATAGGTTCATAAGAATAATAATTATTGATATTGGTGCGAGTCGCTGCCGCGGGCTTTCTTTTTGTAACCAAAAAGAAACAACCTGCCTGCCGGTAGGCAGGAAAGTTTTGGGGGTTTCGATTTTGCTATAGCTCCAATTGTAATTTACTTGCGTCTAGCAGGGGCGCAAAACTCAACCCCCAAACCCCCATGTTGGTTTTGAATATACCTATTAATAAATAGTTGAAACACTAATAATGCATTATAAATTTACGCTACAGGGCGCTTCTCTTAGCATGAAAGATGATTAGAATAATGTGTAGCATAATATTTATGTCCACTGTACAGTAGACATAAGTATTGAATAGTAAAAAATGATACGTAATGCTAAACATATTATTTAAGTTCACTAATTAGTGGACTTTGAATATTGGAAGGTAATAATAAGAAAAATAAGTAAATTTAAGATAATATAGTTAAGTCCACGCTAAAGTAGACTTTAAATTCACAGAATTGTGGATAAGCTGTGTTTAGTGGGGACAACTTTTAGATTTAAGTCCACAGTATTGTAGACTTAAGTGTGGATAAGTTTGGCAGAAAATATTTATTATTTTAAATTTTACTTAATGTTAGTTAAAATATTGATATATAAATTATTTATATCACACGATTGATTTATGTTAAAATATGTGTTATACTAATTATAGATGGTAAAATAAAAATAAAAAAAATAGATCTTTTAAATATTGCATAAAAGAAATTTTTCTAAGATATTTTGGAAAAATCTCTTTACTTTTTACTAGTTGTATTGCTAAGACCGACGTAGCAAAACAAAAAAACAAAAACAAAAAAAAGGTAGAAATTTACCAAAATTTCAAAAAAAGTAAATTTTAACCACGAAATTAGTAAAAAGTGCTTTTTACAAGTCGGTATAAAAGGCTTTCAACCTTGAAGGATTGGGATTCTCTTATCTATCTTTACAGATGGATCGGAAATAAACCTTTAGGGCTGGGGCTCAGCAATCGGCTCATAAATTCATTTTTTATATAAAAAGAAGGGGCCCGTCTGGGCCCCTTTTTTTTTATTCAAAAATCTATATATCGTGGGATTATTTTTTAAATTATTTGTTTAGAATTAGCTAAAATGTAGTATTGACAAAGTCCATGTAATCTATTAAAGTTTAGAAATTATTTAAATATTAATATGTATAATAATATGATTCAAAAAATTAAAAAAATATTACTACGATCAAAGATTTCTTCTTTTGTTATTATTGTCTTGATCATTGGTACTGTTTACTCAGGAGTAAAATATTTTTCTTCAAACAATGATAATCAGCAGGATGAAAAAGTTGTGATTAATAAAGATGTTGAAATCTTAAAAACTGATAGATCGTCACAAAACAGTAATATTATTGAAACAGTCGGTACTGTAAAAGCAGAGGCAAAAATTGATGTTGTAGCCATAGTTGGCGGTACGGTTAGTAGTGATTTCTTTGAAATAGGAGATGATGTATTTGTAAACCAGGTATTAAGTGATTTGTTTAGTAATACTTTACTTACAAATTATACCAATGCGCAAACTAATTACTCTAATGCAGTTAATAGTCTTGATAGCACAAAACGTTTAACTGATGAGTCAATTAGGCAGGCTGGGATTGGAGTGTTAAACGCAGAGGAAGCGATTAAGTCTGCTGAAATATCTTTGGAAAATGCTAAAGATAATTTAAATAATTCAATAGCGCTTCAAGAAAAAAGCGTTTTTGATACACAAGATGCAGCAATATCTTCTTTTTATAGTTATTTGAATACAATTAATACTACTCTTGATCAGGTAAATTATATTATTCAGGCAGAAGACGGAATTCAATTGGCAAATATAGATAGAGTGTTGGCTAAAAAAAATATACAGAGCTTGTATGATGCAAAAGGAAAGTACGTAGAAACAAAAAATAGTTTCAATAATATTTCTAAATATAGTCCAAATCGAAGTAATATAAAAATAAATACTGAAGAAGCAGTTGAAGCATTAAAACTTACAAAAGAAATTGTGGATGACACAATTGTAGTTTTGAATAACACAATAACCGATAATAATTTTACTAGTGTTCAATTAAGTGCTCAGTTAACTAGTTTTTCTACATTAAGAAATACAGTTGTGACTGCATTATTGAGTGCTCAATCAACCCTGCAGGGACTTGAAAATTCTAGTTTGCAAAATAAACAAAGTCTAGATGTTTTGGAAAACGCAGTTGCATCAGCTGAGAATCAATTAAGAATAGCCAAGCTAGGGTACGATAATGCGATAATTAGCTTGAGTAACTCTGAACAGGCTCAGGATCAGCAACTTATTGGTGCACAAACATCTTTGGATAGTATTGAGGGGCAATTAAATTTAACTGGAAATCAGGTGGTTGATATGACTGTAAGAGCCCCAATAAGTGGGAAAGTGACAGGAAAGTTTGTAGAACTAGGAGCAGAAATAAACCCAGGTCAAAAAATTGCAGAAATATCTCAGGCCAAGAATGTAAAAATTGAAATTAACTTATCATCTGATGATATTTATAGAATAGAGTTGGGACAAAAGGTGTTGATAAATGATGACTTAGAGGCAACTATTTTAACCATTAATCCTTCGGCTGATCTGATTACAAAAAAGGTTATGGTTGAAATATTTTTTGATAATAGCGACGAAGTATTAATTCCAGGAACATTTGTTAGTGTAAATATTCCAGTAGAAAAAATAACAAAAACAAATAAAAATTCAGTTTTTGTGCCTTTAAAATCTGTGATAATAACTCAAAATGAAAATTTTTTATTTGTAAATAATAATGGTATTGCTGAAAAATTTTTAGTAGAACTTGGTAGAACTGAAGGAGCTCTTGTCGAGGTTTTAAATGGACTAGAAGATGGTGTAGAAATAGTTGTCGAAGGAGCAAAAAGTCTGAAAGAGGGAGACGCTATAAGGGTGAAGTAAGTATTCAATAATAAATTTAATTCTAGAATAATATGAATGGCGAATTAGATAGCAATGAAAATCTAAAAGACTCGGATTTTAAATCGAGAAAAGAAGAGTTGTTAAAAAGAGCATATAAGAAAGAAAGAAATTCAATAGCGGGTTTTTTTATAAGACACTTTCGATTTACATACCTTATTTTAATAGTGGTTGTTATAGCTGGTGCTTTTGCTCTTATGTCTTTACCAAAGGAATCAGAGCCAGAAGTAAGAGTGCCTTTTGCTGTGGTGACTACTATTTATCCTGGAGCAACTCCTCTGGATATTGAAGATCAAGTAACCAAAAAAATCGAAGATAAAATTGATGGATTGGAAAATATGAATAGATATACTTCGTCTTCCGGTCAAGGATTTTCAAGTATTTTTGTAGAATACAATGCTGAGGCAGATCTCAAAGAAAGTTTTAGAAAATTACGTGACGCGGTTGATAATGTAGGGTCAGGGCTACCTAATGAGGCAGAATCACCAGTTGTAACAGAAATTAATTTTAATGATCGTCCAATAGTTACATATTCTTTGAGTGGTGAATATAATGATGAGGAATTAAAAAAATATGCTGACGATCTTCAAGAAGAGCTTGAAGGTGTTTTTGACGTGAGCAAGGTTGAGATTCTTGGTGGCTTGACTAGAGAATTTAAAGTAATTGTTAGTCAAATAAAGTTAGCTAGCTTTAATATTTCATTGGGTCAAATAATTAATGCTATTCAACTTAGTAATGTTAGTTTGCCGGCAGGGGACATTGAAGTAGACGGTTTTGAATATAATGTCAGAGTAAAAGGTAAGTTTGGAAACATAAATGAATTGGGTGATGTGGTTGTGGCCACTAATAAGCAAGTGCCAATATTTTTGCGAGATGTTGCTTTGGTAAAAGATGGTTATAAAGACAAAGATACAGAATCAAAGATAGGTTTTTTGGGTGAAGAGTCGAGTAATACTATTTCTTTGCAAGTGTACAAAAGAACTGGCGGAAATATTTTGAATATTGTAGATGATTCACAAGCCAAGATCAATGAAATGTATGAAAATGATGCATTGCCGAATGATCTTGATATTTTGAAAACAAATGATAATTCGGTTTTTATAAAAAAGGATTTAAAAACACTTGGTGGAAGTGGTGTGCAGACATTTGTTTTGATAAATATTATTTTATTATTGATACTTAGTTTTCAGGGCGCTTTAATAACAGCGATTTCTATTCCATTAGCTTTTTTGATTTCATTTTTGTTTTTATATCTCCAAGGCATGACCTTGAATAGTATGGTGTTATTTTCGCTAGTACTTTCCTTGGGTCTTATGGTTGATAACTCTATTGTTATCATTGAAGGTGTAAATGAATATATGACTCATCATAAAAAAACACCGCTCGAGGCAGCTATCCTTTCTGTTTGGAATTTTAAATGGGCAATAACCGCTGGTACGATGACTACCGTGTCAGCTTTTTTACCGATGCTTTTGGTTTCTGGAATTATGGGTGAGTATATGAGTATTTTGCCAAAAACAATTTCAGTTACCTTGTTGTCTTCACTTTTTGTGGCACTAGTTGTTATCCCGACCTTGGCGGCTAGGTTTATAAAAACTTCTAATAATGAAAAGGGTGGAGGAAGAAATAAGAAGCGACATGTATTTATAGCTTCTTTATTTGAAAAATTGCATGGAAGATATCAGAGTTTTCATAGAGCAGTTTTGCCTAGTAAGAAAAAAAGAAGAGTCGCTATTACGATTTCTGTAGTTTTATTTCTTGTAGCAATAGCTTTCCCGATAGGAGGGCTCATGAAGATAGAAATGTTTCCTAAAATTGATTTTGATTATTTTGTTATTAACATTGAGCTTCCTGTTGGATCTACGTTGGATAAAACTAAGATAATAGTTGAAGAGACTGAAAAAATAATTGCGCAAATTCCTGAACTTGATAATTATGTTACTAGTATCGGATCATCTGCTTCTTTGGGTTATGGAGAAGGTGGATCGGGCGGATCTCATCTCGGAAGTATTTATGTGAACTTGGTGGATGGAAAAATTCGTGATCGAACAAGTTATGAAATAGCTGAATCCATGAGACCCAAGCTAGAAAGCATACAAGGCGCGATTGTTCGAGCTGAAGAACTCTCGGCCGGTCCTCCAACTGGCGCCCCAATTGAAGTGCGTGTTTTCGGAGAAGACTTGAAAGATATGACAGGGTTAACTTCTGAAATAAAAACATATTTTGAAAATATTCCAGGTGTTATAAATATAAAAGATAGTATAGATAATGCACCGGGTGAATTTGTGTTTACGATTGATAAACAAAAAGCAAATTTTTATGGATTGAGTGTAATAACAATTGCGTCAAACTTAAGAACGGCAATTTATGGTATTGAGGCAACTGAGGTTAGTTTGAATGGTGACGATGTTAACGTGATTGTTAAATATGATAAAGATTCTTTTACTAATGTAAATGATTTAAATAATTTATTAGTGATAACACCAAGCGGAGAAAATATTCCGCTCAAAGAAATAGCTGATGTGAAGTTTGAGCCAACTCTGCTTTCTATTGGGCACAGAGATGGCGAGAGAATTACTTCTGTAACTGCTGACGTGGAAATCGGAGTGAATATATCAGAGGTAACTGCTGAATTCGAAGAAGTGTTAAAAACTATGAACATTCCTGATGGTGTAAGTGTAAAAGTAGGTGGTGAAACTGAAGAAATAGAAAAATCATTTAGAGAAATATTTTTGTCTCTTATTTTAGCTATTTTATTAATAGCGATGATTTTGGTTTTACAGTTTAATTCATTCAAGCAACCATTTATTATAATATTTTCTTTGCCCTTAGCTTTAATTGGTGTTATATTTGGTCTTACTATTACTGGACAAGCATTTGGCTTACCAGTATTTATTGGTATTGTTTCTTTGGCTGGTATCGTAGTGAATGATGCAATTGTTTTGATAGATAGGATAAATAAAAATATAGGTTATGGCATGGAATTCTACGAAGCGATTATTGAAGGTGGTACGGCTAGGATGCAACCAATATTTTTGACCTCTATCACTACCATAGCGGGCATCGCTCCATTGATTTATGCTGATGAACTATGGAGAGGACTCAGTTTGACTGTTATTTTTGGTCTTATATTTTCTACAGTGTTGATTCTTATTATAGTACCTATTTTTTATGCTTCAATTTGTAGGAATGA
>CAZTIC010000032.1:0-12640 GCA_964613625.1 uncultured Gammaproteobacteria bacterium | reverse complement strand
TTAGCATCAGAGGGGAAGAAAAGAATTGAATGGGCATCGCAAGATATGCCTGTTTTAGATTGTATTAAAAAAGATTTTGCTAAAAATAGACCATTAAAAGGATTGAAAATGTCGGCTTGCTTACATGTGACAGCTGAAACTGCAAATTTGATGAGGACATTGAAGGCTGGTGGGGCAGATACTGTGTTGGTTGCGTCTAATCCGTTATCAACTCAAGACGATGTAGCAGCTTCTCTGGTAAATAATTACAAGATACCAGTTTTTGCTATTCACGGAGAAGATAAATATACTTATTACAAACACCTTGAAGAAGCTTTAAAGTTTGAGCCTGTTATCACTATGGATGATGGAGCTGATTTATTGTCACTTCTTCATTCAAAATACAAAGTATTAATGCCAAACGTTATGGGCAGTATGGAAGAGACAACAACTGGTGTTATTAGATTACGAGCATTGGAAAAATTAGGTAAATTACAAGTTCCAATTATGGCTGTAAATGATGCTAAGACAAAAAATATGTTTGATAATCGATACGGCACTGGCCAATCAACATTAGATGGTATTATTCGAGCCACAGATATATTGATAGCAGGAAAAACTATCGTTGTAGCTGGATATGGTTGGTGTGGTCGTGGTTTTGCAAGCAGAGCTAGAGGAATGGGTGCGAAGGTGGTGGTGACAGAGGTAGACGAAATAAAAGCCCTTGAAGCTGCTATGGACGGCTTTGGTGTAATGACTATGAAGGAAGCAGCTAAAATTGGTGATTTGTTTTGTACATTGACAGGTGATTTGCATGTATTACGAAAAGAGCATTTTGAACTCATGAAAGACGGAGCTATAGTTTGTAATTCTGGTCACTTTGATGTTGAGATTGATCTTATTGGTTTAAAAAAGATATCTAAAAAAATAAATAAAAATGTTAGAAATTTTGTTGATGAGTATGTTCTGGGAAAAAAGAAGATTTTTGTACTTGGAGAAGGTAGGCTTATAAATCTAGCAGCTGCTGAAGGTCACCCGGCAAGTGTTATGGATATGAGTTTTGCTACGCAATCCTTGGCAACTGAGTACGTAGTTAAGAATCATAAAAAACTGGAAAAAAAGGTATATGAAGTACTACCTAGCATTGAAGAAAAAATTGCTAAGATTAAATTGAAATCAATGGGAATTAGTATTGATAAATTAACTGCTGAGCAGGAAAAGTATTTAAGATCTTGGGAGATTGGGACATAGGTTTTAAAATAGGTTAAAGGTTTTAGGTGTTAGGTTTTTCTATGTATATCTTATTGTCATTCTGGAAGGAGCTAAAGCGACTGATAGAATCTTCTGTGATTATTGATCAAAGATCCTATCGCTTCACTCTGTTGCGCTCCAGGATGACAAAGTTTGTTTTTTAATTAATAATTCATTAACAATAAACGTTATTTAAATATTAGTTTTGCGTTTTGTAATTCTGAAGTGTGTTAGCTCATGGGATTTACCTCCCTCCCGTCCAAGGAATAGGTAGAAAATGTCGGGTAGAATTACAAAGTGTGAGAATTAATTTTATTTAATGTTTGATAAACGTATGGGTAAAAATATAAGATTAATTACCTCAGAATCTGTGACTGAGGGACATCCTGACAAGATATGTGATCGTATTAGTGATAGTATTTTGGATGAGATGCTTAAACAAGATCCTGATAGTCGAGCTGGTATAGAATGTTTTAATACTACTGGCTTAGTTTTGGTAGGAGGAGAAGCTAAAACTAATTCTTACGTACACATTGATGAAATTGTTAGAAATGTACTTAAGGACATTGGTTATGATAAACCAGAATATGGTTTTTGTGCTGACAGCATAGGTGTAATTGTGACTTTACATGAACAAAGTCCGGATATTGCTCAAGGAGTAGATGAGGGTAAAGGAGAGTACAAGGACCAAGGAGCAGGTGATCAAGGGCTGATGATTGGTTTTGCTACTGACGAAACACCAGAACTTATGCCTCTTCCAATACTTTTGGCTCATAAACTCACCAAGCAACTTGCTAAGGTAAGAAAAGATGGTGTTTTGCCTTATCTAAGACCTGACGGAAAAGCTCAAGTTACAGTTGAATATGATAATGGAAATGCTATGCGAGTTGAGACGGTTGTAGTTTCAGCTCATCACAGCGATAAAGTCAGTATGAAAAAATTAAGAGCTGATATTAGAGATCAGGTCATAGAGCCGGTATTAGATGATTTGATAGATAAAAAAACAAATATATTTATTAATCCAACTGGTCGTTTTGTGATTGGAGGACCTCCAGGTGACGCTGGGCTCACTGGAAGGAAAATAATAGTTGATACATATGGTGGAGTAGTGGGACATGGTGGCGGGGCTTTTTCTGGAAAAGATCCATCAAAGGTGGATAGAAGTGGCGCATATATGGCAAGGTATGTTGCCAAAAATGTTGTTGCTGCGGGACTAGCGAAAAAGTGTCAGCTACAAGTTGCTTATGCTATCGGCGTTGCTGAGCCAGTTGGTATTTATGTGGATACTTTTGGAACTGCAAAGATAGATGAAGACAAAATTACTAAATTAGTCAAAAAACACTTTGATTTTAGACCAAAAGCTATTACTGATGAGCTAGATTTAAAACGACCAATTTATAAAAATACATCCGCTTACGGTCATTTTGGTAGAAATGGTAAGAATTTTACTTGGGAAAAAACTGATAAAGCTGATTTATTAAAAAAAGAAGCAGGATTATAAATATCCCCCTCCTTACTAAGGAGAGGGATTAAAAAATCTATGAAAACAGTGATGTGTTTTGGTACATTTGATAAATTGCATCTAGGGCATATTTTTTATTTGAAACAATCAAGAAAATTAGGAGATTATTTGATGGTAGTAATTGCTAGAAATGATAATGTGGAGAAGTTAAAAAATAAAAAACCATACGATGATGAAAAGGAAAGACTGGGTAGTGTAGAAAAAATTGATTTTGTTGATAAGGCAGTCTTGGGAAACAGGGGAGATAAGTATGCGATAGTCAAAAAATATAAGCCAGATGTAATTTCTTTGGGGTATGATCAAAGAGTTAACTTGAAAGAGCTAAAGAATGTTTTTAACGGCAAGATTGTCCGTCAAAAATCACATAAACCGTCTATATATAAATCATCAAAAATAAAGAGCAACTAAATGAAAAACAAAATTAATAAGAAATTTTTTATTGGAGCTGGATCAATAATGTTAGCCGCTCTATTCTGGAGCCTAGATGGAGTATTTATAAGGCCAAAATTTTATGTCTTGCCAGCAGGACTTATTGTTTTTTTAGAGCACTTTTTGGGCTTTATTTTTTTATTACCATTTATATTTTTGAATTGGTCAAAAATAAAATTATTACGCAAGAAAGATTGGGTAGCTATAGGGTGGGTTTGTGTTTTTGGTGGGTTACTGGGAACACTTATGATTACAAAAGCTTTCTTTGCGGCAATTTTTGGTGAAGTTACTTTTGCTACTGTAGTAATACTCCAAAAACTTCAACCAGTATTTGCGTTGATCTTAGCTAGAATAATTCTTGGTGAAAAATTAGCAAAAAAGTTTTATTTTTGGGCAATCTTGGCTATTGTTTCAGGTTATTTTTTGGCATTTGGAAAGTCCGGATTAAATATATTTGAAATTGATTTATTTCATAATGCAGCTTGGTTCGCTGTTTTGGCAGCCTTTGCTTTTGGATCATCGACTGTTTTTGGTAAGAGGGTGTTAAATCATCTTGATTTTAAATCAGCTACTGCTCTACGATTTGGAATTACAAGTTTATTAGCATTAGTGTTTGTTTTTGTTACTGGAGATATTTTTAAACTAGGAGAGCTTAGTGTGACTCACTGGGGTTTACTTTTTGTGATAGTGTTTTCAAGTGGTGCAGTAGCATTATTTATTTATTATTTTGGTCTCAAAAGAGTGTCGGCATCTGTGGCTACGATTTGCGAATTATTTTGGCCTTTGTCAGCCGTGATTTTAGATTATTTTTTAAATGGAAATGTTTTAAATTATATTCAAATTTTAGCTAGCATTATTTTACTTTTTTCATTTTATAATGTTATAAAATCTGGAAAAAGAAAAGAGATAAAATTTGAGGCTAATATAGTGGATGGTACGGGCAGAGGAAAAAGGCTTGGCTATCCCACCATTAATCTAAATAAAATAGATATAGATATTGATCATGGTGTTTATTTGGTAACCGCACAAATAGATGACAAAAATTATGATGGCTTACTTCATTTTGGCCCAAAAGAAACATTTTCTGAGTCATTTTCATCAGAGTTATTTATTAAAGAAAAAATCTTTGGCATAAAGCAAAAAAATGTTATAATAAAGATAGTTAAGAAAATAAGAGATATTCGTAAATTTGACAATGCCGAAAAATTAAAGAGCCAGGTAGAAAAAGATTTAAAATATTTGAAGTAGTAAACGTAATATTTAAGGGATGTTTAATTATTTACAAAAATTTAATAGTTTGTCTAAAGAATTACGCGATAAAGTATCGTCTCCCTTGGTAATGGAAAATATTAATTCTTTGGAAAAGGAATATGGTATTGATTTGGCTATTATTGTAATGAAGATAATGACAAAGGATATTTTATTTACTGATTTAAATCATTATTTAAATACTGATTTAAAATTATCCGAATCCCTTAGCTTGGAGTTAGTTGATAAGCTTCAGGACAAGGTGTTTAAAGACGTTAAAATACATCTAGGTATTTTGGAAAAACCAGTGGAGGTTAGAAAATTTTCCGATTTTGATCCTAGTTTTCCCGATAGACAAACAAGAAGTAATGGCGGAAAAGTTCGAGGCGATGATTATATATTTTCTCCAGAAGATGAGGAAGAAATTAGAGCTCTTACAAAAAAAATTAATGGTTATAGTGAGATAAAGAAAAATGTTGATACGAAGAAAAATGTTGATGCCATAGTCAATGAGATTGATATTAATTTTGGAAGTAGTTATTTGGAGCAAAGATTTCGAGATATTGTTTCTACTTATTTAAGAGGGATTCGAGATAGAATAGATACAAGATTTGCACTTGGTAAGTCTTTTAATGAAGGCGGTTTAGGTTTTGATGTTGACTCGGTAGATAAGGCCTTTGGTATTATTGATAAATATTTTGGAGAAAAAATAGATGAGTCATTAAAGCTAAAACCAAAATTATCTTTACCAAACGAAGAGTCACAAGCCCCTAATAAAAAAATTGATATTCTGAAAAATGTAGGGGCAAGAGATGTTGATTATAATCTCAGAAAAGTTTTAGAAGAAAAAGAGCTTGCTAAAAAAACTTCACAAGAAGAGAATAGAAATAAAGAATCTGAGCCTGTAAAACAGAAAGATGTTAAAATTTCTTCTGTTAAAGTTATGGTGGGCAAACCCTCCTTCGCTGAAGCTACGGCGGACAAGAAAGATTTTTTAAATATTAAGAAACTAGACCTTGAACATGAGTTGGCCCCTCCTCCACCAAGGATTGTTGAAAAAGAGCAAAAAAAAGGAAAGATTAAAATAAATAATATTATTGTTGAATCACAAGAAAAACAGCAAGATAAATTGAGCCCATCATCTCCAATGATAAAAAAACCTGATTCTTTTAATATTCTTAGAAAGAAAAAAATAAAAGTTGACAGAGAAGATAGTTTGTTTGAAAAAAATATAAAACAAAGAACTAATTCTAAATCAAATATTCCAACTGGGCTGTCAGGTAAAAAAATAATGAAAGATGTGAGTGTAGTACCGAGGGTAATGAGTCCAATTGACGAATTAAAATTCATGGATTTGATAACTTTTAGACGACTAAGTCAAAATATTAACGAAATTACAGAAAAAATTAACAATAAAATAAAATTATTAGAAGAAGATCAGTATAGCAAAAGAATAGAGGGTATAAGGGCATGGCGAAATAGTCCAGTAAATCGTTTATATTTAGCAATTGGTGAAGAAAGTATTAGTAAGAACAAGTCGATAAATGCTATAATAGAAGATAGAAAGAGTCAGAATAAAGATTATTTAACAAACGAAGAGTTTGAGGCAGTTATGGATCTTAATAAAAATTTACGTTTTTAAAATATCTTACCCCCTGCCTACCGGCAGGCAGGCGACCCTCTCCTAATTTATGAGAGGAGGTTATAAGAAATAATTTAGGAATTTTACAAGTATGCAACAATTTACAGTTCCGCAATTTATTGATATAGAGAATAAAATAATTGGGCCAATTACAACCAGGCAATTCTTAATAATGCTTACTTATTCTATGATAGTTGCGTTATGTTATAGATTGTTTGATTTTGTGCTTTTTTTAACAATTATAATCCCGTTATTTCTTATTTTTATTTTTTTTGCTTTTATAAAAATTAATGGAAGACCATCTTATTATTTTGTGCTTAATGTTGTAAAAACGCTAAAGAGACCAAGTATAAGAGTGTGGAATCATAAAATAAGAGGATTTGAATATATAACTGATTCTCAAGAAGCAAATATGCTTGAAAAGAGTTTGCAAATAAAAGAAAAAAAAGCTCCTGATATTTCTCGCTTAACAGAGCTATCTTTGATTGTTGACACACAGGGATCATATCGTGGAGAGGGAGGTAAGGGCACTAAAATCAAATCAATATAAATTAAGAATAGATTTTTAAATAAACATGTCAAAGAATAATAAATTAGTAAAGAATAAAATAAAAGTTTCCACTCAAAAGTATTTGGATATTGCCGAAGTAAAAGACGATATTATGGTTATGCATGATGGAACATTGCGAGTGGTCATAATGGTTTCGAGTATTAATTTTGCTCTAAAAAGTGAAGATGAGCAAAATGCGACTATTTCTGCTTATGTAAGTTTTTTGAATAATATTAATTTTCCAATTCAGATAGTGGTGCAGTCTCGTGAAATGAACATAGATGAGTATTTAGTCAGATTGAAGCAAAAAGAAAAAGAACAGACCAATGAGCTTTTAAAGATTCAGACTCAAGAATATATACAATATATCACTGAACTCGTGTCAATAGGAAAAATAATGAATAAAAAGTTTTTTATTGTAGTTCCATACAATCCTTTAACTGATAAACATAAGAATTTTTTCAAGTCTATGCTTGATGTTCTCAAGCCGATTGAGTATGTAAAAATAAAGGAAAAGAGATTTAAACAAAATAAAGCTGAATTAGATAGACGAGTTGAAAATGTTTTGAATGGTTTGTCGTCCATTGGTTTAAATGCGATTCAGTTGGATACTCAGAGCCTGATAGAGCTATATTATAATACTTATAACCCAACAACTAGTAAAAACGAAAAAATGGTAGAAATAAAAGATATAAGAGTGGCAGAATAATATGCAGAATTTTAAAATCGAGGAAGAAAAATTAAATAAAACAGCAAAAAAAAATATTGAGAATAATAATATTCAAGATGTTAATGTTGATGCAGAAGAGTTAATAGAAGAAGAGAAGGTTTTTCGTGAAGGCGTGTTAAGTATTAGAGACTTGATAGCTCCGGCGAGCTTTGATATAAGATCAGATCATTTGCTCTTGGGTAATAAATTTATTCGTACTATTTTTGTAATTAGCTATCCTCGTTATATAAGCGTAGGTTGGTTTGCGCCTATTATTAACATGAATCAATCTTTTGATATAGCAATGTTTTTTTATCCTGTTAAGTCTGCAGTTGTGTTGAAACAGCTCAAAAATAAAGTGGGTGCGCTTGAGGCTCAAATTATTTCAGACGCAGAAAAGGGAGCAGCTAGAGATCCACTTCGTGAAACTGCTCTTAGAGATATTGAGGCTTTGCGAGATGCTTTGACGCAAGGGATTGAGAAGTTTTTTCAGTTTTCTCTTTATGTAACTATTTATAGTGATACTAAGGAAGATTTAGATAGATTATCTGATCAGGTTGAAAATATTTTTGGTTCTAGATTAGTTTTTTCAAAGAAAGTTTATTATCAAGCTGAACAAGGATTTAATTCAACTTTACCACTTTGTAATGATGAGCTTTATATAACTTTTAACTTAAATTCATCTCCTTGTGCCTCTTCTTTTCCTTTTATATCCAGCGAACTTACCAGTGATAATGGTATATTGTATGGAATTAATAGACACAATAATAGTTTAATTCTCTTTGATCGTTTTAGTCTCCAGAATGCAAATACTGTGGTGTTTGCCACATCAGGAGCTGGTAAGAGTTACGCAGTGAAATTAGAAGTGCTTCGTTCGATGATGTTGGGGACTGATGTTATAATTATTGACCCAGAATACGAATACAAGCATTTATCAGATGCTGTGGGAGGAACGTATATTAATATTTCTCTTTCTAGTGAAAACAAGATTAATCCTTTTGATTTACCAAGAGCTATAGGAGGAGACTCTAAATCAGGAGATATTATTAGAAGCGCTGTTATTACGTTTAAAGGGCTATTTAAATTAATGGTGGGGGATTTGACACATGAAGAAGACTCTATTGCAGACAGAGCATTACTTGAAACATATGCCAAGAATGATATAACACCCGAAGCTGATCTTTCTAATATAAATATACCTATTATGCAAGATTTACAGCAAGTGTTAGAAGGCATGGAGGGCGGTGCTCAATTAGCTTTGCGGTTGAAGAAGTATACAGAGGGAACTTTTTCGGGATTATTAAATAATTTAACTAATGTAAAATTAAATAACCAACTTGTTTGTTTTTCGGTAAGAGATCTTGAGGATGAATTACGACCTATGGCAATTTATACTATTATTAATTATGTATGGAATATTGTTCGATCAGAAATGAAAAAAAGAGTACTCATAATTGATGAGGCTTGGTGGCTTATGCAACACGAGGATAGCGCTAAGTTTATATTTGCCTTAGTAAAGAGATGTAGAAAATATTATCTAGGTGTAACTACTATCACTCAGGATGTGAATGATTTTTTAACTTCTCCTTATGGTCAGGCCATAGTTACGAACTCGAGTCTTCAGCTTTTGCTTAAACAATCACCAGCCTCAATTGATCTTATACAAAAAACATTTGTCTTAACAGAGGGAGAAAAATATTTGCTTCTTGAGTGTGGCGTAGGTGAAGGTATATTTTTTGCAGGCAATAAACACGCTGCCATAAAAATTGTTTCTTCTTATACAGAAGATCAATTAATCACTTCGGATCCACGACAACTACTTGAAATAGAAGAAGCCAAAAAAGAATTTGCTCGTAGCACAGAAGGGGGCGTAGAGGCAGGGGGTGAAGGCGTTGAAGGCCTTGATGATATGGAAATATAATATTTACGAATTACAAACATAGAATTAATATTTATTTTTAATTAATATGAATAGGAAATACATAGGAATAGTAATAATAGTTTTAGGGATATTAGCAATATTTTTGATTTTGTATTTTCTTTTTTTCTTTGACTTTAATAAGGCAGAAAATATTCAGGATTTACCTGAACAAAACGAGCAAGCAAATATTATGAATCTACCCAAGACAACAGAAGATTCGAGTGTTGTGGAAGAGGAACCAAGAAGGTCTGTAACCAAAAGGGAATTAAATGAAGCTGATTTAGCAAAAATGGCATCATCTTTTGCAGAAAGATTTGGTAGCTATTCCAATCATTCCAATTTTGGAAACATAAGAGATCTTAAGATATTCATGACCAAGAAAATGCAGATTTGGGCGGATAGGTTCATAAGTGATCAAGTCAAGGATAATTATTCAGATATTTATTTCGGTGTAACTACTAAATCAATATCAACAGAGACAAAGAATTTTGATGAATCTGAGGGCCTGGCTTCAATGCTCGTAAAAACTCAGCGAAGGGAAAGTACAGGATCAACTAATAATATTTCTACGTATTATCAAGACATTTCGATAATGTTTACAAAAGAAAATGGATCATGGAAGGTGGATGGAGCTACGTGGCAATAATTATGAATATTAATTAATTTATTATGTTTTCAATGTTTAAAAAAGAAAAATTTCCAGTTAAGATTTTTATTTTTATTTCAATAGTTAGTTTTTTGTTATTATTATTTATTTTAGCAATTTTTAAAGTTGTATTTTTGCCTGTTAATTATGCTACTCAATTGGATGATGCTGATAACAAATATTATTTAAATAAGGAATATACTAACGATGATCCATTAGTCACAAGTGTACCGATTTTGAAAGATATGATTACTGGGCCCATTATAAGTAATGATGACCCAAGTTTGGGTGCGAAAGATAGTAAAGTGGTAATTGCTGAATTTTCTGATTTTGATTGTTATTTTTGCAAGAAACAGGAAGTGATAATTAGAGAGATTATTGATGAATATCAATATAAGATAAGGTTAGTATGGAAGGATTTTCCAGACATTAAAGTTAGTTCTCCTTCCTATCAAGCTTCAATTGCTGGGAGATGTGCTTTTGAACAAGGAAAGTTTTGGGAATATCATGATTTATTATTTGAAAGAAGTAATTTTAACGAAGACGTGTTTCTTGAGTTAGCTGATACACTTAATTTAAAAATAAATATTTTTAAAAACTGTCTCAAGGATAACGAAATTACTACCTATATAAATAATAATATATTAGAAGCTGATGCCCTAGAGATACAAGGAGTCCCATTCTTGTATGTAAACGACCAAGAGATTTTGGGTGAGGTAACTAAGGAGGAATTGAAAAAAATAATTGATACTGAATTAGGTAAGTAGAGGTATTATGTCTAGTAAAATTCAAAATATATACGTTTGTTCAAATTGTGACGCTCAATCCATGAAATGGAGTGGGCGTTGTTTAGAGTGTGGGGGATGGGGGACTCTAAAGATGCAAACTGTAGACACGAAGGAATTAAAAACAAAAGAAGCTAGTGTCAGTTCTGCTGAAATAATAGATCTAAGTAATATTGAGAACAATAATCAAGAAAGACTTCGAACAAATATAGATGAATTTGATAGAGTTCTCGGAGGGGGTATTATGCCCGGGTCAATGGTACTGTTATCTGGCGAACCAGGTATTGGTAAGTCTACAATCGTAGCTCAAGTCGCAAATTCTTTTCAGAATAAAAAATTAATTTATGTAAGCGGAGAAGAATCAGGTATTCAAATAAAAGATCGTTTTGATAGATTAAAAGTTGATAATAAAAATATTAGTTTTATAAGTGAAATTAATTTGGAGAAAATATTGGCTAGCCTTAGTAAAATTGATACAGATTTAGTTATTATTGATTCAATTCAAACGATATATACGAATGAGATTCCATCAGAAGCTGGTTCCTTGAATCAAATAAGAGCCTGCGCTTCTAAAATATTAGAGGTCGCTAAAGATAAAAATATTTCATTTATTTTAGTTGGTCATATTACTAAGGACGGTCAAATTGCTGGACCAAAGTCACTGGAGCATATTGTAGATACTGTAATATATCTTGAGACTGACCCAAGTAGTAATTATAGAGTGCTTAGAACTACCAAGAATCGTTTTGGTTCAGTAAATGAAATTGGAATATTTGAGATGACCAGCACAGGTTTTAAAGAAATAAAAAATCCTTCCGGAGTATTTCTGGAAGAAAATAATAATAAAATATCAGGATCAGTAATAAGTTGTATCATAGAAGGTACTCGTCCGTTTCTGGTTGAGATACAAGCGCTAGTTACTAAGACAGCTTTTGGTTATCCTGTTCGTAAGGCTTCTGGGTTTGATCTGAATAGATTACAGGTGTTGGTGGCAGTAATAAGCAAGAGAACAAAAGTTAATTTAACTAATCAAGATGTGATACTTAATATCGTAGGTGGTCTCAAAATAAATGATCCAGCTCTTGATTTAGCAGTTTGCATGTCAATTATTTCATCACTTCTAAATCAAGTAGTAAACAAGAAGACAATAGTACTTGGAGAGTTAGGACTCGGTGGAGAGATAAGAAATGTTGCTAGGTTGGAACAAAGACTTAAAGAAACTGAGAAGTTAGGATTTAATAAAGCTATTGTTCCGGATTGTAAGATGAAGTCTGGAAAGATTGGATTAGAGAGAATTAAAAATTTAGGAGATGTAATTGAATATTTGACTTAGAATATTTTTTAAAATAAAAAAAAGGAATTAAACTATGAGCGTGTTCAATTCCTTTTGTGTTTAAAACGGTATGACGCCGTTTTTTTGTCAGCCGGTATGGGGGAGCGCCTGGCAGGGGGGGGGAAATTCTTAGAAAAGTCCCATACTATATTTCTTTTCTAATAATTTACAACAATTGGATTATTTGACCTTCGAATTTGTTGATTCAAGATCAAAGTCATTGGAAGATTTTCTCCCGCTTCGTCATAAAGTTCATACGGACTTCTTCCTTTGCCGATAATCGCCGGACCTTTTTTGGTTTTGATAATTTTTGCTTCGAATTGCAAAACGTCTAGTAATTGCTCCAGTTCTTTTGTTGCTTTTGTGTCGTCATCTCCGATTAGAAATAGTACTTGGTCATTTTCAACAGTCCATCCAAAAATAGCTTCAAACATAGTGCCCTCCAAAAATTGTTAGAAAATATAAGGGATTTATTATTTTTATCCTCCTTTCGTAATCGCTTTTACCCCATTTAAAAAGCAATTATTGATTGATAATTACTATAATATAATAATTTTATTTTGTCAAATTTTTGTATTAGTCCACCTCATATTGGACAAGAGGCCATTATTTAATAAATAATCCA
>CAZTIC010000031.1:0-12870 GCA_964613625.1 uncultured Gammaproteobacteria bacterium | reverse complement strand
ATTTATTATATTTTAACCTTTAGAAGTGTAAACCCCTTTGCTGCAATGTTAACAAGAATACCTCACCCCGGCCCTCTCCTAAGCAGGAGAGGGAGAAATAGTTTGTTTATCGGTTAATTTTTGATTGAATATAGCTATATAATTTATCAAAAGCTTCTTTTTTATTTAAATTACTTGTATCTAGAATATAGTCAAAATGTTTTTTGTCGTGGACCTTTATTTTGAAATATTTCCAATATCTTTTATTGTCGCAAATTTGTCTATTTTTATTTTTTTCTATTACATCTTCTAATGTTTTTATGCCTTGGGCTTCATTTCTTTTGTTTGGCTTTTGAAGTTCTTTGTAAATTCTTTCTGCTCCTATTTTTTTGTCTACATCTATATAGATTTTTAATGAATGAGGAATAAAATGCCACGATGTCCTGCCTTCTATTACAAAGTTATCTTTAGTTTCACCAAGTTTTTTTTGATATTCATCTACTTCCAGGTCTGTATTTGAGTCAGTTTCACCGAGTTTATTATATTCTTCTAATGTCATTCCGCGTTTTTTTGCCATTTCTCGACGAATGCCTCCAATATAATAATGATCCCAACCGAGTTTCTCGGCAAGTTTTTTTGCTATAGTAGATTTTCCAGAACCTTCGGTTCCGTTGAATGTGATTATCATGATTGTTGTATTATTTGTATATTACTATAGTAGTATACAAATAATATTTTGACAAAGGTTGGCTAATATTATATTATTTAATAATTAAATCCGTTCTTTATTGAAATAATTTAAACCACTCTTAGAAAAGGTGGTATTTTAAATTGAGCGGAAAATCATTTTATTTTTAATTATAATTGGGAGGCGAAAAAATGAAACAGTTTTTATATCGATTTAGAGATCCGGAAGATGGTGGAGGCCCTCACGGTAAATAAGGGTAATCAGAAGAAAGAAAAGACAGTGATTGCAGGATGAGTTAATCTTTTCAATACAGACGGAATTTTTTTTAACAGAAATGTTGATAAAAAGTTTCGTCTGTCTTTTTTTACAAAAATTCTTTCAATAATTTCTATAATATATTATAATAAACACAATAATGAATACCTTATCCTCCGCCTTCGCTAAGGCTACGGCGAGACAAGTAACCCCTTTCTTTTAAAGAAGAGGGGATTTAAAATTATTTTATATTTGCGTATTTGTAATTTGTAGATTTGTCCCGAGTACTCGGGATAGATTCGCATTATTCTAATGTATTTAGAAAAACTAGAAATTCAAGGATTTAAATCTTTTGCCAACAAGAACACGTTGGTGTTTCCTGGTATGGTCAATGAAGGCAGGCGAGGACTTACGGCTGTGGTTGGTCCGAATGGCTCTGGTAAGTCAAATATTGCTGATGCAGTACGTTGGGCACTGGGAGAGCAAAGCATGAAAACTCTACGCGCTAAAAAAGGCGAGGATGTTATTTTTTCTGGATCAGATAAAAAAGGTAAGCTGGGAATGGCTGAAGTGTCTTTGTATCTAAACAATGAAGACAGAACTGTTCCAATTGATTATTCTCAAGTAGTACTCACTAGAAGACTCTATAGAACAGGTGAGAGTGATTATCTTCTTAATAATAGTCGAGTTAGGTTAGCTGATATGCAAATGTTACTAGCCAAAGCAAAATTTGGTCAAAAGACATATAGTGTAATTGGACAGGGGTTGGTTGAAGGATTTCTTAGTACATCACTTGGCGAGAGAAAAGAATTTTTTGATGAAGCAACGGGCGTGAAACAATTTCAAATTAAAAGGGATGATTCGCTAAATAAACTTCGGGCGAGTTACGAAAATCTCAATCAAGTTAATATGTTGCTCACTGAAATTGAACCAAGAGTAAAGAGCCTTACTCGGCAAGTGAATAGATTGAACAAAAGAAGTGAGCTAGAGCTTGAGCTTCGGGGGTTACAGCTTAATTACTATGGAAAGGTTTGGCACGAAAACAATGATAAGTTTAATGAATTTAATAATAAATTTCTTGAGCAAGAAAAAGAAAAAAGAGACAAAGAAAAAAAATTAGAAATTCTCAATAATGAATTAGAAAAATTGGAAAAAGAGAGTTCAATAAGTGATGATTATGAAAAATGGCAAAAAGATTTAAGTAATCTACAGTTTGAAAAAGATGAATTTGTAAGACGGCTCGCAAAAGTAAATGCTCAACTGGAAGTAAAACTTGATTCGCTCGGTAAATTTGATTTATCCTGGCTGAATAATAAAAAAGAAAGTTTAACATCTGAGTTCAAAAATGTTAGTGATGATATTAAAAATTTAGAAGACAAAATAGTTAACGAAAAAGAAAAGTTTAATAGCCAAGAAGAAAAAATTAACGGATTAAACGATGAATTAAATAAATTGAATCAGGAGCTAAGAGAATTGTTGTCAAAGCAGAAAGACAAGGATCATGACAAGACTAATGATATTTTGAAAAAGTCTTTAGCTAGACTAGAATCAATTCAAGAAGAAAAAGATGTAGAAGTATTAAGAAGTTTAATAAAACAAATAAAAGAAGATTTGAAAAATGCTATCAAAATGTTTGAGGGGGAGGTGGAGAAAGAACGAATTGAAAAACTTCAGACTAGCATTATCTCTATCAGTAGTGAGAAAGAGGATTTAGGCTCTCGTATTAATGAGAGTCGAATCAGAATATCTGCTTGGAGCGAGAGAGTAAAACTATTCAAAGAAAAGGAAAATAGCATTAAAAATGAACTAAGTGATATTGAAATTAAATTTAAACAAAATACTAAGGAAGTAAATATTGAAGATATTGAAAAAGAGAAAGATGTTGTTAAAAATAAAATAGAAGAAGTAGAAGAGAAAATAAGCAAAATAAAAGAACAGGTTGATAGATTCCAAGAAAGAGAAGAGGAGGAAAGAAGCAAGCTTTTTGCCTCACAAAAAAATATTCAAGTTATTCAAAATAATTTAAATGATTTAAATAGAGAATTAAATGATCTCAAAATTAATTCTATTCGATATGAAACTAGACTCGAAGATTTAGAAATTGAAATAAGGGAAAATATTGGCAGTTTGAAAGAAATAAAACAAAGTCGAGTTGAAGGAGAAATTAATAAAGAAGAAGTCGTAGTTAAAATAAAAAATATTAAACATCAACTAGAACTCATCGGTGGTATTGATCCTGAGATCGAAAAAGAATATATTGACACTAAGGGGCGGTATGATTTTTTGAGTGAACAAGTTGCGGATTTGGAAGATGCGATTAACTCTTTGGAAAAAGTAATTCGTGAATTAGACGAAACCATTAAAGAAAAGTTTGATAAAGAATTTAAAGTTATTGCTGACAAGTTTAATGAATATTTTAAAATATTATTTAATGGAGGTAATGCTAAGATTGTAAAAGTAATGGAACAGGACATGAATGGTGGCGATAAAGAGAATGGTGACCAAAAAACTGATGAAGATAATAAGCAGTTAAAATCAGACGATAAGGAAAAATCTAAAGATGAGTCTAAGAATTTTGATTTGAAAAAGATTAAGTTTCTTAAAAAACATAATGCGACTGGTCTAGCTGGTATTGAGATACAAGCAAATCCACCTGGGAAAAAGATAAGTTCTGTTTCAATGCTTTCTGGCGGAGAAAGAGCTTTGACCGCTATTGCTCTGATAAGTGCTATTATTAGCGCTAATCCATCTCCGTTTGTGGTGCTTGACGAGGTCGACGCTGCTTTGGATGAGGCAAATTCAGAGAGATTAGCTAGGATACTTGACGATCTATCTCACAAAACTCAATTTATTGTAATAACTCACAATCGCGCCTCTATGAGAAAGGCTAATGTATTATATGGTGTCACTATGGGCGACGATAGTGTCAGTAAATTATTATCAGTGAAGCTCGAGGATGTGAAGATTAAATAATTATATATTATTAAGGTGTTTAGTATCATATTTCAGACCTCATCCTCCCCCCTGCCTATCGGCAGGCAGGCAACCCTCTCCTAATTTAGGAGAGAGGGTAATATGAATAAGTTTAAACATATGCTACAGTATCAATTTCAAAAAGCTGAAAAAGTTTTTTGGCATGACAGGCTTTTGGAAAAAACTATTTTGCGGTTTATTCCAAAATATATAGTTCCAAACTATGTAACATTATTTCGTTTTTTTGCTACTCCATTTGTTGTAATATTAATGCTCACAGAGAGTTACAAGATCGGCCTTATAGCTTTTTTACTTGTTGCTTTTACAGATGCTTTGGATGGTGCGATGGCGAGAACCAGGGATCAGGTTACTGAGTGGGGCAAGGTGTATGATCCCCTGGCTGATAAAATATTAATCGGTAGCATGGTGTTTATTATTGTGCTTCGATATATTGATCTGTGGACCTCACTTTTAGTGATCGGAATGGAAATAATAATTATTGTGGTAGCCTGGATAAGAAAAAGAGAGGGTAAAGAAATACAAGCAAATGTGTGGGGTAAAATAAAGATGCATTTGCAGGTTTACGGAGTTGCAATATTGTTGCTTTCAGTAATTTATGATTGGGGAGCATTGTTACCATTCGCATCCGGGACTCTCTATATGGCAATTGTTTTTGCAGTGATTAGCTTGTTGACTCATGGGATCTAATTCAACTATCAATTAAAATATTATTCCGCTTTAAGCGGTTTTTTTTGTGTTATAATGTTTATATAATTTTGATTTAATTTATTTTTTATGTCTACAAAAGTTTTATCGGCTGCAGTAATCGGTCTTGATGCTGAGGTGGTTGAAGTAGAAGCTGATACTGGCGGTGGAGAGATGGGGGTATTTAGCATAGTTGGTTTGCCTGATGCAGCGGTGAGTGAGTCAAAGGAAAGAGTGAAGAGTGCTATTAAAAATTCTAATTTGTTTTTACCAAAAGTGAAAATTACAGTTAATTTAGCTCCGGCTGACCTCAAAAAGCATGGGCCTAGTTATGACTTACCTATTGCAATAAGTATTTTATTGACAAATAGTGGTTTTAAACCCAGAGAAGATTTAAATGAAATGATGTTTGTGGGGGAACTAGCTTTGAATGGAGATTTGAGACCAATTAATGGAATACTTCCTGTGGCAGTAAAGGCGGTTAGCGAAAAAATAAAGACATTATATGTGCCAGAAGCGAACGCGCCAGAAGCGAAGCTTGTTAAAGACATTGAAGTGGTGCCAGTAAAAAATTTAAAAGAATTGGCGATGCATTTGGAAGGTAAAGAGATAATAAATTCAATTCCGTATAAAGAGTTTGATTTTCTAAATGATGAAACTTTATCTGATATGTGTTACATACGAGGGCAAGAGCATGTGAAACGTGCTATGGAGATATCAGCGGCTGGTGCTCATAATATGCTCATGGGAGGGCCTCCTGGGTCAGGGAAAACCATGATTGCACGCACGATGTCTTCGATTTTACCTAATTTAATTTTCGAAGAAGCTTTAGAAGTGACCAAAATTTATAGTGTAGCTGGGATACTTAATAGCAAAACTGCCTTAGTGACCAACAGGCCTTTTAGGGCTCCGCACCATAGTGCATCTGGAGTGGCACTAGTTGGGGGTGGCACTTGGCCTCGTCCTGGTGAGATATCTTTAGCTCATAGAGGAGTATTATTTTTGGATGAATTTGGAGAATTTCCACGTCAGGTGCTTGAAAACCTGCGTCAACCACTTGAAGATGGTATTATTAATGTAAGTCGGGCGGCTGGAAACTTGACATTTCCGGCTAAATTTATATTAATTTCTGCTATGAACCCCTGCCCTTGTGGATATTATGGTGACCAAGAAAAGCAATGTATTTGTACTCCTAATCAAATTAATAATTATAAGAAAAAAATATCAGGGCCGATTTTGGATAGAATTGATCTACATATTGAAGTTCCACGAGTAAATTTTGATAAATTATCTTCTCAAGGGGGTGGTGAAAAATCTGCTGATATTAAAAAAAGAGTTCAGAACGCTAGAAAAGTACAATTAGACAGATTCAAGGGGGCAACTTTTATAACTAATTCTGAAATGAGTTCTGAGGCAGTCAAGAATTTTTGCCAAGTAGATGAAAATTCAAAAAAATTATTAAAAAATGCTGTGGATCAAATGCATTTATCTGCTAGGGCATATTTTCGGGTACTAAAATTGGCTAGAACCATTGCTGATCTTGAAAGAGTAGAAAATATATTAACCAAGCACATTGCTGAAGCATTACAATATCGACCAAAGATGGAATAAATACAAAATTGTCATTTTGAAGCTTTAGTGAGATATCCCTTAAGGTTTATAATTATAATGTCTGTGGTGCTTTATGTGTTTAAGGGATTTCTCATTTCGCTTAAGCTCATTCGAAATGACAAAGTTTTTTGGTAAATATTAAAATATTTGGTATAATATTAATATAAAAATTTAAATTATAAATAAATTATGAAAAGTAAGATTTCTTTAATTTTATTACTATTTGTCGTATTAACGACATCTGGTTTTGGTTGCAAAGGAGTAAGTAAAAAAGTTGAGGAAGAGATGCGGCCAATTACACTCAAATATTGGCGTGTTTGGGATGGACCAGACGCTTTTGAAGAAATAATTACAAGTTATAATGTTTTACACCCTTATATAAAGATTGAATACAGAAAGTTAAGATATAGTGAATATGAAAAAGAGTTAATAGATGCATTGGCTGAGGACAGAGGTCCTGATATTTTTTCTATCCATAATACATGGCTTCTAGGATATAAAAATAAAATTGAATTTATGCCAGCAAGTGTTACCTTGGTTTATCCGATATTAAAAGGATCTATAGATAAACAAATTGTACCGGAGCTTCGAACTACTAAGTCAATTACTATTAAAGAAATAAAAAATAATTTTGTAGACGTTGTTTATGATGACGTTGTGATAGAAGAGCAAGACGAAGAAGGGGATGTATTGCAAAATGTTTATGGCTTACCCTTGTCAGTTGATAGTTTGGTAATTTATTATAATAAAGATATCTTTAATAATTCAGGAATAGCTGAGCCACCTATGTATTGGAATAGAGATTTTCAACAAGCGGTCAAGAAAATGACCAAACAAGACGCTAAAGGTAAGCTGATTCAATCGGGTGTGGCCCTGGGGGGCGGTAGTAATATCGAAAGATATAGTGACGTGCTATCAGTTTTGATGATGCAAAATGGAACTGATATGTTGACTGAGTCTGGTCGGGTTATTTTTAATGAAATTCCAACTGCTTTAAAGAGTCAAAATTATAACCCAGGCATGGAGGCGTTGAGATTTTATACTGATTTTTCTAATCCTTCGAAAGAAGTTTATTGTTGGAATAGTACTTTGGAGAACTCCTTGGATATGTTTATACAAGGAAAATTAGCTATGATGTTTGGTTATGCTTATCATTTGCCGACCATCAAGGCTCGGGCACCAAAATTGAATTTTGCTATATCAGGTTTACCGCAAATAGAGGGTAGTTCAGTTACAACTAATTTTGGTAATTATTGGGTTGAAGTTGTTTCAAAGAAGAGTGAGTATATAGATGAAGCTTGGGATTTTGTTCAGTTTATTACAAAAGAGGAGCAAGCTAAGTTGTATTTAAGCAATACTAATAAGCCAACCGCTCTTCGCTCTTTGATTGATGAGCAGATTGATAATCAGGAAATAGGCGTTTTTGCAGAACAAGTATTAACATCAAAGAGTTGGTATAAAGGTGCGGATTCCAATGCTATGGAATTAATTTTTGAAGATATTATTAATGAAGCAAATGAAGGTGATGAAGATTTGTCTGACATAGTAAACAGAGGGGCTAAACGTGTACAACAAACTATTATTAAAGAACAAGAATAATATGAAAAAAATAAAACTATTGTTTAGTTATTTTGTTATTTTGATGATTGGTTTTGTTTTGGTTGTGAGTAGTGTTTCTGCTCAAGAGATAGAGGTAATGAATGCAAGAAATGACGAGGGTGAGCTTTGTGATTGTAATAGTTCAGAAGATGTCGCAGATCCATATTGCGCAAAATATTGTACAGGTGATTATGAGATAAATGATTTTGTTTTAATTCTTGTGTACGGAGTAAAAGCAATACTTGGTTTAGTTGGTTCATTGGCATTGATAATGTTTGTATATGGTGGGTTAGTGCTTTTGACTTCAGCTGGTAATCCTGAGAAAGTAACCAAGGGAAAAACTATTATGATAAATGCATTGATCGGCATAGTAATTGTGTTTACTAGTTATATGATAATACAGTTCACTTTGTCAGCCTTAAAAGGAATTGATTATAATCAAGCTGGCGGTTGGAATGAGATTTAATAAAATAGTATATGAAGTTATTTCAAACAACTAATATATCTACAAAAGAAGATGAAATTGTTCGAGAATTAAAGCGAGCTAGAGAAGATAGAAAAGTAACATTAAAAAAAGTAGCAGAAGACTTGAAAATAAATATCAATTACCTTCAAGCTCTTGAAGAAGGTGATTTTGAAAAACTACCAAAAGGAGTTTATAGAAAAAATTTTCTAAGAGAATATTCCTTGTATTTAAATCTAGACTACAAAGATTTTTCTGAGATATTTAATGAGCCAGAACAGGTGGATAAAAAAAAATATAATCCATTTTCAAAAAAAGTAGTAAAAGATTATAAGCTAATTATATTTCCAAAAATTGTTAAAAATATATTAATAATTTCGGTAGTCGCTTTCTGCTTATTATATTTATCCTTATCTCTTAAAGGAATTGTTGCTCCACCATTTTTGGAAATATCAAATCCAGAAGATAATTTAGTAATAGAAAATAATTTTGTTAATGTCCTAGGCGTGTCAGAGGAAGAAGCAGAAGTAAGTATAAATGGAGAGATTGTAATGATTGATCAGGAAGGAGCATTCTTTAAAAAGGTTGATCTGAGTAAAGGAGTAAATCAAATAATAATAAAATCCAAAAAGAAATATAGTCGAGAAAATATAATAATAAAACAAATATTAGCTAATTAATAATTATATGTCTACTAAAACAGGTGGAAACGCATTGCTTGATGTTAATTTTATATTAAGTAAGGCTCAGGTTGAACAAAATACAAAAGTAGCTGATCTTGGTTGTGGTACTACAGGTCATTTTATTTTCCCCGCCTCTAAGTTGGTTGGAAAAAGAGGGCAAGTTTATGCTGTTGATATTTTAAAAACAGCTCTTGAGACTATTAATAGGAGGATTAAACAAGATAATATAGAAAACATGGTTACGATTTGGACTGATTTGGAAATATTTGGAGCTACTAAGATAGAGTCTGGAAGTCTCGATGTTGGTTTGCTTATAAATACTTTATACCAATCAAAAAAAAGAGCAGAAATTATTCGAGAGTCTGTTAGGCTTTTGAAAAAAGGAGGTAGACTGGTAGTTGTTGAATGGAAGAATGTTGCCTCTCCCTTTGGTCCTCCTCCAGAGATGCAGGTCAATAAGGAGAATCTAATGAAGGTTGCCAAAAAACTCGGAATCGAAGTAGAGGATGAATTTGAAGCTGGTAAATATCACTTTGGATGTCTTTTTGTAAAGACGTAATATTGTTAATATTGACAAATTTTTTTATTAGTATAATTTAGTAATATAACTATTTAATTTATATAAATTATGAGCAATTTATTAAGTTTTAAATTCTGGTTCGCAACTAGACCACCGATATTATTACCTATTTATATGAAAATATTTATAGCAATAATAATAATTTTTGTTATATTGTCAGTTATTTCATGGATTTTGGTGAAAAAGAAGAATGTTTATAGTAAGATTTGGGATAGAGTAAATACTTTTTCAATCTCAAATGTTTTTTTTGGTTTGGTGATTTTATTTTTTAATTATGAATTAATTCCATTTCTATCCTCAAGGTTTTGGTTTCTGATTTGGGGGTTAATGATAATAGTTTGGGCATATTTTATATTTAAAGACTTCAAGAAAATACCGGCCATAAGAGAGCAAAGAGCCAAAGATCATGAATATAAGAAATATATACCATAATTTGCTTTGGATTCAATAAAATCAAATAACAAAGCTCTGTAATTAATGCAGGGTTTTATTTTTTCTCCCCTCTCCCGGAAGGGAGAGGGGGTAATTATTAAAAATTTATATATTATGAATAGGAAAAAAGTTGTTGGTAATTTTGGAGAAAAATTGGCATGTGAATATTTAATAAAAAAAGGTTATAAGATAGTTGATAGAAATATTAAAACTAGTTATTTTGAAATAGATATTATAGCTGAAAAGAATAATTTATATATTTTTGTCGAAGTTAAGACTAGAACCTCTAATATCTACGGAGGTGCGGATGGGGCGATTAGTTCTAGAAAAATAAAAAGCATTAAAAGGGGAGCTGGTAGATATATTTTCAAAAATAAAATAGATGAAAATATGGTTAGATTTGACTTTATTTCTGTCGATATTAATAAAAACGAAAAAAGCGCTAAAATTAAACATTATAAAGACATAATATAGAATATTATACAAATTTATTTTGATTTATCCAAAGTTGTTCCACAGTTTTAGACACATGTATGTACACACTTTTACTATGTTTTTCCTCAGCTTATCAATATGTTGTCTACTTGA
The DNA here is from genome assembly GCA_964613625.1 of uncultured Gammaproteobacteria bacterium. Classification (GTDB taxonomy): domain Bacteria; phylum Patescibacteriota; class Patescibacteriia; order Patescibacteriales; family CAZTIC01; genus CAZTIC01. The sequence goes on along the minus strand of CAZTIC010000031.1, from coordinate 2,314 downwards.
CGCGGGTCTAGGGAGTGTTTATGCTGATAATGTAGTAATCTAATTACTGCTGAGATATGGATCGAAAGGTCAGTGCGGATATTATTTTATTATAGTATCTGTGCTAAACCCGGAGATCCTATCTCCCCTTTACGGGGCTCTCTATCGGTTAGTAGCTCCGTATTTTTAAAGAAAATAAATTTTGAAAGATTTTAAAATTAGTAATGTTGTTTAGGGAGGAAACGGCCAGTAAGCTTATGAATATGAAAAAGTTATTTTCATATTTTATTTTTTTAATTATAGTTTTTGCGTTTAGCGTATCAATGGTAAGTGCAAAAGAGATCGTAGCTCCAACTATTTTGGAAATAGGTGAAAAAATTTCCAATGAAGGAAGTAATCAATTTTATGCGAAGGGATTAACAGAGAGTGATACTGATATTTTGATATATATAAATGGAACTTTTATTGATTATGCTGATGTTAATATTGAAAACACTGGAACTGATAATTTCTATTACGAAAACGATTTAGAATCAGAGACATTTGAGGTGATGATAATTGCTCGAAATAAAAAGACTTACACCTTATCACCGCCGACATCACAAAGATACAGTTTGCCATTATTGCCAGCCCCAACAATAGTTTTTCCAGTAGACAAGGAGATAGTTATTGATAGTAGTATTAATGTTTTGGGTTTAAGCAGGACAAATAGTATTGTTGAGATATATATAGATAGTAAATATTCTGGTGAAACAAAGTTTTTAACCCATGAATCGGGTACAGCTAATTTTGCTTACTATGAAGGAAATATTTTAAAACCGGGAAGTCATTCTTTGTATTTAATTGCTAGAGATACGCTAGATAGAGAAAGTAAAATATCTGATATAGTATATTTTAAAATTGAGCATCCGATGCCGGCACCAACACTATTTGAGCCAGTGGTGAATAGTGACACAAATCATTATAAGCCGTTTATTGTGGGGTTAGCTAAAAACGATTCACTTATCAAAGTATTTGTTGATGATGAATACGATGGTGAGTTATTGGTAAAAAACCATGAGTCAGGTACAGCTAATTTCGCATATATTCCTCAAAGAGATTTAAGTAGAGGTGAGCATGTTTTTTGCGCTACAGCTACTGATTATAAGAACAAAGAAAGTAAATTATCTAATAATACTGAATATACAATAAGACAGCCAATAATTTTGGAGGCTGTTCAAGAAAAGAATGAAGATATAGTAAGTGAAGCTATTGAGTCTAGCGTAAAAGAGGAAGAAGCTCCGATTGTTTTGTCGGAAGACAATATAATTGAAGATAATCAAGATATTGAGATGGGCCGGGATGAAAACGAGATCGGTGAATTAAGTCCAGAAGCTGTTGTAGAAAATGGATCCTTGAATGAGGATAATAAAAAACAAAGTAAAATCAATTTAGATTTAATAATATTTTTAGCATTTTTGTTGGGAATTATAGTTTGGATTATCTGGGTAAATAAAGAATTGATAAAAGAAAAAAAAGAAACCAAAGAACCACCAGAAAATTAGTCTTTAGTAATGTTAATATAGTTAAAGTAAAACCTTTTTATTTTTTCACTAGAAAGAATAAAACCCCCTTCTTTTTATACCGCACCATTAATACTGGTGCGGTATTTGTTTTTATATTTTTTGATAGTATAATAGATAATATAAAAATTAAAATTAAATTATGTATTTATTTTTTGACACAGAGACAACTGGTTTGCCACAAAACTACAAAGCACCAGTTACTGATTTAGATAATTGGCCCCGGCTAGTTCAATTGGCCTGGTTGGTTTATGATAGTAATGGAAAGAAAACATCATCTAGAGAAATGATTATAAAACCTGAAGGTTTTGTTATTCCAGAAGAATCTTCAAAAGTTCATGGTATAACCACTAAGGATGCCAAAGAAAGAGGTATTTCCTTGAAAAGTGCTTTGGATGAATTTGCAAAAGCAATAAAAGATTCTCAGGTGGTTGTAGCACATAATGTAAGTTTTGATGAAAAAATAATTGGAGCAGAGTTTCTTCGAAAAAATGTTGAGCATGACTTATTTAATACTATAAGAGTATGCACGAAAGAAGAAGCAACTGATTATTGTCAGATACCAGGTTATTATGGTTATAAATGGCCACGTCTTTCAGAGCTCCATATCAAATTATTTGGAGAGGACTTTGAGGATGCTCACGATGCATTAGTGGACGTAGAGGCGTGTGCTAGATGTTTCTTTGAGTTAGTGAAGAGAGGAGTGATACAGAGCTAATATTGTTAACATTGCAGCAAAGGGGTTTACACTTCTAAAGGTTAAAATATAATAA
>CAZTIC010000030.1:0-13147 GCA_964613625.1 uncultured Gammaproteobacteria bacterium | reverse complement strand
TTTTATTATTAAACCAAAAATAAAAAATGCCAAATTTTCATAATCAGTCTATAGAAGCTTCTTTAAAAGAATTAAAAACCACCAAAGAAGGCCTGAGTCAAAAAGAAGTAGATAAAAGAATTCAGAAATGGGGGATGAATAAGTTAAAAGAAGATAAACCTGTTAGCAAGCTTATGATTTTTCTATCTCAATTTAAGAGTCCCCTTATATATATTCTTATTATTGCTGGTTTAATATCTCTTTTTTTACGTGAATATGTTGATGCGGGAGTAATATTTGGTTCTGTATTCTTGAACACTATCATAGGATTCATACAAGAAAACAAAGCTAATGATTCTTTGAATCAATTAAAAAAAATGGTTGAACACAAAGCTTTTGTTCTAAGAGATGGTCATGAGATAGAAATAGATGCGGCTAATTTAACCATTGGAGATATAGTTGTTTTACAAGCCGGAAATAAGGTACCGGCTGATGTTAGAATAATTGAATCAAAAGATTTGCAAATAAATGAGGCAAATTTAACCGGTGAGTCGGTCCCATCCACTAAATCAGTTGACAAGAGAGAAAAAGGTGCGTCTTTGGCTGATAGACATAATATGGCTTATGCTAGTACAGTTGTTGTTCGAGGTTCTGGTGTGGCTGTAGTTACAGCCATTGGTAAGGAGACTGAGATTGGAAAAATTGCTGATCTTGTTAGCTCTACCGAAGAAGAAAAAACACCTTTACAAATTAGACTGGGAAATCTTTCAAAGTTTATAGGAATAATGGTCGTGTTTGTGTGTATTGCTATTATTGTTATAGGTGTTTGGCAGGGAAGAGATTTTTTTGAGATGTTCACAACCAGTGTAGCGATAGCAGTAGCTGCTATTCCTGAGGGATTAATAGTTGCTGTTACTGTAATACTTGTTTTTGGAATGCAAAAGATACTCAAGAAGAAAGCGCTAACAAGGAAATTAGTTGCGGCTGAAACTTTGGGGTCTACTACTGTAATTTGCACCGATAAAACAGGTACTCTTACCGAAGGTAAGATGCATGTCTCGCATATTGTAATTGGAGAAAAAGAATTTGAAATAAAAAGTTTGGGAACAAGACAAAACAAGGATGAGGCGAAATTAGTGAGCTTGGCTTTGCAAACTGGCATGATGTGTAATAATTCCGTTGTTGAAAATCCTAAAGATGCCTTAAAAGAGTGGAGAATGATTGGTACACCAACGGAAACTGCCTTGTTTTTGGCTGCGATACAATCTGGCTTAAATAAAGATGAGTTGTTGAAAATAGAAAACAAAATTGATGAGTTACCTTTTAGTTCTGAAATGAAATATATGATAACTCTTTACAGGAAAAAAAGTGGTTATGTAATGTATGAGAAAGGAGCACCTGAGAGACTTTTGGAAAAATCAAAATATTTCTATCATAAAGGAAGGCTTTGCAAGGTAACACCAGGGGAAAAAAAGGCCTTGATAAAAACATATGAAAGTCTAACAGGTCAGGGTTTACGAGTGATAGGTGTAGCTACAAAAGAATTTAAAAAATTAGAATGGAAAGAAAATGCCACCGAAGAAGATTGGAAAAAGATTGATAATGATTTAATTTTTGTTGGTTTTATAGCCCTGAAAGACCCTCTTCGACCAGAAGCAAAAGAGACTATCAAAATATGTAAAGAAGCAGGTATTCGACCAATTATAATAACCGGTGATCACAAGTTAACTGCTAGGGCAATTGGAAAAGAGATTGGAATAAACGTCAAAGCTGAGAATATTATTACTGGAGAAATATTAGATAAAACAAGTGATGAAAAATTAAAAAGTTTAGTAAAAAAAATAGATATTTATGCTCGAGTTAGTCCGCATCATAAATTGAGGATAGTGAAGGCACTCCAAAGCCGTGGGGAGGTGGTAGCAATGACGGGAGATGGCATAAATGACTCTCCAGCTCTAAAAGCTGCTGATATTGGTATATCGCTTGGTACTGGCACAGACATTGCGAAGGAGACATCTGACTTGGTTTTGCTTGATAATAATTTTAAAACTATTGTTGAGGCCGTAAAACAAGGTAGAATTATTTTTTCTAACATAAGAAAGGTAATAACTTATTTAGTGTCTGATAGTTTTTCAGAAGTTATATTAATTGCAGGCTCATTACTTTTAGGATTGCCTTTAGCGATTTTACCAGCACAAATTTTATGGATAAATATTGTTAATGATGGATTTCCTAATTTTTCCTTAGCTTTTGAAAAAGGAGGTGATGATGTTATGAAAAGAAAGCCAATCAAAAGAAATGAATCAATTGTTAATACTGAAATGAAGGTAATTATTTTTGCAGCTGGGCTCATTAGAGATTTCTTTATATTTGGAATATTTCTATACTTATTAAATAATTTTTACGAAATTGATCATATTAGAACTATTGTGTTTGCAGCTGTTGGTGTTGACTCTTTGATATATATATTTAGTCTCAGAAGTTTTAGTCAACCAATTTGGCGTATCAATCCTTTTAGTAACCTGTATTTAATAGGCGCAGTAGTGGCTAGCTTGTTTTTACTACTAATAGCAATTTACTGGCCACCGCTTCAAAGTATTCTATCTACAACATCGTTGAGCTTGGGTAATTGGTTGTTGATATTGTCTACTGGTGTTTTAAGCATTGTCATGATTGAATGTATAAAATATTTTTATATAATCAAGAAAAGAAGTGTATAGATATTATGAAAAATAGCCTAAAAATGCTATGATTAAAAAAAGAAGAAACAATAAAATTGAAGTAATTGTATATAATAAAAAGTTTATTTCTTTAGTAGGTTTTTTGGTTGTTATTATGATTAGTGTTCCACTAGCGAAGCAAATAAGTAAAAGATATTATATTGATGAAGAGATTAGGGAATTAGAGAATGAAATTAAGGAATTTGAATCCCAAAATAGCAGCCTAAAGGAATTTATTTCATATTTGGAATCTGATAGTTTTGTAGAAGAACAAGCTAGATTAAATATGGGATTAAAAAAAGAAGGTGAAAATGTAGTGATAATAAAAGAGACTGATTTGGATAATAATTTGAGCAATACTAAAGAAAGTGATGAAAAATCAAATTCAAATATTATTAGATGGTGGAAATATTTTTTTGTAAAATAATCTTTGTATGACAGAAAAAAATATAGATGGTATCAAAAAATTAAATGAAGAAGAAATTAAGAAGTCTAGAAAAATACTTCTTGATTATATTGGCGAAGAGGATAGGAAGAAGGCTAGGCAAAAAATTAAAAAATCAGAAAAAATATTTTCAGCTACCAAACGAAAAGAGATGGCTGTTGATGGAATTTCTGTCAAAAAAGAAAAAAATCAGGTGCCGAATATTCCAAGTGAAACAATGCCAATGGAAATACCGGCAGTGCAGGAAGAAAAAAAAGTAAAAAGTATTCCTAGTGAAGAAGAGAAAGAAAATTTGAAAAAAGAAATTGAAAAAAATGAACAAGAACAAGAACAGGAAGTGGAATTAAAAAAAGAGGCAGAAAAAAAAGCAAAAATAAAGAAAAAGAACCTCGTTGTTTTGAAGAAAAAAGAAATATTACAAAAAAGTAGGCAAGAAATTAAAGAAGCCAAGGCCAGGGTGGAGAAGAAAAAGAAAAAAATAAAAGCTAAAAGAAGAAAAATCAAGACGACCAGCAATTCTCTTTTGCCAAAACTTCGTCAGACAAGGAAGAAGAAGGCGAAACAATTATCTTTTAATTTTAAATTTTTGGATAAATTAATTCCTTTTTTCAAGGCAATAAGTAAGAATTTTTATATTATAATATTTTCATTCATTATATTTATTATTGTTTTTTATATTATTCATGCTTTATTTTTGCTAAAGTTTGGTATAGATAGTAGTTTTTCTCGTAAAATTTCAAATATCGTTCCAGTACCCGCTGTTATTACAGGCAATGGTTATTTGGAATATTTTGATTATAAAGATCTGACAAGAAATATATCAGAAAATAAAAAACTAGAAGTATCTAAAAAAATTATTTTATTAGATCTAATAGAGAAATATAATATTTCTGAAAATACTGGAGCGGAAAATATTGTTAAAGAAATTAACAATAATTTTAAAAACGATACAGAGATTAATTCTGTAAATATTTCTTTGGAAGAGTATTTAATTAATGAAGTGAATAATAAAAAAATATGGTTTTTAACAAACTAACGGAGATGGGTTAGTTTTTTTAATTTTATGAAAATTGAACAAATAATGATAAAAAAAGTTATCGTAGTTAAAGAAAATGATAAAATTTCAGAGGTTGCAAGTATTATGACTGAGCATCGTATACATGGCACTCCAGTAGTAAAAGGGGGTAAACTTGTAGGCATCATCACAGAAACAGATTTTTTTGTAAAAGATTTGCCTGATTTGTATTTGCCTTCATATATTAATTTTTTGAAAAGTACGAAAATGACAGGTAAAATTAAGAATTCAAAGAAAAAAGAGATTAATGCAATTAAGAAAGCGACAGCCAAGGACATAATGACTACGGATTGCATTGCAATGACTGCTGGAGATGATATCAGCGATATGATAAAAATAATTAAAGAAAAACATATATTTACTTTTCCAGTAGTGGATAATGAGAATAATTTAGTAGGCATAGTTACACAAGCAGACATTATTAAATTAATTAAATAATCATTTATAAAAAATAATAAAACAAAAAAGTCCTAAATATTCAGGGCTTTTTTGATTTGATTTAAAATGTGATATAATAGTATTTATTAATATAAAAAATTAAACTATAAAAATGAAAAATAATTTAAAATATTTATGTCAACAAAAAAAATAAGGCCAATTGACAAGATGGCCAAAGAATCATTTTCTTGGATATCGAGGACTTTCGTATTTATAAACAAAACTCAAGTGAAGACTTGGCAGGGTATTTTTATTATAGCTTTTATTGCTGGTATCACAACTGCCTTGATGTGGTCAATTTCTTTTGGTTGGCATCCTTTTTCTGAGGCTGCTAGTAGTGTTCCCAAAGATCAATGTATTGTAACTCCAGCTGGCGGAGAATATGAAAATCCAGTTGATGTTGAGATTAAATGCGGTAACAAAGTCAAAGAAGCTCATTATCAATGGGGTAGTATAGAAGCGCAGACAATATCGGGTCGAAAAAAGAATATATTATTTGCAAATACTCAATATTTGGTTGAGTCTGATCAAACTTTAAGGGTGTTTGGTGCTACACAAGGAAATAAAAATAATTTTGAAAGTGATTTTGATAAGGTTTATGAGTTTAAGAAGTCATTAAAAAGTAAATATGGTGAAAATTGCAATGAATTAAATGGTTGTGTTAATAATTTAGTTTGTAAAACCTCAGGAGATGTTTCTGAAGAAAGTTTTTGTTGTAATAGTGATGAATGTGCTATTTCAACTGGAGATCAATCAAATAATTATATTCATTGTGTTGTTGAAGGAGGTTATGTGATGAAAAATTTGAATGATCCATTGATTTGTCATAATGGAGAATATTATAGTCCAGAATTTAGTACATGTAATAATTATGAGGTTTGTGATGGATATATTGTTAGTAATAAAGATATAAGTAATGGTTGTCTTGGTATATGTAAATTGCCAAAATCATTTGACTGGACAGACAAACATGGAGAAAATTGGATTACTCCTAATAAGAATCAAAGTCCAGCCAAAATTGGTGCTTGTTCTGAATTTGCTTTTGTGGATGCGTTTGAGTCTCAGATTAATCTTTATTATAACCAGCATTTAGACTTAGATTTGTCTGAACAGATGAAAGTTGATTGTAATCATGGGACTAGCCCATTAAAAATTTCTTCTAATGATATGTTGGTTGATGAAAAGTGCTCACCTTTTGTTAATCGAGATATTTATTGTAATGGAGAATATCAATCAACACAAGAAGACAAGTGTTGTGATACTCCTTATCTATGTGATGATTGGCAAGATCGCACTTGGAAGAGTCTAGGTTATGATATTTGTCATATTTTTCCGTATACGACAGGTAGAAACTGTTTAAGTTTCGAGGAAATTAATTCTGAGGAAAAAGTAAAGCAAGCTGATGATGAAATAAAAATGTTACTAATTTCTAAAGGGCCAATTAAAGCTCATATTACAGGGATGGGTCATAGTATGCTTTTAGTTGGTTATGAAAATAGTTCAGATTGGAAAACTAAAGAAATATGTAATGCCGGAACAGAGATGTGCGTTTCAGAAAAAGGTTGTATTCCGTCGGCATGTAATCGTGGCGATGATGACTTAATAGATTCTTTTTATTATTATGCAGGTAAAGATACAATTGATATTTATTATTCTTGTAGAGAATATGGAGATACGGGAGTTTATCAGTGGTCCATGATAGATTATAAATATAAATATATTGGTCGTGGAACTCCGGAGACTCCTGAATATAGCTGCGATCCTTTGCGTTATGGTTTTTATCCGGTGGCAAATGGAGGGTATAAAGGCCAATTTAATGCTTATTTACAATATATTCCTGGTAATGGTGACACTATTTGGATTTTTAGAAATTCAATTGGAGGTGATATTGAGAAATGGTCTATGGATCCTAGGCAATTTGGAAAACTGATTATACCGTCCGGACCTTTTACTTCACCAACTAATAAATATTATTGGCCGTCAGAGTTTGATGACCAAATTAAATGTGTTGATAAAGATAATGATGGATTTTGTAATTGGGGGATATCTGAAGAAAAACCATCCATTTGTCCTTCCATCTGTAATGTTGATAAAGATTGGGATGATTTGAATCCTAATATTGGTGCGTTAGCTACTTATTAATTTAAATCAAGTTATTCCCCGTAAGCTTGTTTCGGGGTTTCAGTAAGTAAGTTTATCATCTTCAATATTTGTTGACCATCATATTGATGATGGTCAATCATATTCAGCAGTTTCAATGTGTGCATAAGATGAAATAGCAATTGGAGGCTCAGCTGGATGCAATGAAGGTGGAGGCCCTGGTCATGAAGCAAGGCCTGAATTAGTTTATTCAAGTCCTGAAACAAGTAATTTTTTACCCGTAGGTTGGATAGCAGGCTGCCAAGGATATGGAAGTGCAGTTGCGCAAGCAATATGTGTTAAGAAAAATGTTATTAGTAATTAATCCGATTTTGTTATAGGAGAAACATTAGTAAGTTGAATTAATATAATAAAAAAGCCCTAATTAGGGCTTTTTTATTTGCAAATATTATTATTTTATATTAAGATAATTGAACAAAATAAAGTGAGGGAGTTGTTTTTTTAAAATGTACGTTTAACCTTAAAAAAAGGGGAAAATATCATGAAGATTTTAATTATTGGTAGTGGTGGAAGGGAACATACGCTCGCTTGGAAGATCGCTCAAAGCAAAAAAGTTAAAAAGATTTATTGTGCACCGGGAAATGCAGGTATTGCGGAAATTGCCGAATGTGTACCCATTGATGCGAACGACATTGAAGCTCTTGCCGAATTTGCCGAAAAAGAATCTATTGATTTAACCATTGTCGGGCCGGAAGATCCATTGGCAAAAGGAATTGTTGATCTTTTTGAAAAAAAAGGCCTAAAGATATTTGGTCCGTCTCAAAAAGCCGCTGAAATTGAAGCCAGCAAATCTTTTGCCAAAAAATTAATGCTTAAATACGGTATCCCAACTGCCAGAGGTAAGTCTTTTACAGATATTGAGGAAGCGTCCATATATATTGATGATATGGGTGCACCCATTGTTGTAAAAGCTGATGGTTTGGCGGCGGGAAAAGGTGTGCTGGTTTGTCAAACAAGAGAAGAGGCAAAGGATGCTCTCAATCTTATTATGGTCAAGAAAGCGTTTGGCGATGCCGGAAAAAAAGTGTTAATTGAAGATTTTCTTTCAGGTGAAGAAGCTTCGTTTATTGCCTTTACTGACGGGAAGAATGTGTTGCCATTACCCACTTCACAGGACCATAAACCGATTTTTGACGGAGACAAAGGTCCAAATACCGGTGGAATGGGAGCGTATAGCCCAGCTCCAGTAGCTGAACCACTGACTGAGAGAATCATGAACGAAATTATGATTCCGACTGTTAAGGCAATGATTGCCGAAGGACGTCCGTATAAAGGGGTCTTGTATGCGGGTTTGATGATCGACGGTGATAAAATCAATGTGGTTGAGTTTAATTGTCGTTTCGGTGATCCGGAAGCCCAGCCCTTGTTGATGCGATTAAAATCAGATATTGTTCCGATCATGGAGGCGGTGGTTGATGAGCGGTTAGACGAGGTTAGTATGGATATTGATTCTCGTCCAGCCTTGTGCGTAGTGTTGGCAAACAAAGGTTACCCCGGAGATTATTCGAAAGGGAATAAAATAACCGGTCTTTCCTCGGTTGCCATGTTAAATGATGTAATGGTTTTTCATGCCGGAACAGGAAAAAAGGGTGATGATTTCAGAGCAAATGGTGGCAGAGTCCTCGGTGTAACAGCACTGGGGAGTGATATTCTGGAAGCATTTCATGCCGCCTATGCTGCTTGTGATTTGATTCAGTGGCTGGGCAAGTATAATCGCAAAGATATCGGCGCTAAAGCAAAACAACGTTTAAAAAAGAAAAAAAAGGAATAAAAAAAGAACTTTTCAAAAAAATGCTCGTCATAATATAATTATGAACGAGCATTTTTTAATATTACTAATTTATGATATAATAATATTTGTTAAATAATTATTTATTATATTATGATTAAATACAAAAAACTTGGATATTTATTAATATTTACACTGTCAATTACATTTGGCAGTTTTGTTTTTGCTGAAGCTGTTATTGTTGATATAAACAAATATTTTTTTATTCACCTTGATCATCCCACTATAGAAAAAGGATATACTGTAACTGCGTTTGATGATGAGATAAAATTGTCATTAGTGCCAGGCATCCTCAGTGAAGACACTGGAGTAGATGTGGTGCAGATAAATGAACTCATGGAATCTCCTTGGAATTTGGATATGGTAAGTGATATTTATCAATTTGAATTTCGTAATAAAGCGGCATATAATAATCATAAGCCATATTACATTCAGTTCTCTTATCAGGAATCAGGATATGGCCTGAAGCAAGTTTATTTCTATGACAAAAATTTCTCTTCTTGGCGACCATTACCAACTGTAGATTACCCAGAAGAAAACTTTGTTAGATCTTTGATACATTTACCCTTTGCCCGTATTGCTGTATTTGAAAATAATGATTATATGTCAGTAGGGAAGGCAAGTTGGTATGGCTACAAAGGTGGTGATTTCGCAGCTTCTCCAGATTTTCCGAAGAGATCTATTCTTCGAGTTACGAATATCGAAAATAGCAAATTTGTTGATGTTGAGATAAACGATTATGGACCAGACAGGTCATTGCATCCTGATAGAGTGATAGATCTTGATAAAATAGCCTTTGGAAAGATTGCTTCACTAGGAGTGGGTATTATTGACGTAAAGGTAGAGCCTATAAAGATAAACCCTGATAATGATGGTGAGGTATTAGGTGTAAAAGAATCTGGCGCATCTTATGAGCCAGATATCATTTCCAAGGCATTTATTATTTATGACGAGAAAAACGATAATATTCTTTGGGAAAATAATTCTGACATGAAATTACCACTTGCCAGCCTAACTAAAATTTTAGCAATATATACTTATTTGAATATTAATACTGATTTAGATAAAGTAATTGCTTATAGCACAGATGATGAAGAATATAATTATAAATATTGCTCTAAATGGGAATCAGCTCGTGTTAAACTTAATGACGGAGATCAAATTACAGTAGAAGATTTGATTTATTCTTCGTTGGTGGGGTCAGCCAATAACGCAGTTGAAACCTTGGTAAGGGCTAGCGGTATATCCAGAGAATCTTTTATTGGAAATATGAATAGTTTTGTAAGAAAATGGGGTACAACCAATACTTATTTTGAAGAGCCATCCGGACTTTCTCCAAAAAACGTGAGTTCTCCGTCAGATTATGTTATAATAACTAAAGAAGTATTTAAGAATAAAATTATTGAAAATGTAAGCACAACTGCTAGTTATGCTTTCACAACTTTAAACACAAAAGAAGATCACAGAATAAGAAATACTAACAAATTAATTAACGTCGATAATGGTTATACAATAACTGGTGCAAAAACCGGTTATTTAAATGAAGCTGGTTATTGTTTGATGGTTCGAGCTCAGAATAATGAAGGTGAGCAGGTGATAGCTGTTATTTTTGGATCAGATAGTCGGGATGTTAGTTTTTCTGAAATAGATACTTTGGTTGATTATGGATTTAGATTAATAAAGTAATTACAAATTATAAATCTAAACACAAATACACAAATATTTTTTAATTAATTTCCCCAATTTGTGATATTTGTGATTTGATTTGTGTATTAGTAATAATTAGATGATAAAATTAGTAAATATTTCAAAGAATTATAATCTAGAAGCTCCAGCTTTGAAGAATATAAATCTCTATATAAAACCAGGAGAGCTTGTTTCTATTGTGGGTCAATCCGGAACTGGCAAAACTACGATAGTAAAATCTTTGATTGGTGAAGAAAAAGTTGATAAGGGTAAAATTATAGTTGGTGGTTGGAATATTACAAATATTGGTCAAAGAGAAATACCTTATTTACGTCGTCAAATAGGAGTGATATTTCAAGATTTTAAATTATTACCAAAAAAAGATCTTTATGAAAATGTGTCTTTTGCCTTACAGGTTTGTGGTATGACTCCAAAGAAGATTAGGAATATTGTTCCCCAGGTATTAAAGATTGTTGGTCTTGAAAATAAACAAGATAGATATCCACATGAGATATCAGGCGGAGAGCAACAGAGAGTAGCGATTGCTAGAGCCTTGGTACACAGACCAAAGATACTTTTAGCTGATGAACCGACTGGAAATCTTGACTCTATTAATGCCAATGAGATTATGGATTTGCTTTTGCGTATTAATAAGTTCGGCACAACTGTTGTTTTGGTTACGCATAATAGAGATATAGTAAACAAATTAAAACGAAGGGTAATAACTATAGATGATGGACAAATAGTCAGCGATCAAGAAAAAGGACGTTACTTGCTATAATTCAAATAAATTTAATTAATTATTCAAATGCTTCAAATATATTTTTGAATCATTTGAATGTATTTGTATATTAGAATTATTTTTATGATATTTTTATCTTTTTTAAGAGTAATAAAATTTAGTTTTCAAGATATTGGTAGAAATATTTGGCTGTCAATCGTGACTGTTACTATTTTGATATTAGCTTTGTTTTCTATTAATATACTTTTGGTTGTTCAAGTAATTGGACAGGCTTCGGTTGATGCTATCAAAGATAAAGTAGACACAAGCCTCTATCTAGTATCAGGATCTACTGAAGATGAGATATTGGCTCTCAAAAATAAAATAACAAATTTAGAGACAGTAAAAGAGGTGAGCTATATTTCCAAGGCTGAGGCGCTTGAGATATTTAGAGACGATAATCAAGATAATCCAGAAGTCCTTCAAGCTTTGAGAGAATTAGGAAAGAATCCATTAACACCTAGTCTTATTATAAAACCAAAGAGCGCTGATGATGTGGATAATTTTACTAATCAATTAAATAGGATAGAGAGTGATATTATTGAATCTAGAAATTTTTCAGATCATAGATTGCTTTTGGAGAAAATTAATAGCATAACCAAAAAAGTAAGAAATGTTGGTATTATAATTAGTTCTATTTTTATTCTTATTACGATATTGGTTGTATTTAATGCAGTTCGTGTAGCAATTTATACTCATAGAAAAGAAATTACTATTATGAAGCTCGTGGGAGCTTCGAATTCATTTGTTTATATGCCTTTTCTCTTTTCAGGGCTTATTTATTCTTTGGTGGGCGTTGCCACTATCGTTGGAATTTTTTATCCTTTTTTGAGCATTCTCCAGCCATATCTTGAAGCATTTTTTATGGATTATAATATAAATATTTTATCTTTCTTTAATAATAATTTTATAATGATATTTGGTTTAGAGTTCCTTGGTATGGCTGTTATTAATATTATAGCCAGTTTTATAGCGGTTAGAAAATATGTGAGAGTGTAATTATATAATATGTAATATATAATATAAAAAAATAAGCGTTAAAACGCTTATTTTTGTTTGCTCGGGACAGGGACTTATCCCTACGCTCCGCTCCGGGACACTTGTACCCGGAGGGTGAAAACTTCTCGCTCATTTTATTTATGCTCGGGGTCGTGGACGAAGTTCGAACCTATTTATATAAAACATATTAGATTAAGAGACCTCCCTAATAAGAATATTTAATATCTCTACGGCTATCTTTGCTTCTTCCGGTTCAACTTTTAAGTCTTTTCTTATTTCGACGCCTGGGTGAATTAAGTTGCGGTATTCTCTTACTGTATGACTAAATTTTGAAATATCGATTTCAATAAACCTCTCCTCTACGGCAACTTTTATCAGACTGTTTAAATCCCATTTATTCAAATCTGTTTTATCTGGTACTTTTTTTGAATCTTTTGCTTTATCTGGTTCTTTTGTAAGTAAATCTAATAATATTGCTTCAATAGATCCTCCACTAAGTATAATTGCTGATTTCCAATTGGATGAAATCAAATTACGTTGTATTTCTAGATAATCCCTTTTTAAGATTTCTTTAATTTGTTCATTATCAATAAAATCAAAACTTTTCGTTTGAATAACTGGTATATTGTTATCCTCGTCAATTTTAGATTTTAAAATTCCTAAATTTCTTGCGATGTTAGCTTTAATACCGTTAGGATCGTAATATATGTTATTTTCAACACTATAAGAATAAAAATCTCTTTTATTAAAATTATATAGCAATCCTGGCAAATCTATATTCGCTTTTTCAAGTGATCTTTCGTATTCTAATATTAAATCTCCTTTAATTGCGTTAGAGGGATATGCTTTAGTTAAATCATCTAAAATCTTACCAATTCCCTTGAGTGCATTATAATGTTCTCTTAGTTTTACTATTTCAAATGTTGGCATAATATAATTATTAAAAAAATATAGCTTATTTAATTCCAGTAGAGACGCCTCTAGAACGTGATTTTCGTGTAATGCTCGGGGACAGGGACTCGAACCCCGACTGCCTGGACCAAAACCAGGTGTCCTACCGTTAGACGATCCCCGA
>CAZTIC010000029.1:0-13518 GCA_964613625.1 uncultured Gammaproteobacteria bacterium | reverse complement strand
GTGGATTATTTGATAAATAATAACTTAGTTTCCAATATGAGGTGGACTAATACATCAAGTTTTAGTAATCGAGAAGAAGTGCTATAATTATTATATATACAAGAAAATAAGTAATTTGATATGAAAAAAAAAATTGGTATTTGTCATTTTAGAGTTGGGATGACTGATGGTGTTTCTCTTGAAATTGAAAAAATAAAACGAGCCTTAGAAAAACTTAATTTCAAAGTAGTCTTAATTGCTGGTCCTTGTTCAAAAGGTGCTGATTATGTTATCCGTGAACTTGAATGGGAAGAGAGGGTAATAACTAGAATTAAAGAAAATGGATTCAATCATTATAATCGTAGAGATTTTGATGATATGAAGCTTGAATATAATATTTTCAAAATTTCTGATCGAATAGAAAAAAAATTAGATAAAATACAGATTAAAGAAAAATTTGATTATTTAAATATTCATAACATATTTTGTTATGGTGGTCATTTGTCAGCTGCACGTGCCTTTGCTAATTTTGTCAAAAAAAACAAGATTAAAACTTTGGCTCATCACCATGATTTTTATTGGGAGCGAGATGAATTTTTTGAACCACGAAATGCATTTTTAAAAAAATTTGTTTTGACATATCTACCTCCAAAAAATAAATACATAAAACATATTGTAATAAATTCGATGACCAAAAAAGATTTAAAAATAAAACGCGGTATTGTTGCTACGGTTTTACCCAATATGTTTGATTTTGGGCAATCCAAATGGGGGATAGATAAATATAACAAGAATTTTTTAAAAGATTTTAAAATTGGAGAAAATGATTTGGTGGTTTTGCAAGCAACTAGGATAATGGCTAGAAAAGGTGTTGCAATAGCAGTTGATTATGTTTCTCATCTTGAAGACATGTTGGGTGGTTTAAAAAATAAAAAGATTTATAACGGTAAAAAAATTACCAAAGATTCAAAAGTTATATTATTACTTGCTGGATATCACGAAAAAGCTGACAGACAATATTTTGACAAAATTAAGGAGTTAACTAAAAAGAAAAAGATAAATGCAAAGTTTATCTATAAGCGAGTTGCTTACAGGAGGCAAGGTGTGGGTTTTTTGAAAAAATACAGTTTATGGGACGCTTATGTTTTTGCTGATTTAGTTACATTTCCAAGTATTTGGGAAGGATGGGGTAATCAGTTTATTGAAGGAATATTTGCAAAGAAGCCTATGGCGGTTTATGAATATAATGTTTTTCGAAAAGATATAAAAAAAGAAGGTTATGAAATAATATCTTTTGGTTCTAGATCAAAAATAGACAAAAAAACTGATTTAAGGGTATTACAAGATAGTAATATGACGAAAGCAGTTAATAAAACAAAAGAAGTATTATTGGATAAAAAATATAATAATAAATTAAATAATAATTTTAAAATTGGTAAGAAATATCATGATATCAAGATATTGGAGGATTTTTTGAAAAAAGAATTAGATTAGATAATATTTTGAAAGAAATATTTTTAAATGGCGTAATACTATGCAGAGGGCCCATTCGATAATTAATATTTAACAATTAAGAAATTAACCCGCCTACGCTAAAGCTATAGTGAGGTAAACAAAAAATATGAACAACAAAAAAATAATTACAGTAGGAGCTATTTTAACCGCTGTTATAGCAGTGATAGGAATATCAGTTAGTACATATGCTTCAGAAGGTGGATTATTCGGTCATAGAGGTTTCATGAATAATGATCGTGAGGCTATCAATGAGGCATTGGACGCAAATGATTATGAGGCTTGGAAAGAATTGGTTGGTGATAAGGTAGAAAAAAATATTACATCTGAAAACTTTACTAGATTCGTAGAAGCTCACGAACTAATGCAATCAGGCGATAAGGAAGGAGCTTTGGAAATATTTGAAGAGCTGGGAGTGCAAAAATTAAGAGGAGATCGAGGCGGTATGAATCGTGAGGGGAATCAAGATATACGAGATGCAATCGAAAATAATGATTATGACGCTTTTGTCGAAGCTACAATTGATAAGCCAATTTCAGAACAAGTTACACCTGAGAATTTCGCAAAATTTGTAGAGGCTCATGAATTAATGCAATCAGGGGATATGGAGGGAGCTAAAGAAATTTTTGAAGAATTAGGAATTAAAGGACCAAGAGAAGGTAAGAGAGGAATGTACGGATCTAGATTTGATAAGAATGGAGATGGTGTTTGTGATCGATTGGACGTAAATCAAGAATAATAAAATTGAATAAAAAAAAGACGGATCTCGATATTCAGAGGTCCGTTTTGTGCTTTAAAATTGATCTTCTAGTTCTTGGATTTTATCGAAGAGATCATTGTTAATCCATTCTTCACCAGAAGATAGGATGTTGTTAAGAATTTCTAAATACTCGTCAATAATTTTTATTATATTTTTATCGAGTATCAGATATCATGTCTTTAAACTCACGAACACATCCCTGGAGTTTAATAATTTGATTATATTGAATTTTTAAACAGAAAAAGCTATTTCCTGAGCGATGATGAATCATTGCTAATTGATTTTTTACTCCCATGATATTTACTCCTAAATTTTAGAATTTTTTATAAAGAACAACGATGTGGTTACTTGGAAGACCAAAATTGATCATCAAATGGATTATCACCATTTTTGATGTAGAATCCATAGTCTTCTAATTCTTTAAACAATAATATTTTTATTTCTTCATCTGGATAAATATTTGAATCATCAGAGCCTCGTGATATTTTTCCGTCTATCACGGGAAAATGAAATATCCACCTTCCATGAGGCATGGCAAAATAAATTTTATTATTGTATTGAAAAAAACCACATTCTAAATCACCGTAACGCATAATAATTTCCGACATTGTCTTATCTCCTTTTTGTGCTTTTCGCTAATAGAATTAAATTTAATTACCAAGACAATCGAAATTAAAGTGCGTTTTATTAATTTTTTAATGAACATTTTACTACTCCTTTTCAATAAAAAAACAGTCCCGTAAAATTGGGACTGTTTTTGGTTTATTTAAATTCTTGATTTACATTTTATTTATGCCAAAAACAATCCCTATTAGCAGTGGTAGTTTGGATTGTTGTATTTTTAGCATTTATATTTTTCATATGTTGTTAGTTTAAAGGAATATTTATATATTGTCAAGAATTGTGTATGCCTTGGTTGGCTTAGCTGCTATTTATATTGGGGCAACTTCAATGAGTTTATCCAAGAAATAAAACTAAAAAGTCTATTCTTTGTTTAGGGGGGTAGACTTTTTAAATTGATTTGATGCAGATAAAATGGTAATATTTATATATAAAAATAATAAAGAAATATTATGTCAAATTTTTTTGGTTATATTATTGCAATTTTAATATCACAGAGCGCAGGAATAATTGGCTCTGTTTTTACTGCTAAATCTGTAAAGACTTGGTATTTAACCCTACAAAAACCATTTTTTAACCCCCCTGGGTGGATTTTTGGTCCTGTGTGGATATTCTTATACACTTTGATGGGTATTTCATCGTACATGATATGGCAAGATAGAGCTATTAATAATCTAGTTAAGCCAGCCTTGATTATTTTTGGCGTTCATTTAGTATTAAATGCACTTTGGTCAATTTTATTTTTTGGATTAAAAAATCCCGGATTAGCTTTTATTGAGATTATTGTTTTATTAATATTTATTGTTATAATAATTTTTCTATTTTACAAAATTAATCCCCGTGCTGCATATCTATTGATTCCATATTTAGTCTGGGTAAGCTTCGCAAGTATATTAAATTTTTCTATTTGGAAATTGAATTAATTAAATAAATTATTATGTATATTCAAGTAATATTTTTCTTAACAATATTTTCAGTAATGCTGTTAGGTTTTCATTTTTTATTATATTTTTCTATAATTACTTTTTTTGAAATTTCAGAACTAGCAATTAAAAATGGTTTGTTAGCCTTGTTTTTTGTATTAGCTTGTAGTTTTGTATTATCTACTGTATTTGCTCATTGGAATGATAATATTATTACAAGAATATATTATGTTTTTTCATCTGTATGGATGGGAGTTCTAGCTAGCTTATTAGCTGGATCTTTTTTTGTTTGGATAATAATACTAATTAATAAGATATTTCATTTGAATATTAGCAGTAAATATTCAGCAATTGTTTTTTTCGTATTTTTTCTTATTGTATTAATTTTTGGCATCTTTAGTGCTTTTGATTTTAGAATAAAAAATATTGAAGTGAGTATAAAGAATTTACCTGAATCTTGGGAAGGAAAAACTATAATTCAATTATCAGATGTTCATCTAGGTTTGGTAAATAGATTGTTTTTTGCTAGAAAAATCAATGAGTTGGTAAATAGTGTTGATCATGATATGGTTGTAATCACTGGAGACTTGTTCGATGGTCAAGCGGGTGACTTGGGTTATTTTGTGAGTCCTTTGAATGATATAAAAGCAGAGCACGGCATTTATTATGTAACAGGTAACCATGAGACATATTATGGTACCGAGAAGACTTATGATATCTTATCTAAAACAAAAATAACATCCTTAAAGGATGAGTTGGTTGAAATTGATGGACTTCAAATTATAGGTATTAGTTTCCCCGAAAGATATGAAAAGAAAAACATGAAAGAAACTTTGGAGTCAATTGATAATCTAGATATAGATAAGCCAAATATTCTTCTTTATCATGAGCCAGTTTTAATTGAAAGTATTTCGAAAACCGGAATAGATTTAATGCTGGCTGGGCACACTCATAGAGGGCAAATGTGGCCTTTTAGGTATATAACTCACATAATGTATAAAGGATATGATTATGGTAAATATGTAATTGGTGATTTTACACTTTATGTATCAAACGGCACTGGAACATGGGGTCCACCAATAAGAACATTTAATAAACCAGAAATTGTAGCAATTAAACTGAAAAGAAAATAATTATTAATATATTTTGTTACGTAGCATGCTACGTAACAAGGAAATTAAAGCTATGTCTATAAAAAAACATTTTACAGATGAACAAGCCAAAGAAGTTGGCGGACAACTTGGTTTGAAATGGGATAAATTTGATTTAGAGCAATTCAGAAGAGGAATGGATGTAGAGATGGAGCACGGTAACGTTGACCCACATACAAACGTATCAAATGATGAACCATTAACAACAGGTAAAATTGCCTTGGCACACCTTAATGAATTTCCAGATTATTATACTAGATTAGATAAAATGGAAGAAGAAGCAGAGGAATATTGGAAAAGTAAATAGAATTATAATTTCAATATAGTCATTAAAAGATAGTAATTTGGAGTGTGAAAATAAAAAACTTGTTAAAACTTGACAAAAACAATTCACTTGCTATACTAAAATATTATTTTTCAGTAAAAAAAATAAGCCTTTTTATATTATTAACGAAAAATAAGGAGGAAAAATCATGACAAGTCAACCAGAAAACCTTTATCCAGTAGGAGAAGGTTTGTATGACATGTTTTGCTTAAAAGAACATCTTGGCGAGAAAAGATTTCAGGTCCTACTGAATTCCAAAAATAAGTTTGCACTTTCACGTTTCTTGCAAAATCTTATACCAATTCGTTGCCTGGCACAATGAAGAATGGCAAAGATTGGGTTGTTGGCTTGACGGTATTAGTTTGGAAGGATTCTTGCTTCGTCCTTCTTAAAAACACCTAACTGAAAAAAATTGGAATAAATAGCGAGCTCAAAAAATAGAGCTCGCTTTTTTTTATTAATACTAAATATAAAATTTTTGCTCTAGTTAACATCATAACTCAATTATATCATAGAGTTATTTGGTCTAGAGTTATAGGAAATAAAGAAAATACTATAAATATATTACTAAAGAAGAATTTGCTAATTTTTTTTATTTTATTTAAAATTATTGGATATTCATTTTATATAAACCCTCTTGATTTCCAATTTTTGCATTAAAGTATAATGCTTCATTATTTTTATCCATATTAATATAATTTATATTTTCTAGATTGATAATTTCGGTTATATTTCTTTTTTCTCTGCTATCAAGTTCGATAATATTTATATTTTCAGAAGTCCCATAAATTATATAGTTATTGCTTGAGTGCCATAGTATTCCGTTTATTGGATAGCTTATTCTGGTGATTAGTTTTTTTTGATTTGATGCTAGATCTAGAATCCAAATTTCAAAATTATTTGCATAAAATAATTTATCTTCATTTATCCAGTATGAATATTTTAAATTATTTACTATCTCTCTAAGTGGATTGATGGATGTAAAAGGGTCTATAAGATAAAGTATTTCATGTTTTTCATTATATAGATTTACAAACTTATTATTGTGATTTATGAATTTGTAATAATTAGAAAAAGGAAGCTCCAATTCGCTGATTATTTTTTTATCAAGCAGAGAATATATCTTTAACTTTTGTGTATTATTTGTCTCAGTAATAAATATTAAATTATCATCTTTAGTAAAGTAATCTATTATTTTATCGGCCTTGATTATTATTTCTTGTTTTTTGTTAATAATATTATATTTGTTTAGCGAATTTTTATTTTGGAAATAAACATTACTATCATCTTTTTGGCTCCATTGTATGTTGAAGATATCAGTGCCCACGATTTGTGTTAGTTCGAGTAATTTATTCTCGTTTATTATATCAAATATTTTATTTCCAAAAATAATTTCTTGACTATTAGGCGACCATTCTATTTCTTGTTTTTGCTTTGAACTTAATAATTCTTCGGAAATATCAAAACTTGCAATAGTTACTTCGTTCTCTGCGTCTAATATGTATAAATTATCAGATATTAATCCTAAATATTTATTATTAGGAGAAATTTTTACTCCTAATAAAGGAGTATTCTTTAATAATAAAGGTAATTCTTTTTTGAATAAAATTATATTTTCAGCAAAAGTTGTTTGTCCTGGCTCTATATTTAATTTTTTTTGCCATGGCCAATAACCGTCTAGTTCTAGTCTAATGTCGTGCTCGCCAGGTGTTAAATTTTTGATTTTTGCTGGAGTTCTAATTAATCCTTCATTGTTGAAAAGTAAATATTTATTTATAAACTTTTGTTCTACTTTATCGTTAATAAATAGGAATGCCCCTGCCGGCCTGGAATCAATATGAAAAGCACCTGTTTTTTGGATAGCAGTATTTATTTTTAGAGGCCAAGTTAAATTTATTTTGTAGCCAGTAGCATATAGCAACACAAGTGGAGTGCTGATGAGAAAAAGTGTGATAAATATAATAAATAAAATAGTTCTAGTTTTATATGACATAAAATGGAGATTTAATCTTTAAATTTTTTGATATCTGCTCCAAGTTCGTTTAGTCTCTCCACAATATTTTCGTAACCCCGATTGATGGGGTATGAATTTCTAAGAATTGATTTTCCCTTCGCTGCTAACATGCATATTAGTAGATTAATAGAGGGTCTTAGAGCAGGTGGACATACAATCTCAGCTGCATGTAATTTTGTTTTTCCGGTTACCGTAACTCTATGAGAATCATGTAGCTTAATATCTGTTCCTAACTTGTTTAGTTCAGTGTAGTAAACAGCTCTGTCCTCGTAGATCCAGTCATGTACTAGGGTTTTACCCTTGGCTTGAGTCAGGATTGGAACAAAGATAGGTAGATTATCGATGTTGAGGCCCGGGTAAGGCTGAGGATGTATTTTGTCTGGTAAGGCACTTAGGTCTGATGGAATTATTTCTATATCAACTAGATCAAATTTTTTATTTTTTGATTTATATATTGTACTCAAATTAAATTTTTGTCCCATGACTCTTAATTTTTCTAGTTCTAGTCTCAGGAAATCAATAGGAGAGTGAGTAATTATTAATTTTGATCCTGTAGTTATGGCGATTGATATAAAGGCCATGGATTCTATAGGGTCTGGCATTATAGGATAATCTTTTACTGGCTTTAATTTTTTAACACCTTTGATTACTAATCTATTGGTACCAATGCCAGAAATATTTGCACCAGCCACTTGCAGGAAGTAGCAGAGATCTTGAACCATGTAGTTGGAGGCAGCAAAATTAATTATTGTAGTCCCAGGGATAGTAACAGCAGCTAGGACTGCATTTTCGGTAGCGGTATCTCCGGTTTCGTACATTGTGAATTCACGAGCTTTCAGATATTTTTTATTTATTTCGTATGAACTATTATTTTCTTTCAAGTTAATTCCCAGATGATCCAGAGCAATAATGTGTGGATTAACAGTTCTTTCTCCAAGTTTGCAACCGCTAGCCTTGGGAAGGGAGAATTTTTTTAGAACAGCAGATAGAGACCCGATAAGCAATAAGCCAGACCTTGTCGCTATAAATGATTTTTTATTAATATTCTTTACATTATTTTTTTTTGTATTATTGATTTCTAGTTTGTGAGTACCAGTCCATTTTATTTCAATACCAATTGATGTTAGTATTTCTATAATTCTTTTTACTTCTTCAATAACCGGAATGTTCACTAGTGTGGTTTTTCCCCTTAATAAAGGAGCTGTGCACAATATGGCGACAGCTGAGTTTTTTGCGGAATTTGTTTTTATCTTACCTTTCAACTTTTTCCCGCCGTTTATTATGAAATTTGACATAAAATTAGTAAATTGTAATTTGTAAATAGTAAATTAATTATAATAATAGCTTAGCTTATAATGGTATAATAATCAATGTGTTAATCTTATTTATTTGCGAAAATTAGAAATTTTTGTTAGTATAATTGCACAAATATGGCTTTATATAAACTAAAAAAATTAATACAAAAATATTGGCATTGGCTCGCTATTTTATTACTGGCTGTTACTTTTTTTATATTTGCTTCTAGTTTTGTGTTTTTAACACAAAGTAATAGTTTTGTTAAGTGGTCGTCTCCAGATGCTACCGCTAATTATGTTTTCGCGAAGCTATACGGTGAAACTGGGGAGATTAGTATATTCGAAAAAAATAATTTAGAAGTAAATGATATAATTCATCCTAGAAGTCTGCGTAGTGATAATGGACTCATAAAACCAGTTAGTTTTTTGGGTATTATAATAATTTATGGAAAAATTGTAAGCCTTACTTCATTTAAAGTATTGCCATATTTAACGCCGCTAATAGCTGCGTTTGGAATAATATTTTATTTTTTGTTTGTCCAAAAAATCTTTGGCAAAAAGAATGCAATGGTATCGACTTTTATTTTGGCGAGTTTTCCTGTCTATTTATATTATTCATCTAGAAGTATGTTTCACAATATACTTTTTATGTCATTACTTATGATTGGTTTTTATTATTTATTGCTTATTGTCAAATCTAGGAGAAAATATTTACCCTTACTTCATTCAGCACTAGCCGGGAGTTTTATCGGCCTGGCTATCATAATCAGAACCTCAGAGTTAATTTGGCTAGGGCCAATTTTGATAATTGCATGGCTTTTTAATATTAGAAAAGTTGGTATTACTAAATTAATAATATTTCTTTCTTTTTTATTCATATCAGTACTACCAATAATGTCGTGGAATCAAATATTAAATGGTTCATTTTTTAGTTTCGGTTATCCGGAAATAAATCAATCAATTTACGAAATCAAAGAAACGACTAGTGAAATAATTGGCAATACCGTAGTAGGGGAATTAGCTTATCACAAGGAATTATTTAATAATATAAAATCAAATATATTTTATTTTGGACTTCATCCCAAGGATTCGATCAAGATGTTTTATTATTATTTTATAGATATGTTCCCGTGGTTGTTTTGGCTGGCTTTTTTTGGATTGTTTTTGTTTGTTCAGGATATAAAGAAATGGAAGAGAAAGCATTGGGTGTATGTAATTAATTTTTTTGTATTGTCTATTATTTTGGTGTTGTATTACGGAAGCTGGGAATTTCATGATAATCCTGATAAGTCTCAGGTTACAATTGGTAATTCGTACACTAGGTATTGGTTGCCAATTTATCTTGGTGCTATTCCGCTTTTATCTCTATTTTTGAATAGATTTTTGAAAGCAATTTTTCCAAAAAAGAAACCAATACAACAAGATATACTTTTGCCAAAAACTAAAAATTTTTTCAATAAAATAGATAATAAATATATTATAAATTCAATAATAATTATATTTGTTTCAATAGTTTCGGTTTATTCTATTAATTTCGTGTTGTTTGGATCAGAAGAGGGGCTTGTTTATACGTATTACAAAAATAATGCCACCAGACAAGAGTATACTGAAGTAATGAATTTAACAGAAACTAATTCGGTAATAATAACCAGGTATCATGATAAATTATTTTTTCCAGAGAGAAAGGTGATAGTGGGGTTATTTGATGATGACAAAATGAATGTTCGTTATGCAAAATTGGTGGATTTATTACCGGTATATTATTACAATTTTTCATTCCGAGAGGCTGATATTGAGTATTTAAATAATAGTAGATTTAAGGATATTAATTTAAGAATCGAGAAGGTGAAGAAGATTAATAAGGATTTTAGTTTGTATAGGTTAGTTGGTAGAGAGTAGTTTGTAGTTGTTATAAAAATTCTGTCATTAGGCGGATTTTTTTTATCTAAAAATAGCCAATATTAAAGAAAAATAGGGGATAGTACTTGACTAAAATATGAAAATATGCTATGATACTACATTAAATCAAGTATTATTTATTAAATTATCTATATGAAATTTATTTTAAATTTAGTAAAAAACTTCATAAAATACAAGAAATTGATGGTTGGATCGTTAGCTGTCAAATTTGTTGTTATTGTAATTATTTTTGCTTTTGCAGGTAGCACAAATGCGTCCACGATATCAATTAATCCTAGTTTTAGACAAGTAAGATTTGTTGATAATCCAACCGTATATTATATAAATCATGTCAGGGGTTTCAAAAAAGCATATACAAGCGAAACTTCTTATCTGGCTTATGGTAATAAATGGGAGGATGTGAAAATAGTAGATCAAGAGGCTTTGGATATATTACCTAATGTAAGTTTGGTAAAAACCCATGAAGACCCTAGAGTTTTTTATATCAGAGATGGCAAGAAAGCTTGGGTACAATCTGAAAGTGAATTTTTTAAATATGGATTTAATTGGTCTGATATTGTAAATATACTTCAAGTTGATTTAGATACATACGAAGATGACTATTTAGCCACTATTTATTCTGCTGATACTGTGCAAAGTATCGCTTCTTATGATACGTCTATGTACAATGGAGAAAATAAATTAGTTGTTGAGTTAGATAGCTCTAGTCCTGTCGACAAATTTGTTCCTCTGGATACTAATAATAATTTGATTGGAGTTTTTAAATTAACTTCTACTAATAGTGTTGTAAGAATTCATGAAATTAATTTTAAAATAAACGGCGTATTTAACAGAGAATTATTAAAGTCTGTAAAGATTGTAGTTGGTAATTCAGCGGAAGTAAGAACTACTACTAGCCTAAATAATAATGAAGTTAGATTTGTTTTTAATGATTCCTTAATTATAAATTCGGGAGAAGAAAAAATTATTAAACTTTATGTTGATATATTTAGTACTGATGTTGATATTAGTAATCAAACTATTCAAGCCTCAATTGTTTTGCCAGCTAATTTAAAAAGTGATTCTGAAGTAATAGGTAGTTTCCCGATTGAAGCTAGCCCGCATAATTTATTGGATGCTGACGGTGTATTGGGTAAAATAAATATTACAGAGCAAACAGCAAATTTGAGTAATAATGAATTATCAATAGGTACGACTGATCAAAAAATAATTAAATTTACAATTAAAGAGATTAGTAAAAGTGAAGACGTGTTATTGAAAAAAATTGTGATTACAAATTCTGGTACTGCTCGTGACTATGATTTATCTAAATTTGTGTTAAAGGATGAAAAAAATAATAGTTTAGCCAGTGCGCAAGCAATGAATGATAAAGATATAACTTTTTATTTAGATGACTATGTTATTGAAAAAAACAGAAGTAAAACCTTTTGGGTTACAGCTGATATTGATGGTGGCGATAAGGCTACAATAAATATGCAAGTAAAAGAGGTTGTCGGAGAAGGAGAAATGCATGGATACGACACTTCTGGCGTTATAAGTAATATTGATGAAAATATAAGCATTGTTAGAAAATCTCTAGGTATATTGGCCCAGGATTCAACACCAAGCAACGGAGTTTTTGCAGAACAAGAAGGTGTTATATTGGGGGTATACGAAATTAGAAACAATAATAAAACTATAGTATTAGAAGATATAAAAATTCAGATACATAGAAGTGATAGCGCTCCAGCTATTTCTGAACCAGTGTATTTAGTAAATTATGAAACAGGGGAAATGATAAGCAGTTTAAACGGTGGTGCAGAAGTTTATGGTTTTGATGTGTCAAATATTAAGCTTCAAGAAAAAAAGAGTATTCAGCTCGCTGTAATATCAGAGATCCCAGAATCAGCAAAACAAGGTGATAAATATTATTTAACTATAAATAGTGTTACTTATCAACTTGAGACAGGTGTGTTGTATGTTGAAGAATCAAATATAGACAGTAAGACTCTGATAGTGAGTAGATCAAATTTATTTGTATATAATGATAATGAAGTCTCTGGAACATACATAACTAAGGGTCAGAAAAAAGTTGAGATAGCTAATTTTTATATTGAAACCTCATACGGTGATGACACAAGAGTAACTTCTTTAACATTTACTAAAGGTAATACTTCAGGATTGGTGAATTATGATAATGGTTTTAGCAACGTTCAAGCGTATATTGGTAATAAGAAAGTTGGCGAGGTAATCGCTCAGCCATTTACTGATACGTTATATTTTGGAGGTTTTGAAAGTAAGCTTGCTGATGCTAAACGATATGAGGTTAGATTGGTGGCTGACACTGAAACTGATTTGAATGTATCTCAAACTCAAATGAGGCTTACAAATATTACTGCTACTAGTTATACTTCTGGTATTAATACAGTTGTAAATGGATTAGGGATAGATAGTAAGCCAGTTTATTTTGGTACAGCTAGAGTTCAAATGACAGTTCAAGCCGGTGGACAGGTTGTAAGTGGAGAAAAAGGAAATCTAGTTGGTAGTTTTAGTGTGAGTAACATTGGTGATGAAGAAGTAGAATTGGATTATATTATAATAATTACTTCAAACGAAGGTTTCTCATATAGTCGAGGTTATGATGATCTAAGGATTGTTGATACTGACACAGGAAGAACTTTGAGAACAATTAGTAAGCCTACGTCAGGTGCTAATAAGATATCAATGAGAAATTTAAATTTAGAAAAAGATGTAACTAAGACATTTAATATTTATGTAGACGCCGACAGAGGTGTGAATACGGAAGAATTTCAATTATATTTTGCTCAACTCGAAGCTGAAAGTGATCATTCTGGAATAGAAGCAGTAGTAAGTGGAAGCCCTTCACAAGATGTGAAAGTTGTGGTTAATTAAGATTTTTATTTAGGAACTAGATAGAGACATTCGATGTCTATATAGACATCGAATGTCTTTTTTTTAAAAGTTTGTTAACATTGCAGCAAAGGGGTTTACACTTCTAAAGGTTAAAATATAATAAAT
>CAZTIC010000028.1:0-13861 GCA_964613625.1 uncultured Gammaproteobacteria bacterium | reverse complement strand
GGGTTGATTATCACAAATGGAAAAAATTTGCTTTTGCTTTTTTAATTTTTTCTATTGTTTTGCTTCTTTTAGTTTTTATTCCTGGTCTTTCGGCTCACTATGGCAAGGCAAGAAGTTGGATAAATGTGTTTGGTTTTTCTCTTCAGCCTTCAGAGTTTGTAAAGATATCATTTCTTCTATATTTAGCAGCCTGGCTTGAATCTAGAGGGAAAAAGTTAACTGATTTTCATCAAGGAAGTGGTCCTTTTGTTTTTGTTTTAGGGACTATTGCGTTTTTGATGTTACTTCAACCAGATATAGGCACATTATTTATTATTGCCACTACATCTTTGATAGTGTATTTTGTGGGTGGAGGAAGGGTGAGCCATATTGTGATAATGATTCTAATTGGCTCTATTGCTTTTATGCTCATGCTTTATATGAAGCCATATCAAATGAATAGATTTAAGTGCATGGCAGACCCGTCATTTAGTTCTAACGATATCTGCTATCAAGTAAATCAATCGCTAATCGCAGTGGGTTCTGGTGGGTTTTTGGGTAGAGGACTGGGAGAATCAAAGCAAAAGTTTCTTTATTTACCAGAAGTAAGTGGTGATTCTATATTTGCGATCATAGCTGAAGAAGTTGGATTGGTATTTAGTAGTATTTTAATATTATTATTTTCATTTTTGTTTTATCGAGGAGTAATGGTGGCTAAGCATGCCCCAGATGGATTTGGGAGGATATTGGCTATCGGTATTGTAAGTTGGATATTTGTACAAGCTATGCTTAATATTGGTGGGATGATAAGTTTATTGCCTATGACGGGAGTTCCGCTTCCTTTGATTAGTTATGGTGGATCGGCCATTTTTTCTACTTTGGTGGCCATTGGGATACTTGTGAATATTAGTAAGCAGACGAGGTTTAACAATTAACTTTTGACAGTTAACAATTGACATTATTTTTACAAAAAACCCAGTATTTTTACAAACCGGGCTTTTTTATTTTAATATTTTATACTTAATTATTTTTTAGAAATCATATGTTTCTAAAATTTTGTAAAAATGTTCTAGGTTTCTGTATTCGATAATATCATGAGCGTTTTTGCGAAAATTTGTAAAGCCAAGATTTTTTTGTATAGCTACAACTATTTTTTTATCATGTTTAATGGCTTGATCAAGTTCTGTCTCCATTCCTTCACTGTAATCGTTTGATTTAATAAAAAATAAAATTATTTCGCAATCTTTTAGATTTTGAATATAGTATTCATATCTTTGATCCCTGGAAAATTTTTGCTTTTTAAAATAATCTTCTTTATAAAATGAGCAAAAAAAATCATATCTTCTTGATTTAAGTGTTTTAGTAATATTACCTAGTACTACTTCTAGAGCTTTCATATCTTCACCTGTAAAACGATATGATATAAATATTTTCATAGTATTAAAAGTTTTTTATTATTTCATTTAACGTTTACCGATGAAGTGAAGTTCGCTTTTTTTTGATAAAATTCTCGAGGGACGAGCTATCGAAAAAGAGAAAGAGAATTTGGGAAAATTGCGGGTTGAGCAATTTTCCGCTTATCGTGTTGTTGTACGACCCGAGCGCTAGCGAGAGCGCAGCGTGGTTTAAGTATTCTAAAATTTAGTTATATTATTATTCGCTATGCGAATAATGAAGGGGTAAATAATTTATTTAAAATTTAATTTTCTTTTTTATAAATTCAATATCTTTTTTTATTTCTGTTTTAAAAACTTCAAAACTTTGTTTTAAATTATTAAAATTCGTTTGCTCATTTGAATTATTGGTTTCTAGGGTTTTAATATTATCTTTCATGTTTGTAATGTTTGTGTTTACGGTTTTTATTTCAAAAGTTTGCATTTTAATATCAAAAGTTATATTCCAGGCCCATCCAACAGCTGCAATAAAAAGGCCAGCGAGAACGGCAGTTACTAAATTATCCATAAACCAGTCTTTTAGCTTTAAAAATTTTGAAGTTTTTTGTATTTTTGCAGGCTTAATTTCTTCATCCTCAAAAGAAGATGAATCCGTTTTGTATAATTTCTGTGCATCTTCAACAGTTTTTTCAAGTCCGCGTTTTTCTTTCAAAAATTTTTTATATATTTCAACTTCGTCCGGACTCTTACCTGCGTGTGAAGATCTACCTAGATTCATTTTTGTCATAACATTGTATTAACCATTTGTAATAATGTTGCTCAAGAAATGATTTTGCATTGTCTAAAATTTTATCAGTAGAACATTCTCTTAAATCCTCTACAATTGGTTCGAAATAATATTGATAGTCAAGACTGGCAAAAAGAGAACTTTCTACTTCCTCAAAAGTGTAGTTTGTATTACGATAATCTTTTACATTTTTCCTGAGTATTCCATCTGTACTTACGCTTTTTTTAGAAAACGAAAGAATAATATTTTCAACATCTTCAATCTGATGGTTGGTTAATGTTTTTATTGCATTAACAAAATTTTGACCTTTTTCAATTTCGTGATTAAAAACAATACCAAATCTTTTAATATATTTGATGTTATATTTTTTAAATAAATGATCGCTTAGATATTTAAATACTTCGTTTTTAATCCAATTATATTTTTCATCAAAATTTTTGTTCACGACAATGCCAAAAATAATATCGTCTGTATTAATCCTAAGATATTCTCCTGTTTCTGGATTGTGTAAAATTCTTTCAAAAGTTCTCACTGAAATCTTCGGGAAATATTTTTTTCCAAAGGGAGATTTTTCATTATATAGAATGTCATCGATAACCTCACCTGCAACATCAGGAATTCTAAAAGATTTTGAGAATTTAATCCCAAAAACTATTCCATTGATTTTTTCTTTTAAATTCATATTTTTAATAAATTATTTACCCCTTTAATTCGCCAAAGGTGAATTAATATAATTAAATTTTAGAATATTTCGTATAACAAGTGATATCCGAACTTATTGTTTTTTTATTATGCAAATGCAAACATTTGTTGTTGAACAGGGATTTTTTCTTCAATTTCTTCCTCAACCTCACCGTTTAACATTTTTATAAGAGTATCACCAATATGATACCCAAGATTTACAGGTACAGCATTGCCTATTTGTTTATATTGTTGTGAAATAGAGCCTGCGAATTTCCAACTATCTGGAAATGTTTGGATTCTTGCATATTCACGCACGGTCAGTGGACGAGTTTCTTTTGGGTGACATCGTTCAGTTTGTTTTTGAGCTGGACTGCAGGTTAAGGTGAGAGATGGTTCATCCCAAGAAAGTCGCCTGGCCATACCAGTTTTTCCTCCACCCATATAATAACTTGCACCCATGTATTCTTTTTGTAAATCCACTGGTAATTCTCTCCAGTATCCTCCTGGTGGAATAAGTTCTAAAATCTTTTTTTTCTTTTCAGGGTATTTTTGTCCTTCTGACTCCGGACATTTGTGAAGTGCTTCACGAAGGGGGATAATGTAGTTTTTCTCTTTAGGAAATGCTATAGGGATATCCAAGTTATTTCGCACACCGATAATTATTAAACGCTCTCGTTTCTGTGATACATCTAAATATTGTGATCGAAGCACTTTGTATTTCACTTTATAGCCAAGTTCCTCTAAAATAGAAACCATTGTTTTGAGCGTCCTCCCTTCATCGTGGTTGAGTAAACCTTTAACATTTTCTCCGATTGCAATTTTAGGCCTAACTTCTTTCACACATCTGGCAAATTCAAAAAATAAAGTTCCTCGTATGTCTTCAAAGCCCATTTTTTTTCCAGCATAGGAAAAAGTTTGACAGGGGAACCCACCTTGGACAATATCTGCTTGGCCTTTTTTAAATTTTAAATTTCGGATATCATCTTCAACAATATTCCAATCTGGCCTGTTTGTTCGTAAGGTCTCACAGGCGTGTTTGTCATATTCGTTTAACAAGACGTGCTCAATGCCTGCATTTTCCATACCGATGGCGGTTCCACCAGCACCAGCAAATAATTCTATTACAGTGTATGGCGATTTTTTTTTATTTTTCAAAATTTTGAATTTTTTTGTTTTGCTACCAGATTTATTTTGGATTCTTTTAATTTCATCTAATAAAAAAATTCTTGCATTTATATCATTTCGAAATGATTTAATTAAACCTGATTTATCCCAGCGTCTAATTGTATCAATAGAAATATTTAGTAGGGTAGCTGCTTGACCAGCAGTGAAATATTTTTGTTTGTTTTTCATAAAAAAAATGATAGAATTATTATCTATCATAATTATAGCAGATAACCAATGCCTACGTAAAGGTTATTCTGTGGAAAAGGCTCTTTCAAATAATTCAAGGTGTTTTTTAAAATCCTGTTTGTTTATTTTATATTTGTGTTGTTTGGAAATGACTATAGGTAATACTTTAAATAATTCTGCGAGTGCATTTTTTCGTCTAGTTGCCATTTTATAAAAACTTACTCCATCAATTAATCTAATTTTTTGATTAATTGGACGTTTTTTCTTTTTTTCAGAAGGTGTAAATGGTTTGTTAAATTGTTTTTGTCCTTTTGGTATTATTGCGACATAGTATCCTGTGTAATTGGGCTTACTTTTCACAATAGTTTTCATATCATCATACACTTTTACTTGGTGGTTACCTTTTGTGGTATTGTGTTTGTTTTTAATTTCAGCAATAATTTTTTTTCTTTTGTTTTCAACATCTAATCCTTTACCAGTGCCTAAATTAGTCCACCCATGTATTGATCCAAGGATATCTTGATGAAAATTTCCAATTGCATTTTGAAATGTTTTTTGTACTTGTCTACTTTTTTCTAATTCTGTCCATTCATCGAATGACATTTCTAATGTAGTAGCATGAAAAAGAGCAGAAAATGGATCTATTACATTGCTATAAAATTTTTCTTCTACCTCATCGGTAGCTTTCTCCAAGGTGTTTACTACTTTTTTAACAGCAGTAATCAGATTTTTGTCAGATATAAATTTTAGATATGGCATAAAATAAGTATTTATATTTTATTAATGTAATGGTATTATATGATTTTATGATATAATAATATTAGTAATAAGGCAATAACTGGTATAATGAAAGACAAAACTAAAAAAATATTATTAACTGGAGGTGGGACAGGTGGATCTGTGTCACCGCTTTTGGCAATTTATGACGCTTTAAAGGGGGATGGGTATAAATTTCTCTGGATTGGAACTAGGGATGGTATTGAGAAAGAAATGGTGGTTAAAGAGGGGATTAAATATATGTCTGTGCCTAATGGCAAACTAAGACGATATTTATCTTGGCGAAACCTAGTTGATCCAATTTTTGTTATAGCTGGATTTTTTAAAGCCTCTTTTCTTGTATTGAAGCATAGACCCAGTATTGTGATAAGTGCTGGTAGTTTTGTGAGTGTACCTGTAGTTTGGGCGGCTTGGTTTTTTGGTGTGCCAGTTTTGATTCATCAGCAAGATGCGAGACCGGGACTAGCTAACAGGCTAATGTCACCATTCGCTGATGTTGTGACTGTGACTTTTGAGAAGTCATTTCAGGATTATGGTGATAGGGCCATTTGGGTGGGAAATTTTGTCAGGAATTTAGTTACAGGCAATGAATCTTCAACTAAAAATAAATTTGATTTTAAAAGTGTTTTACCAGTAGTCTTGGTTGTTGGTGGGGGAACAGGAGCAATGGCTATAAATAAATTAGTTGAAGAAAGCCTAGAGGAGTTAACTAGATTTTGTCAGATTATCCATGTTACAGGAAAAGGAAAATTTATAAATCAAAAAACTTTATCATCTAATTATAAACAATTTGAATTTTTACAAAGAGATGAAATGTCAGAAGCTTTGCGAGTTGCAGACGTGATAGTGACTAGAGCGGGACTAGGATCATTGACCGAGATTTCACACCTAAAAAAGCCATCAATTATTATTCCAATGCCTGACTCGCATCAGGAGGAAAATGCTCAAGTTTTTCGAGATAATAATGCTGCATTTGTGTTGAATCAAAAAGACCTTTCAAAAGAACTATTTATTGAAAAGATAAGGGAGTTATTGAATGATAAAGAATTGCAAAAATTGTTTAGTGAGAATGTTTCGAAGGTTATTAAGAGGGGTGCTAATGAGAGGGTGGTGAAGATTATTAATAATATGATTAGTAAATAAAAAAAAACAATCCCAAATAATCGGGATTGTTTTTTTTATTTTTTTCTAACAGTAATATCCTCTGGTAAAAAATTAGTTTTTTGCCATCTTTTAATATGATCTTTTGTAGCAAATTTTGGTTTTTTTGTTTTTGGAGTAGAGAGTTTTACTAAAAATCGTTGTTTAATATAATTTTTTATTTTTTTTGTTCCTAGGTTAGAGATTTTACTAGCTTCATCACAAACTAAATCAAAATATTTTTCAGAAAAAGAGCCGAATAATCTAGTATAAGAATTTAATTTTTGGGCTCTTTTGTAGATAGAGTGTTGGACAAGTCCAGTTTCATTATTATTGTTAGTTAAAACAATTTGAATCTCAAAATTTCTATTAACAAGCATTCGCCCTTCTTCACCATTTTCAGGAACTCTAATTTCGCCTTCTAATTTTAACGTTTGAAAATTTTTATGAGAAGAGGGATTATTTTCTTCAAGTATTTTAGTTTTATCATTATCTAGCTCAATTTTTAAATTCTCCATATCGTCTTCAGAGAGTAAGTTACCTATATTTGAAAGAAATAATTTATTTATATCAAAATTAGATTGTAGATTTTTGGATAAAAAAGTTATTAATTTTTTAGCATCATCTTTTGTTTTAACTTCAAACTTTAACCCTATACCATCCTTGATTACTTCTTTAGCAGTAAGTTCTGGTTTTTTTAATATTTTATTAATTGTACTATCCTTACCCTTTCCTCTGTATGTGTACGAGGCGTTTACCCATTCATCTTTATCGGTTAAGACACCTATCTCGGACCAGTCTTTATCATTTTTTGTTGTTACTTCATGAAAATGAGAAACTCCATCTTTATCCTTTTCGAATAATTTACTATCCACATATTCGCTTTCATTTTTTAATCCCTCGAAATTTCCCTTTCTATATTCCCATTCAGCGAGCGTTGCTAACGTAAGAGAGCAAGCGATAGGTGAGAATGTCATAGCCTCTCCTTTATTCAATGTTTTAGTTTTTCTTAAAAAATTTAATAATTCTTTTTGGTTTTTGAAGCCGTTAATTTTTTGAATTTCCTTTGGGAAGCCTTGAAGTAAATAATTGTTTAAAAAAGATTTAGCATCTTGAAAGCATTCTGATATTTTTTCCATATTATCATTCATTTCTTCTGGTTTTATTTCTAGTGCAGATGCAATTGAATGATTAACCTCATCATTAGTAAGTTCTTTAGGGATGGAAAACAAATCATTTGGAGTTATGTTTTCTCCTTCTCTAGATATTCCGCCCATTTCTAGAATCTTAATAAATAGCTGTTTATTAATCCTTGGGTCCTGTTCGCTGAAATTTTTTATTGGTTCTATTCTTTGATGAGGCAGTATATTTGATTTTTCTATGCTCATAATTGTTTTATTTAATTGACATTGTGTATATATTAAGCAATAATTTTAATATAATTATTATATCATTTAAATAATATTTGTAAAAATAATATACATGGACTTATCCAAGATAAAAAAGATATATATGATTGGGATTAAGGGGGTTGGCATGACTATGCTGGCTCAGTTTTTGGTTGGTAAGGGTTATGAGGTGAGTGGGTCTGATATTGATGAGAAGTTTATGACAGATCAAGTTCTAGAAAAAGCTGGAATTAAAGTTATCGAGAATTTTGATGAAAATAATATTCCAAAAGATACTGATTTGATAATCTATTCTACTGCGTATAATGAAAAAACTAATGTGGAAGTGAATGTCGCTTTGAATAGTAAAGTGAAAACTGTAAAATTTGCTGAGGCTTTGGGTGAGATTTTTAATCAGTATTATGGGATAGCAGTGGTTGGTACTCATGGGAAAACCACCACTACGGCTTGGCTTGGTTATGTCTTAGAGCAGGCAGGTAAAACTCCCTCTGTGATGGTGGGAGCTAGAGTACCGCAGTTTGATGGCGCTAGTATTGTTGGTAAGTCTGACTACTTAGTGATAGAGGCTGATGAATATCAAAATAAGCTTCAGTATTTTAATCCAAATGTAGTACTTCTTAATAATATCGAATATGATCATCCTGATTTTTTCTCTACCAAGGATGATTATGTGGATACGTTTATTGATTTTATAAAAAGGATTCCAAAAGATGGTATATTGGTGGCTAATTTTGATGATCCTGAAATAAGGAAAATAGCTCAAGTTAATTGTCGAGGTAGGGTAGCGACTTATGCTATTCAAGAAGCGGCTGATTACGTGGCTTATGATATAAAGTTCGAAAATGGAAAGCAATATTTTAAGGTGAAATTAGGCGTTGACGACGAAGGCGAAGAAGGTGGTTTACTAGGTGATTTTAGTATTGAGATGCCAGGTCGGCATAATATCTACAATGCTCTAGCCGTGATTGCTGCTTGTATTGAGATGGATATTGATTTGGTGAGTATTCGAACACATCTAGAGGGCTTTACTGGAACAGCTAGACGAATGGAGGTAATGGGAAAGTATATGGGGGCTACTATTATTGATGATTATGCTCATCATCCTACAGAGGTAAAAGCTACATTTGATGCCATCAAACAAAAATAT
This sequence comes from uncultured Gammaproteobacteria bacterium, assembly GCA_964613625.1. Classification (GTDB taxonomy): domain Bacteria; phylum Patescibacteriota; class Patescibacteriia; order Patescibacteriales; family CAZTIC01; genus CAZTIC01. The sequence goes on along the minus strand of CAZTIC010000028.1, from coordinate 5,191 downwards.
CCTGATAATAAGATCAAGGCAGTATTTCATCCCCATACCTTTACTCGTACCAAGGCTTTGCTAGATGACTTTGCTAAGAGCTTTGATCTAGCAGATGAAGTGATAGTGCTTGATATATATGGATCTGCTCGGGAAGAGCAAGGAGGTGTTCATAGTTCAGATTTGGTTAAGAAAATTAAAGAACAGGATGAAGGAAAAAAGGTAGAGAATATTTCGACATTGAAAGAAGTTGAGGATTATTTAAGAGATAATATTGAGAGGGGTGATGTGGTTTTACTTTTAGGGGCTGGGGATGTGTTTCGTATTGGAGAGAATTTAGTAAAAAATTAATATTATAAAAAAATTTAAAATAAATAAGCCCGGATGTGAAGTCCGATTAAATTATCATAGTAATAGATTTATGTCAAAGCCGATTAAGACGTCCGATGTCTATATAGACATCGGACGTCTTTTGGTTGTGTAACGTACGTACGGTCGTACGTACGTCACTTCTTTGTCATTGCGAGGAGCGGAGCGACGCGGCAATCTGTTTTTAATGTTCGTGGAGCTAGATTGCTTCGCTGTCGCTCGCAATGACAGGGGAATGTAACATTTTCTCTTATATTACGTATAATAATGTATAGATTAATAAAATCTTATTTTTATTTATGAAAAAAGAAGAAAAATCCTCCTACGCTTCTAAAGCTACGGCGGACAAGCAAGAAAAGAGTTTTTGGTTTGAGTTGTGGGAACTACTTAAACCATCTCAAAAGCAGATAAAATTTCTGACGTTTTTAACTGTGCTTTTTGAGGCTGCAAGACTGATTGGTCCGTATTTGCTCAAGCTTATTATTGATAAATTAACCTCATTCACTCCAGAGGAAGTAATGCCGATATTAATATTAATATTACTTGTATTTGTGAGTGAACAGTTTAATTCTTTGATTCATTATTTCAAAGACAAGATGATATTTAAAATATTACTTGATATAGAATTTTATTTACCCGTAAATGCTCAGAAAAAATTAGTTTATTTGTCTCTTTCATATCATGAGAAGGAAAATACTGGCAACAAGATAACCAAGATTGAGAGAGGTATGAATAAAATAACTGAGCTCTTGGCCAATTTGTCATGGGAAGTTATACCTACCTTTGTACAATTATTTGTGACTTTGATCGTACTTTTGATAGTGGATTGGCGATTTGCTCTTTCTTTATTGATCTTTGCTCCATTATTTATTTGGATTACATATAAAGTTAATAAAGATCTGCATCCAGTTAGAAAGCAAAGGCACAAGGATTATGAAGTATCATCCGGTATAATGGGACAGTCAATTATAAATATAAATACTGTTAAGTCTTTTGTACAGGAAAAAAGTGAGATAAATAAATTTAAAACTTTACGAGCAAAAATTAAGAAATATGAAATTTTAGAATGGTTTAAATTGCTCAATTTTGGTCTGGGTCGCAACCTGATAATTGACCTAGGTCGTTCGATTATACTTTTATTGGGTGTTTATTTAGTTTGGCAGGGGAGCGTAACTATTGGTACATTGGTATTTGTAGTGACTTTATCGGAAAAGGCATATTTTTCTCTTTATAGATTATCTAGATTTTATGATAAGGCAGAAGAAGGGGCGGTAGCTGTAAAACGTTTCATAAATCTTGTTAATGAAGAGATTGATATCAAAAATCCAAAGAATGGAATAAAGCCCAAGAAGGTTGAGGGTGAAATAAAATTAAAAAACTTATCTTTTGCTTATCCAGATTCAAGCGAATTAGCTCTTGATAATGTTAATTTAAAGATAAACTCTGGTTGCGTTACAGCCTTGATAGGTCCTTCGGGTGGAGGTAAAACTACTGTAGCTAGAATGATATATCGTCATTACGATCCACAAAAAGGAGAAGTGTTATTGGATGATAATAGTTTAAAGAAATATGATTTGTATGCTTTTAGAAGTAGTATCGCTATAGTTCCGCAGGAAGTAGAGATATTTAATAGTAGTGTAAGTGAAAACATAGCATATGCAAATTCAAGTGCTAGTTCAAAAGAGATAAAGGCTGCGGCTCGAATAGCAAACGCTGAAGAATTTATAGATAAATTAGCAGATGGATATGATACCTTGGTTGGTGAACGAGGCATAAAGCTATCAGGCGGACAGCGTCAGAGAGTTGGTATTGCTAGAGCAATACTGGCTAATCCAAAAGTATTAATTTTTGATGAAGCTACTAGCAATTTGGATAGTTATTCCGAAAAGCTTATTCAGGATGCTATGGAAAAAATTAGCAAAGGCAGAACTATGATAATTATTGCTCATAGATTTAGTACTATCAAGAAAGCGGATAAGATAGTGGTTCTAGAAAATGGGAAAGTGGTTGAGCAGGGTAGTCATATTGAGTTATCACAAACTAGTGGTGGTTTGTATGCGAAGTTGTTGAAGTTACAGGAGATGGGGGATGTGGATTAGAAATTATATGAGTATTAGGTTATAAAAATCTAGCTAATTCAAAAAAGTTACAGTTTAATTAAACGAACTGTAACTTTTGCTGTGTATTGTTTTGAATCTTATATAAATAAAAATTTTTTAAAATTTGGGTGAAAGAAATTTATTCTTCTTATTATTCTTTTTTTGAAGCGGAGCGGAAGAAAAAAAATGTAATAAAGGTGAATTTCTGGAACCGCATATGCAGGTGTTATGTGGTGTAGACAAAAAGCCTCCTCTTTTTTAATATTTTGGCAATTTATTCTACATTGATTGTTTGATTTTGTAATAGTCAACAAATTTTTTGGCAACTCCAATATTTTTATTCAAATTACTCAAGAAAAAATCTCTCATAGCAGACTTTTGAACAGCCGGTCTAGCTTCATGCACAGAAAACGCATTCTCCCAAGTAGTTTGAAGTTTAACAAAATTTAGAAGGACAGTATCAGGTTTTTCGTTTGAATTAACTTTATTAAAAAGATTGTCATCGTCAGTTAATTCAACAAATTTATTAAAGTCTTCTGTGATATTACCAGAGATGGGCATGTTTTGTAATTCGTCAGCGGTTTTTTGCCATTGTCTATATAGTTCTTTATCTTCTTCTGTTAATTTAAGGTCGTTTTCAATTGTTTTTAGCGATGTTTCGTTATTTTTAGTAGTTGACTCGATATTTTCTGTTTTTAAGTTTTCTGCGTCTTTTTTGAATTTTTCAAAATCCTCATCTGAGATTTTTTCTTTTTCATCAGAGTACTTATTAAGATAAAAATTTATGACTTGGTTTATAGTTTCTAGTTCTGCTTGTGGTACGTCAATAAAAAATAGTCGTTTCGCTTCGTTTTCTGTATCAATTTTATTTGGGTCCCTCATGGTTTGCTCCCAGGCTGTTTTTATCCCAGTAAGTCCAGCTAAAACAACATGCGGATTTTCGCTTTGATCAACTTTTTTATATAAACTATCACGATTAGTTAGTTCGAGTAAATTATTAAAATCAGAAGCGATATCACCAGAAGGCTCAAAACTTTTAAGATTTTCTAAATTAGATTGAAGTTTTTCACTGATTTGCTGGTCTCTCTCCATATTTGTTATTGGTTGCTCAATTGTTTGGTCTTGTGGTTTTATTTCTTCTTGAGTCATAAATTTTATATTATTGGCAAATAAATTGCCAAAAAATTAATTAATAAAAGAGGTTTTTTTCTATTTCATATAACAAGTTATATACGAATTTGTTGTTTTTTTATTTAAAATTAGTGAAAATAAAATTAATAATGTGTAATCAGGGAGGTTTATGAATACATCAAATTCTTTAAGAACGACTAGAGAATCGAGAGATCCAATATTTAGTTTATTGCGAGAACTAAGAATTAGAGGATTTTCTAAACAAACAATCAAAGCTTATCTCTATTATAACAAGGAATCGCTTGGGTTTGCAAATAATTGATTTATTTATAATATTTGCTAGTATTTAAGTATATGAATATAGAAGAAAAAATTAAAGAAAATATTCCTTTGGCGCCGTATTCTACCTTCAAAATAGGTGGACCGGCCAGATATTTTATTGAGACCAAAGATAAGGACGAAACTAGAGAGATTTTTAAATGGGTAGCCAAAAAGCACATTAGAGTTTTTATGTTGGGTGGAGGCAGTAATTTGATTATAAATGACGATGGAGTAGACGGGCTTGTAGTTAAATTAATAAATAATGATATAGCTATTAAAGGCGAAAGACTGGAATGCGGTGCGGGTGCTATTTTGGCTAAATCAGCGCGTTTAGCGGTTGGTAGTAATCTTAGCGGACTAGAATGGGCTATTGGTATTCCTGGTGCTACGGTTGGCGGGGCTGTTCTTGGAAATGCTGGGGCTTATGGTTATTTTATGTCTGATATTGTTGAAACTGTAGAAGCTTATAATTATAAAAAAAGAAAATTTGAAATATTTAGTAAGAATTTTTGTGATTTTTCTTATAGGAGTAGTATTTTTAAAGACGCAAGAAATTATCTTATTTTTAAAGTTGTTTTGAAATTAGAAAATGGAAACAAAAAAAAAATAAATTCTAACATGGAAGGAGTTTTGAAAAATAGAATCAATATTCAACCAAAACTACCTAATGCTGGATGTGTATTTAAAAATTTACAATTTAGTGATATTTTAAAAAATAATGAATGGTTAAGTAGTAAAGCAGAGGAGGATAAAGTAGTTAAATCAGGGCAGGTTGGTGTGGGTTGGTTGATTGATCTGGCGGGTCTCAAGGGAAAGACCATCGGGGGAGCAAAAATAAGCTTGGAGCACGCTAACTTTATAGTAAATACAGGTAACGCTAGCTCGGAAGATGTTATTATGTTGATTAGTTTTATAAAACAACAAATTAGAGACAAGTTCAAGATTCAACTTTATGAAGAGGTGCAATATTTTGGGTATTAGTCAAAATATTTATTTAATATTAGCAAAATTAACTGTAGTAGGTTATTTTTTTTTATTCTTATTAATATATTTCTTGACATAAATAATATTTCGTGCTATATTAGTTAATAATAATTTAAATTAGATAATGTTTTAGAATTTATAGAACATTATTTTAATAATACGTAATCGAAAGATTGCCCATGCGTCTGAATAAATAATATGAATAACACTTCAATTCTGGACCAAATAATCAATAATCAAAAAGCAGAAGAGATAACAAAGCTTGATGCTGTTGATATTGTAAATAACTTACTTAGCGAACTCTCCAA
>CAZTIC010000027.1:0-14065 GCA_964613625.1 uncultured Gammaproteobacteria bacterium | reverse complement strand
ATTAATGAGTTGGTATGTTCTCAAAACTACCAACTTTTAGCTTTAAGGTGAGGTTGAAGGAAAGATATGAATAATGCTTCGGTAGTAAGATTTGAGATTGTGGAGAGGATTAAATAAAAAACCGCATAATAAATTATACAGTTTAAGCTTTGATATAAAAGTAGTAGAATAATCTCTATCTACTAAAAGTTTGTGTGTCCAAGTTATTAATATAAAATATTACTTTCGCTGTATTTTTCTTTATTTGTTTTAAAGAATCCTTACAATATTTGGGTTTTTTTGAGAGTTAGAAATTTTTTTAAGGTTATTTATTATTTTTTGATAATTATTTATCACAAGTACAAAATATCAACCTACTCCCAAGTGCCAAAAAAATCAATAACATTTTTATTGTTAATATTTTTTTGTTCAGTATTTATTTTTATATTTTTAGCTCCGGAAATTTCTAAAGCTCTTATCATCCAACCAATAAGAAGATGCTCATTTATTTTTTTCATATTTTCGAAATTATGTACTCTTACTCTTGTTTTATTTTTTTCTAGATTAATTATTTCAGCGCTTACACCTTTATAGTATTTCCCAAATATGGCACTTGTTTTTTTAATAACAAATTCAGGTGAGCCTAATTTAACAAAAAATTTTAATATACGGTTAATTGAACTTTCTACATCAAATTTTCCCAATTCTTCTGCTCCAAAGAAGTCGCCATCATAAAATAGATCGCATAATTTTTGAAGAGGGTCAAGAAAAATATTTTCCAAATCATACCAATCATTAACTTTTTTGTTAGTATAAATTTCTCTCGCCTCAGGAGATATAGACAACAGCCATTTTTTATAACCTTCTTCGCCAAAATTCAATTTTATGAATTTTGGAAATGCCAGCCGGGACAGTTTATTTATTTTCATATATTTTTTATTTAGTATTTTAAAGTGAATCTTTACAGTATATTTTTGCTGAAGATAATGAAAAATTTGCTGTTTCGCAAATAGAGAGATTATTATTATCTATTGCAATTATAGTATAACATTCGTCTCTTGTAAATGAAGCTTCAATATATTCACAATAAGAAATATTTAGATTTTCACGAGCGTAATTTCTATAACAAAAATTTTTTTAAGGATAATTTTCAAAAATTTCTTTATTTAATATTAAATAAAATAAAATATATTTAATATAGTTTTTTGAGCTGATTATCACTTTTTCCATGTTTATTAAATACAATATTTAGGGGATTAATAAATAATGGAAGGGGTGGGAGTCGCTATTATAAGTACCTAGATTTATTAAAGAATTCTTATTGAACACATCCACGGATTATAATATAATATATATAACCTGCCTTTCGGTATTTCTCCTTGAGATAATTTAGAGAAACGATAGAGCAATCTGTTGTTTTTTGTTTACCAAAGCTCTATAGTTGTGTAAAATATAAGTAAGATTATTAATGTCTAATTTATATCTATGAAAATTCAAGGAGGAAAAATTTTGGTCCTGTTATTTTTGTTATCAGGATTTTTTTGTTGTCAAAAAAATATTAGAGCAGATAGCGAACAAGTTGTTATTAATGAAATAGCTTGGATGGGGACTGAGGTATCTAGTAATGATGAGTGGATTGAACTCCGAAATATGACGAGTATTGATATTGATCTAGAAGGTTGGAAAATAATAGCACAAGACGGTTCACCCGAAATAAATTTAAGCGGGATTATTTTAGCAGATAATTATTTTTTACTTGAAAGAACGGATGATGGAAGTGTGTCTAATGTTTTAGCTGATTTGATATATGTTGGGGCGTTTGGTAATATAGGTGAAGCATTGGAGTTAAGAGATAATAATGATTTAATAGTTGATATAGTAGACGCTTCTTTGGGTTGGCAGGCTGGTGATAATGATACCAAACAAACCATGGAGCGAATAGATGGAAATGGTTGGCAAACTAGCGATGTTATTGGAGGTAGTCCAAAGAATATTAATACCTCACCCCAGCTCTCTCCTTATGAAGGAGAGGGGGAATGTGGAGATGGTGTTTTGGATGACATAGAGGAATGTGACGATGGAAATTTGGTTCTTGGTGATGGGTGTGATAGTGAATGTAGTATTGAAGAACAAGGTGAAGATCCTCTGGTAATAGAGGAACCGATTGATGAGGAAGAGCCGGAAGTTGTTGTTGATATTTTAAGTTATAAGCTCGGCGATATAGTTTTTAACGAGTTTGTTAGTGATCCAGCTGATGAAGAAGTGGAATGGATTGAGCTATATAACAAGACAGGTGAAGAAATAGATTTGGAAGGATGGAGTATAGAAGAAGGTAGCGAATCCAAAACAACTCTTCTTGGAATAATAAATAAGTTTTTTGTTATAGAAAAACCAAAAGGTAATTTAAATAATAAAGGAGATATAATAATTCTTCGTGATAATAATAACAATTTGATTGACAAGCTTGTCTATGGAGATTGGGATGACGGAGATATTAACAACAATGCACCAGTGGCCAGTGATCCGTTTAGTGTAGCTAGGATAATTGATGGTAATAATACATTTAATAATTTAAATGATTTTAAAGTGACAAAAAAGCTCACAAAAGGAGAAAGTAATATTATTGAGGAAAATACAGAAGTAGAAGAAGAGCTGAGCGAAGAAGAAATGAGTAATTACGACTATAGTAATGATATTGTAATATCAGAAATTATGCCCAATCCATATGGCATTGATAGTGAGGGTGAATTTATTGAATTATATAATCAGGGAGAAAAAGATGTTGATTTAAGAGGATGGAGGATTGGAGACAATACGAGTAAAAGGTATGAATTAAAAGGAGAGGACACTTTAATAAAGGCAAGAGAGTATTATGTAGTTCATAGAAGTAGTAGCGCCATAGCTTTTAATAATAGTAGTGATAGCGCTAAGTTGTATCAGCCATTAAGAGATGAGGCTTTTATTGAGATTGAATATCAGGATGTGATAGAGGGGTGGAGTTATGTTAATGACCAAAATAATTGGTTTTGGACAGAAATAGTTACTCCAGGTGAAGAAAATATTATCGAAACTATTAATTATTCACCGGTTGTTGATTTTTATTGTCCAGAAGAATATTTAGTTAACTCGCCAATTATTTTTGATAGTTCGGACACAGTTGATCCTGAAAATGATGAATTAAAGTTTACTTGGGATTTTGGTGACGAGTTTACTAGTAATTTTGTTTCGCCAGAACATACTTTTACTCGTGAGGGTGTTTATGTTGTTAAAGTAATAGTGAGTGATGGGGAGAATGAAGTGGATAAGGAGAATATAATAAAGATATTACCTTACCCTAACCCTCTCCTGCAGAGGAGAGGGGAGAATGACGAAGAGGGAGTTAGCCTGCCTGCCGGTAGGCAGGGGGAGGTTATTATTAATGAAATACTTCCAAATCCCGAGGGCACAGATAGGGATGGAGAATTCATTGAGTTGAAAAATAATAGTACGCAAAGAATAAATTTATTAAACTGGCAATTAGATGATAGTGAGGGAGGTAGTCGACCATATACTATAAATAGTGATGCCTGGATAGATATAGAAGAGTATTTATTGATTCACAGAACAGAAAGCGGCTTAGCGCTTAATAATACTTTTGACTCAGCTAGGCTATTTAATAGTTTTAATGAATTGATTGATAGTATTGATTATGAAAATGTAATAGAAGGTGAGTCTTATGCCAGAGGCAAGAACGGAAAATGGTTTTGGACAGAAGTTATTACGCCAGAGACTGAAAATATAATTTCAACTAGTGAAAAAAGATTAGGTATCAGTGATGTAAAATCGAAAAACAGCTCTGTAGTAAATAAAAATATAATAAATACGTACATTGAAACTGACTTGGAAAAAGTAAGAGAGTTTGAATCAGGAGATTTTGTAAAGACCAAAGGAACAGTGGCAGTATTGCCTGGAGTTTTTGGAACTCAGTATTTTTATATAGTCGGTTCACCCGGCATCCAAGTCTATAACTATAAAAAAGATTTTCCGGATATGGAAATTGGCGATTATGTAGAGGTAACTGGTGAGATAGCTGTTACTAATGGAGAAAAAAGAATAAAAACAAAAACCAAAGAAGATATTGTTAAATTATCAAAACAGGAAGATCCAAAATCAAGCAGTTATACTTGTGAAAAAATATGTGATGATAATTTAGGGGAGCTAGTTACTGTAACGGGCGAAATAGTGGATCAAAAAAGTTCGACTCTGTGGCTTGATGACGGTACGGATGAAGTTTTGATTTATATAAAAAGCTACACTGGTATTAATGCTAAAGATTACAAAGAAGGTGAGATGGTAGAAATAACCGGAATAGTCGGCATGGCTAAATCGGGACTCAGAATAATGCCTAGAAGCAGGAGTGATATAGTGAAAAAAGATGGTGAGAGCCAAGACGTAGGTAGAGTATTGGGTGAAGTGGCGGTTAATGATGAGTGGGAGATTACAAAACGTGATAAAAAAATTGAGCTGTTTAAATATTTACTCATTATTGCTGGTGGTGTGATTTTTGTTTTGAGTGGGTTGTTGGTGAGGGAGGTTAGGAAGTGATTTTTTATAATAGTTTTTATTTTAAAAGCAACATCGCAGCTTCGTATTTTGGTTTGATTATTTTTTTTGATTTTTCGAAATGAAGTTGATTGTATTTTCTTTCTAGTTTTTCTCTTACAGAAATTTTAGCTTCTCCTTGAGTTAAGCCTTCATAAATAAAAGCAGCTTTAAAGAGTCCAGCTACATTATCAAAGGAGCTGATAACATCTGCTTCAGCAATAATTTGCTCTTCAATACTTTCTCTTCCATTTTGTTCTGACCCTCTATGATTAAGTATGCATTTTTTTATCAATTCGATTTTTTTGGCAGAATATCCAAATTCCGTTAATTTTTCTTCTGCTATTTTTGCGCCAGTGATATGATGGTCTTCGCGTCCATGAACAATAGAGCCAATATCATGTAGCCAAGCAGCAAGTATGACCACTTTTTTATCACCACCTAACTCGTTCGTTAATTTTTCTGCATAACTTACTACAGGTAAAAAATGAAAAGGAAACGGTTCGTAGCCGTATTTACTACTTGGTTTTTTACATTCGTTTTCAACAAAGTTTTTTATTTCTTTAACAATATTCATGAAAAGTTAATTATTTTTTAAATAATTTCTATTTCAAATCCTGCCAACAAAGCTAAGACACTAGGTTGCGAGAATTTCGCTTTTTTTAATTTATTTTGGGTTGGGTCTATATAATAATTTATAGCTCCAATAAAATTAGCTTTTTCTAGATTGGAGTGTTGGAATTTACTGGCTAGCAAGTCAGAGTCAGAGAAAGCAGCTCCAGTTAAATCGCATCTTATAAAATCAGTTTCTCGAATAATGCTTTCTATAAATTTATTATTTTTCATATTTAGATAACTAAAATTACAAAGGTTGATTTTACATTTTTTAAATATTAAATTTACAAGCAGTGTATTGATCTCGGAAAATAAAATTCCAGTTAATTTACAATTTTCGAAACTTGCATTTTGGAAACCACAATCATTAACCTTTATATTTGAGAGGTTACAATCAATAAATAAGCAGTCCACAAAAACTGATCTAGAAAAATTAGATCCACTAAAATCACACTTCTTGAATGTGCAATCTATGAACTCTTTGTCACTAAAATCTTGTTCTGGTAACAAGATATTTTGGAATGTTTTTTTATTAAAAATATTTAATGTTGTATCCATTGAGGTTTATAATTTATAAATTAAATTTATACTGACATTTTTCACGATTGTTTTTGTATCGTTCGTTATTTTTTGGTGGGCCAGAAATTTTTATTAATTTACCGCCAGCGAATTTGCAAGTTTTTTTAGAAGGTATATTTTCAGGATAGCATGTTATCCAAAGAGGGTTTAGCTCATGTTTTTTAGCAAGTGTAAATAGTAGTTTTACACTTCGAGATGCATAGCGATTGCCTCTAAATTTCTCATCAACACCATATCCGATATGCCCAATATATTTTATTATTTCATTATTGCTTATGCGTAAATCAATATGACCCATTTTTTCATTTGTTTTTTTATGCCTCATTTCAAATTTATAGGCTGAAAAATATTTTTTTTCTTCGTTAGCTGGTGTCTTTTTTATTAAAACTAGTTCAAGGTCTTTATTGATGAGCTTGCCAGGATATAGAAATTCAAAATCTTTTTTCATTATTTTATTTTTTAATTTTTTTTATTCCCTTAATTCCTAGAACTAGCAGAACCAAGATTATTATTTTCAATATATAGTGATCATGCAGATCTAGAAAATCTCGGGTCATAGGAGTTATGTTTCCAACGAGGATGTGAGAAATAATGCCTATAGGTAAAGTGAAGTATATCCAGCTCAATCTCGGTATATCTAGTCCGAGTTTTCTAAATAATTTTGATAATAAGGGAGCGAGCAAGTATATTCCTAAAAATGATACAACAAAATCAAAAATTGCATAACCACCAAAACGAAATTGTCTAAAAAATTCTATAGGAATCATATTTTATTTTTTTGGAAAACGCACGAGATTGTGTATTTTATGATTTATAACTATTTTCAAGTTTCCAAATAATGTTTTTAGTTTAAAAGTTTCTTTAAAAATCTCTAAAAGTATAGTAGTAGGTAGGCGATGTATTTTTATTGGTCTGAAGCCAGATTTTTTAATTCTATTTAATATTTTATTATTAGTAATTGATAAATAAATAGTTTTTTTTCTATATTTCCACAAAGCTTTTTTCATCATCTTTTTTGCTATACCTTTGTTTCTGAATTTGTTATGAACATATACTACGTTGAAGCGTACCCAATTAAGTGAGAGTGGTTGCACCACTAACCAACCAATAAGCTTGTTTCCTTTTCTAGCAAAAAGAATTAATCCTTTTTTAGGTAATTAGATACATCATGATGATCTCTAGCCCAAAGATGCGAGTCAATAATAGAGATATCGCTTATGTTTTTGGCAACATGAACATCCTTGATACTGCTCCATCGAAATTTAATTCTTTTTTTCATAATAATTATTTTCTAATATCCCCCTTAATTATCTCAATAATCTCAGGAAATTTTGATATTTGGAAATGTCCATTTTTACTTTCGTAGATTATTATGTTTACATTGTTAAGTTTTTTTTTATATTTTTTAGCCTGATTCACTGGTACGACATTATCATCTTTTGAGAACATAAGATAAAGATTTTTTGTTTGTTTTTCGAGTAATGATAAATCTGATTTGAGTTTAAAGCCTCCTACCAAGTCTTCTCCTGGAAGGGTGTTATCATACGGAGCGCCAATTAGATAAGTAGATAATATCTTTTTTGGAAATTTATTTTCTGATAAATATTTTGCTAAAAAAATTCCCCCTAATGATATACCTATTAAAATAATATTGTTTTTTAGATAAGGAAAGTGTCTTTCAAAATGAATTTTCCAATCTTCATACTCGGCATTATCTTGTAACGGCATTCTAGGTTTTATTATATCAAATTTGTTATCTAATTTTTTATAAATAAAATCATCATGCCATTTAATTTTTTTTTCAATTTTTATATTTCTATTTTTTAAATAGTTTAAATAGTTTTTTTGGCTTTTATGTGTGTTTCCACCATGGATTATAAATATTTGAGTTTTATTTTTCATATAATTAATTTAATTTATTTATAACAAACCAGAACTATGTAGTGTGTTTATTGCATCAATCGTTACTCTTCGTTTGCCTTTTTGATGAATTGTTTCGGAAAGAGTTATTGCTGAACTATAGTTTAGCCACTTATAGTCATCAAATTCTGTTTCATTTATATTTAAATTAGTAATATTTGTGTTAATTGCAATAAAATAATACTTTTTTCCTTCCATGAAGACTTCTTCATTGTTATCAGTTTTTAAATTGCGTGCATTTTTAGAACGATTGGGAAATTCAATTTTATTTTCACAAACAAAAGAATGTATTTTCATCGAAGCCGTAAATTTTTCTCCTAGTTCTTCGGTCATTTCTCTTATTATAGCATGCTCAATAGACTCTTTATTGTCTATTCCCCCTTGTGGTAATTGCCATAGATCGTATTCTTCTTTAAAAAGAAAAAGTATTTTTTTATCGTTTAAAAAGCACCCAACAACTCCTGGTCGAAAGCCAGATTTACGTATTGTATCTATTTCTTTTATATTTGGTTTATTCATATTTTTTTATTATCGTGAAAAGAAATATAGATTTTAATCTATATTATAATCTAGATTAAAAATAGTATTTAAATATTATTTCATATAACATTTCCGCATGATGCGAAGTTTTTGAAAATTCCTTATATAATTAATAATTATTTTCAAAATTTGGGTCGGAAGAAATGTATACTCCTAATTATTATTTCTCTTTGAACGGAGTGAAAGAGAAAGTATTAAGATAGATGTATTTCTGTGGCCGTATATCGTTTGTTATCGGATGTAAATTAAAAATTTTATTTGTTTGCGCTAATATTTTTATTTTCTTTTTTTTCAATTTTTATTGGTTTATTACCAAGGCTTGAACCTAATCCCACCATAATAGCAATAATTATTTTTAGAAACAGTGATATAATGCTTTTAAAAAAGTGTGATATTTTTTTCATTATAAAATTATTACATTTTTAGATTAGAAGTCAAATTTTCTATTACTTCTTGCATATCATTTTTATCGATAAAATCAGAATTTTTAGGTGGACTAAATGGATCAATTAATTTAGGATCCATATCCCAAGAACTGCAATAATAATCAAACTCTTTTTTAAGACTTATCCCTGGTTTAGAGTTATCTTTACCATATTTATTCATAAAATTATCTAGGCTTGTTTTGCTTACGCTGTTTTGGCCTGATGTTCTACTCTCTGAATTTTCAGTCCAAGAGTAAGTGATATTTTTTTCAAAATCAAAAAGTAGATTTATAAAAATCATATTTCCGCCAACTCCAACATTAGAAATATTACCTGGTTCAATTTTTATAAGTAACTGTTTGCCTTCACCAGAAATAAAAATAGTCCCATTATCATAATCGCTAGTGGTGAATTTACAGCTTATCTGGTTACCAGATTGAAGCATTGCTTCTATGGAAGTTTTTATCGCTTTGGCCACATTATTTTTTTCAATATTTTTTTGTTGATTATTTTTTTCAGTAACTTCTTTTGTTTTATCCGTTTGGCTATTTATTTTATTAATCTGATTATCGGTTTTTAACCCGCAACCACTTAATGCTATAGCTGTCACAAAAATGATAACTCGAAAGATTTTTTTCATAAGTTTGTTTTTTTAAAATTAAATTTTCTCTTTAATAAAAACATATATTTCATATAACGTTTAGTATATCTGAAGTTTTTGAAATACCTTATAAAATTTATAATCATTTCAAAAATTTGGGCGGAGCCAGTAAAAGAATATATTAGCCCTTAATTTTCTATTTTTTTTATCTCTACTAAAAATTCGGCAAATTCGTCATAATTATCAAGAAATTGATCTAATTGTTTTTGATTAAATGTATATTTGTTAATATAGGGTCCGTCAACAACTGGTATAACGGTTGTAATGTGGTATTTGGAATTCATGAAAACATCTCTTTGTTTCGGCGAGATTTCTTCAGATGATGATGGTTTACTTGTTAGAGAATAGAAAGTGTTATGTAGTTTTTTCAATAAATCAACCCCAATGTTTATAATTGATTCCGCAGTACTTTTTTTGACACTTTCGCCATGAATTGCTCTGTTACATATAGATATAACTTTTTTTATTGGGTCAATGATTTGTTTGTTGATAATTTCGTGACTATATAAATAACGTATTGCTGAATGTAAAGTTTTTTTATGAAAATCTTCTTCTTGAGTAAAAATAATTTTAAAAATAATTTTTTCCAACTCTATTTTTAATTTTGCTAAAGCTAATACATAGTTATTTTCCAAAGCAGAAAAAATACTATCTATTGTGTTGTCAATTTCGTAAGGAGAATCATTATCGTCTTTTGGTATATCCCTAACTTCGGTTTCGATTTTTTTTACTTCCTCTAGCTGAATTTCAGCTTCAAATTCACCGAATTTTATTTTTTTAAGTGAGCCAGATAATGGTACAACAAATAGTAAAACGACAAGCAAGATGGTTGTATTATCTATATTAACTGTACCAAGGTTAAATAAATGTAAAACAAGAAGTATTAGAACAATAATAAATATTAAAAATGGTAAATATTTGATTATTTTTTTCATATTAAAATTAAGTGCTAATATATTATTTTACTGGCGTAGCCAGATATACTTTGTTATGTGATGTTTTTCTTCTTTATATTAGCTGGAAATTCATAAATTAATTTAAGCAACATTTCAGAAAAGGAAATAAGATCTTGAGCGTCTTCTTTGCTCATTATTTTGATTTCGTGATTGGCCTCATTACCTTTTTTTCTAATGTGGTCAACCCAATCCTTAGCATCTGGTGGTATAAAATTTTTGTCTGATAAAAATTCTACGTATTCAATAAATTTTAAACCTTTTTTAGCACCTTTTGATACGGCAACATGCATAAGTAATTTGCGACAGCAAAGTACCGAAGCTGTAAAAGAGTTATTGTTAGTACATTTTCTGGCTTCACTATAAAGGTTTTTTACTTCGTCGTCAGATATATCATTAACCTCATTTCCAAAAATTACACCAGGTGTTTGTTTGCTGTATTCGTCAAAATACGTTGGTTTATCACATTGGTGGCAAATATAAATATAAAATACAGGCTTTCCAGTACCTCTGTTTACAGCATGCCAACCCTTTTCTGATGCTAAGGGTTGACCACAGTAACCACAAGTATATTTTTTTGATGGTTGATTGTTTATTGATTGCCAATCTATTTTCATATTCTTAAATTAATTTATAAAAAAGAAGAAGAATTTCATATAACAAGTTATATGCGAACTTGTTGTTTTTATGTTTAAAGTTAGTTAAAATAAAATTAATAATGTGTAATCAGGGAATGATTTGATTACATATACATTATAAAACACCTTACTAACATTAGCAAACATATAAATATCCATAGAAAATAAAAAAACTGGTCGGTTGATTTTTGAATTTTTACCTCACCCCAACCCTCTCCTTATAAAGGAGAGGGGGAAATAAAGATTATTTTTATATATTTATCAAATAAAATAACTATGATACAATGAAAAGATAAGGGGATAAATGTCCCTTTGTTTAACTTATTTTACAATTTAGTAATTATATATGGTTAAAAGAAGAAAATATAAACGAAGGAAAAAAACAGCTTTAGATTATATTGCTTTACCAAAGATTGATCTCGATCCGGATATCAAGAAGGGTATATTTATGATATTACTTCTTGTGTTTGGTGTTTTATGTGGATTGAGTTTATTTGGAGGTGGTGGAGTTGTTGGGGATTATTTAGAATTAGGCTTGGCTCTAGTTTTTGGTTGGGGTAAATGGTTTTTTCCTATTTTACTTCTCACCTTGGTTTTCTTTTTGTTTAATGAAGATAAATATTATGTTCGAGGTATTAATTATCTCGGGATGTTTTTGTTTATAATATCTTTTCAATCAGTTTTGCATTATTTTATACCATTTGGTGAATGGAGGGAAATGGCAGCTGAGGGTATTGGCGGTGGGTTTATGGGATATTATTTAGCATTTGGTTTCCATAAGATATTAGGTTTTTGGGGAAGCATAATGGTAATAGTTGGAATTCTAATTATTTCTTTGATGTTAATGTTTGAGACAACACTGGCGGCGCTTATCGGATCAGAAAGTATGTTTGCTAAGATTTTTTATCCTTTCAAGGTTTTATTTTCTAGGCTTTTTAGTAAAAGAGACGAAGAAGATGAAGATGAAGAAGAGGAGGAATTTGAAGAAGAGGAGGAAATCGAGGAGGAAGAATCCGAGGAAGAAGATGAGGTTGAGGAGGAGGAGCAATTCTCCAAAACTGAAGTTAGTGACCAACCTGAATTTATGGAAACAGGCGCTGAAGCGTCAAAAGAGGATGATGGAAAGGTTTTTAAGCCAAGCAATGTTGAAATAAATATTCCTATAAATCTTTTGAATGGAAAAACTGGTAAACCAAATAGCGGTGATGTAAAGAATAATCAATTAGTAATTCAGAAGACTCTTGAGAATTTTAATATACCAGTTGAGATGGGAGAAGTGAGCATTGGTCCGACTGTTACTCAGTATACATTTAAGCCATCTGAGGGCATCAAACTTTCTCGTATTACTACATTAAATAATGATCTAGCCCTAGCCCTTGCCGCTCATCCTATTAGAATCGAAGCTCCTATTCCAGGCAAGGCTTTGGTGGGTATAGAGGTGCCAAATCAAACCAAGGCAATAGTTCGTCTAAAGGAAGTATTGGAAAATAAAGAATTTAAGAATAGAAAAAACAATCTAATGCTTGCCCTTGGTAAAGACGTGTCTGGCAAGGTGTGGCAATATGATCTTTCTAAAATGCCTCATTTGCTTGTGGCTGGTGCGACTAATTCTGGTAAATCAGTTTGCTTGAATTCAATTATCGTGAGCTTGCTTTATCAGAATAACCCTGATGATCTGAAGTTCATTATGGTAGATCCAAAGCGAGTTGAGTTACCGGTTTACAATAATATTCCCCATCTTCTTACTCCTGTTATTACAGATGTTGGCAAGACAATAAATGCACTCAAATGGTGTCTGAATGAAATGGATAGAAGATTTGATATGCTGTCCAAAGCAAGAAAACGTGACATTGCCTCGTATAACATCAGTGCTAAAGAAAAGATGCCTTATTTAGTTTTTATAATTGATGAGTTGGCTGATTTAATGGTGGTAGCTGTCAAGGATATTGAGGGCTCTATTATTAGACTCGCTCAAATGGCTCGTGCGGTTGGTATTCATTTGATTTTAGCCACTCAAAGGCCTAGTGTGGATGTTATTACTGGTTTAATCAAGGCTAATATGCCAGCTCGTATTGCTTTTTCCGTAGCTAGTGGAGTAGACAGCAAGACTATCCTCGACTCTCTAGGAGCAGAAAAGCTTCTTGGACAAGGAGATATGCTTTTTATAACAGCTGAAATTTCCAAACCAAAGAGAATTCAAGGTGCATTTTTGAGCGATCAAGAGATTAGAAGGATTACAAATTATATAAAAGAGCATGGTGGAGAAACTGAGTATATCGATGGAGTAACTGAAAGACAAAAAGTTAAAGGTATTGGTGGTGTTGGTTTGCATGGAGATTCTGGTGGTGATGATGAGCTTTACGAAGAAGCAAAGGAGATAGTTATCAATATGGGCAAGGCCTCGGCTTCGCTATTGCAAAGACGTTTGAGTATCGGCTATGCCAGAGCGGCAAGGCTCATGGATATTTTAGAAGAGAGAGGAATGGTGGGTCAAGCCAATGGATCCAAGCCTAGAGAGATATTAATTAGCAAGGAGCAATATGAAGCTATGACTGAGCAGGGTGTAGCTGGTGTAAGTATTCATTCCAGAGAAGATGCAGTTGAGCCAGATGAGTATTTGGAAAGTGATAATGAAGAAGAGGATGAGGAGGAAGAGGAAGATAGTGAAGAAGAAGTTGATGATGAAGATATGGAAGAAGAAAATGAGTCTGAGGATGGTGAAGAGGATAGTGATGAGTCTGAGGATGTTGAAGAAGACGACGACGAAGATGAAGAGGAAAGTATGGATAAATTATTTTCTAGATAAAAAATTTGATAAGATAGTAGGGGTTTGACCGTTTTTAAAGCGGTCAAACCCCTTTGTTTTTTGTCTTTCCGGGCTTGACCCGGAATCCAGGGGTGATCAATTGGAATGTGAATGATTGATATTGGTGTGAGTCGCTACCGCGGGCTTTCTTTTTGTAAGCAAAAAGAAACAAAAACTTTTGGGGTGAACAATTTGCTATAGCGCCAATTGCTACAAAGTAGCGTCTAGCAAGGGCGCTCAGTGTCTCACCCCAAACCCCGGTTGGTTTTAAAATTTTAAGTATTAATTTAATTATATTTACCATCATTTTTATAAAAGGTAAGTTTGTAGATGTGTCTTTTTGTAATAATAATTAAGCTAAAATTAGT
>CAZTIC010000026.1:0-16243 GCA_964613625.1 uncultured Gammaproteobacteria bacterium | reverse complement strand
CTGTCGCTGCAATAATCGCTAGACTAAAAATAATTTTTTTCATAATTTTTTTTCTTTAATTGATTAAATTAAGAATATTTTTGAAACAATCGACCTTTCGGTTTGTTTTCCTCCTATAATTCTCTTTTTAATCTTTTATTAATTATTATTAATTTAAATATATCAATGTGCTTATTTTTTTTAATAAAAAAAATTTACGTTATTAAAAACGTAAATTACAACATGCTATATATTGTGTCTGAAGAAAAGACATATTCAAACAGATTATTATACTTATTTCTCATAAATAAAATCAAACGACACTTCGCATCCTCCTTGTTTTTCCTCCACTTAATATAGACTATCAAAAGTTAAAATATATGTCAATACGTTTTTATAATTAAAATAAATAAACAAGCAAACGTATAAACATACAACATGAAAATAAAATATATATTCTTCCTTTAAAACAAAAAAAGCGGGAAAATATCCCGCTTTTTATTGTAATCTATTCAATATTAAATTTACATCATTGGCATTCCTCCACCCATCCCCGGCATTCCAGCAGGCATTGCTGGTGCACCACCTTCATCTTTCTCAGGCTTGTCAGTAATTACAGTTTCTATTGTAAGAAACATTATAGCGGCAGAGGCTGCGTTTTCAAGAGCACTTCTTACTACCTTAGTTGGGTCAACAATACCTGCTTCGATCATATTTTCAAACTTATCGCTAGCTGCATTGTATCCAATATTAACACTACCTTTTTTATTTTCACGAATTATATTATAGAGGATTAATGATCCATCTTTTCCAGCGTTATTAGCAATTTGTTTAATAGGTTCAAGTATGGCTGTATCTACAATTGTAGCGCCAATTGAATCTTCTTTTTTGTCAGTCAATTCTTCAAATGCATTTCCAGCTTGAGCAAGAGCCAAGCCTCCACCAGGAACTACTCCTTCTTCTTGAGCAGCTCTTGTCGCGTGAAGCGCATCTTCGATTCTATCTTTCTTCTCTTTCATCTCAGTTTCAGTTGCAGCTCCTACTCTGATAACTGCTACACCACCAGCAAGTTTTGCTAGACGTTCTTGCAATTTTTCAGTGTCAAAATCACTATCACTTGATTCAATAGATTTCTTTAATTGCTCAACACGATTTTTAATTTTTTCTTTATCACCTTTACCTTCCACGATTGTTGAACTATCCTTAGTTGAAACTATTTTTCTTGCTTGACCAAGATCTTCGATCTCAGCATTTTCTAGCTTCAATCCAACTTCTTCACTGATCACTCTGGCACCAGTTAAAGTCGCAATATCTTCAAGCATTTCTTTTCTCCTATCTCCAAATCCTGGAGCTTTTATTCCAAGCACATTGAATGTACCTCTGAGTTTGTTTACTACAAATGTAGCCAAAGCCTCTCCCTCGATATCCTCAGACATAATAACAAGATCTTTTTTACCGGCTTGTGCCATTTTTTCCAATAATGGTAGAACTTCTTGAATTGAAGTGATTTTTTTGTCAGTAAGCAGTATATATGGCTCGTTAAATTCGGATTTCATTGAATCGGTATCTGTTACCATGTATGGAGATACGTATCCATTATCAAATTCCATTCCCTCTACAACCTCTACCTCCACACCAAATGATTGACCCTCTTCTACGGTTACTACACCGTCCTTACCTACTTTTTCCATAGCTTCAGCTATCTTTCCTCCAATATCTTTGTTGTTTGCACTAATTGAAGCTACTTGAGCGATTTCTTCTTGAGAATTTATCGGTTTACTCATTTCTTTCAACTTAGCAACGATTTCACTCACCTTCTTCTCCATACTTTCTCGTATTTCTACTGGACTAACTCCAGATGATACAAGCTTTAGACCTTCTCGAATCATAGCTTGAGCTAATATAGTAGCTGTAGTTGTTCCGTCTCCAGCTATATCATTAGTTTTGCTTGCCACTTCTTTTACCATTTCAGCTCCCATGTTTTCAACCTTGTCTTCAAGCTCAATTTCTTTGGCAACAGTAACTCCATCTTTTGTAACACTTGGAGCGCCATAACTTTTATCTATGACTACATTTCTGCCCTTTGGACCTAGTGTCACTTTCACTGCGTTAGTTAATTTATCAACACCAGCCTTGAGCGCGTTTCTTGCCTCCTCATTAAAAATAATTAGTTTAGACATATTTTATTATTAATATTAAATTATTGAATGATTGCTAAAATATCCTCCTCTTGAATTACTAAATAATCTTCACCGTCAATTTTAATTTCATCTGGTGAATATTTTTTAAACATTACCTTGTCTCCTGCTTTTACGCTCATTGGAGATCTTTGTCCATTTTCCAAAACTTTTCCTTCACCAACAGCAATTACTTCCCCTCTTTCTGGTTTTTCTTTATCAATAGTATCAGGAAGCACTATACCTGATTTTGTTACTTCATCTTCTTTGATTGGTTTCACAATCAAATTTGAATACAATGGTTTTACGTTCATATTGATTCACATATTAATTAATAAATTTAAATAAATTTTGTTAATTAATGTTAATTTTTATTATTTTATAATTAGCACTCTCATAGCTCAAGTGCTAATTCTTCTTAATCTTATCACTAAATAATTACTTGTCAAGAGTAATAAAATATAAAAAATTCGTGGAGTATTTTCCTCCACGAATTTTGACCAAACCAATTTATTTAGGAACTAAAAAACCCTTGACTTCCACTCGATCACCAAATTCGTCCACAGACTCACGCGCCCATTCCATGAGCACATCCAACCTATCTTGATCATAAGCTGAAACAAAAATGTAGAAAGGCGCTTCAGGAGTAAAATAATCGCCAAAAGCGTGTTTTCCAAAAGCAACTTTCCCAATTAAAGTTTCTAGCTCGAATTGACAATATTCCTTTGACAGACCAAAACCAGGTGCACTGCAAACATAATGCGACGGCATTTTTTCAATAATAACTGGATTAAATTTAGCAGTACCATCAAAGCAAATCGCACGAGCATCGTGAATATCTGAACTCATTTCATTTTTAGATATATGAATCCATTCCGCTCCAAGTTTTTCAACCATTTTTTTAGAATGAAGAATACCAAGTTCATCCCCATTATTAATACCTTCTGGCAATTTTCCATTCTGTCGCAATTCTTCAAATTTTATTCCAGCCGCACCACAATCATCATGGCTAGCCACCGATTTAATTTTTTTCTTGTACGTATTAACAAATACATCAATTTCGTTCTCTTCCGCTAAAATCATTTGCCCAGCAAAACCAATTTTTTTGCCTTTTTTAGCAGGCACTCTCTCATCTGAACAATCCATTTCATCTAATTCTTGTGAAAAAGCTTCCTTAAAACCAGACAAAGACTCTATAATTTCTTGTAAGTCCTTACCGGCCAACAACTGCTCGATAACAAAATTTTTCTGAGATTTTTCCCATAGCTTTGCAATGTCTTCGTGATGCATGTTTCCCTCCGTATTTTCTTGGTTTAATTCTTGGCTATTCATAATTTAGCGCTATTCAAAAGAACAAAAAAAGCTAAATAAGCTTTTTTCAGTAAATTAAATATATAATTTATCTTAATCAATTTTTTTTATCCTCTTCCAACGCTTAACCGCCTTGCTTCTAGCTAATTCTTTAGCAATAGCAACGCTTACTTCGATAAATTTAGCGCGATCAAAACGTCTAGCTTCTTTGATAGTTTGTTCGGCTCGCTTTCTCGCTTCTTCAGCGCGATCAATATCAATTTCGTACGCTCTTTCTGCAGTATCTGCTAAAATAACTAATTTATTTTTCAAAACTTCAATGAATCCCCCAGAGACTGAAACTACTTCCTTAC
Organism: uncultured Gammaproteobacteria bacterium; assembly: GCA_964613625.1. GTDB lineage: Bacteria > Patescibacteriota > Patescibacteriia > Patescibacteriales > CAZTIC01 > CAZTIC01. The sequence continues at coordinate 12,423 of CAZTIC010000026.1, read as the reverse complement.
TATCATCAGCAGTAACGACCTCAACAACTCCTGATTGCAAAAAAGCTACAAGCGGAATATGATTTGGCAAAACTGTAATTTCTCCCTCTTTTGTAGGGACAGTAACCTGCTTAACTTCTTCAATTTTTAGCACAACTCGCTCTGGAGTTGCTATTTCAAATTTGATATATGACATAAATTAGCTATTAGCTGTATTTTATTTAAATCATTATAATTCATCAATTTTACCTTTCATATAAAATTCACTTTCACTTTTATCATCATGCTTACCTTCCAAAATTTCTTTAAAACTTTTTATTGTATCAGTTAATTTAACATATTTACCAGGCGAACCTGTAAAAGTTTCGGCTACAGAAAAAGGTTGAGACAAAAATCTTTGAACTTTTCTAGCTCTAGTAACAGTTAATTTGTCTTCATCTGATAATTCCTCCATTCCTAAAATTGAAATAATATCTTGCAAATCTTTGTAGCGCTGTAAAACCTTTTGCACACCACGAGCAACGTCGTAATGCTCTCGACCAACAATTTTTGGATCTAGAATAATTGACGAGGAATCAAGAGGATCAACAGCTGGATAGATACCCAATTCTGACAAAGCACGCGACAAAACCACCGTAGAATCAAGATGACCAAAAGTTGTCGCTGGAGCTGGATCAGTCAAATCATCAGCTGGAACATACACAGCCTGAATTGATGTAATTGAGCCTTTATTAGTAGAGGTAATGCGCTCTTGAAGCTCTCCCATCTCAGTTGCTAATGTCGGCTGATAACCAACCGCAGAAGGCATCCTTCCCAAGAGAGTTGAAACCTCGGAACCGGCTTGCGTAAATCGAAAAATATTATCAATAAAAAATAAAACATCTTGATTTTCTTCGTCTCTAAAATATTCAGCCATTGAAAGCCCAGATAAAGCAACTCGTGCACGACTTCCAGGAGGCTCATTCATTTGTCCAAAAACCATTGCTACCTTATCCAAAACACCAGCGCCTTTCATTTCATGAAAAAGATCATTGCCCTCACGAGTTCTCTCACCAACACCGGCAAAAACAGAATAACCGCCATGCTGTTTGGCAATATTGTTTATAAATTCTTGGATAATAACTGTCTTACCTACGCCAGCACCGCCAAACATTCCTACTTTTCCGCCCTTAGCTATCGGACAAATCAAATCAATAACTTTTATTCCTGTTTCTAAAATTTCTATTTTGGTTGATTGCTCTGTAAAGCTTGGAACGGGCCGATGAATCTGATAACGCTTTTTTGTTTTTGGATCTGATTTACCGTCTACACTATTGCCTAAAACATCAAAAATACGACCCAAGGTTTTTTCGCCTACTGGTACGCTAATACCAGTGCCGGTATTAATAACTTTGTCGCCTCGTTTCAAACCCTCAGTTGGTCCCATAGCTAAAGCTCTTACTATATTAGAGCCTTTATGTTGCTCTGTTTCCAAAACCAATTTTTTATCCCCCTTAACTATTTCCAAGGCATCATATATTTTTGGCAACTCACTTTCAAAATGAACATCAATTACTGCTCCTATAATTTGCTTAATTTTTCCAACATTTTTATTCATAATATTATTAAATATTTAATTATAAATTTAAAATACATTATTATCTTAATTCTTTAGAGCATTAGCGCCAGCAGAAATTTCTGAAATTTCAGCTGTAATACTTGCCTGTCTAGCTTTGTTATAATACAAAGTTAATTCGCTAACCATATCAGTAGCTGCCTCCGTTGCTTGATGCATAGCATTCATACGAGCACTATGTTCGGAGGCATTAGACTCTAATAAGGCCTGAAAAAGCTGAACTTCAATTAAACGTGGTATCATCTCATCCAAAACTTCTAACGGACTTGGCTCAAATAAATATTCATAAGAAAACTTATCATCAGTCAAATATTTTTTTTGCTTTGTTTCTATATATTCTTGATCAAGACCGATTTTGGTATTTTTGCCAACTACGCCAAGATAACGATCCTCGGCACTAATATCTATTGGTAATAATTGTTTTACCCTAGGAATCTGTTTGGAAGCGCTTACATAATCAGTATAGGCTACCAAAATTTTATCATATTTATTATTTAAATATTCCTCGATAATAAGCTTGGCAACTGGAACAATTTCTTTAATCTCGCTAGCTAAATCTAATTTAGGAAATTCAGCTACTATACTATGACTATGATGATGATGTATGTCTACTCCCTTTTTTCCCATCAAGACAAACTCAGCTTCAATAACAACCTCTTCTTTTTCATAATGATGTTTCTTTATAGATTCATTAACTTTATTTATTATCGCTGTATTAAATCCACCACATAAGCCACGATTAGAAGTTATTAAAATAATACCAATTTTTTTGATGTTCTTTTTTTTTGTTAATAATGGATGAAGTAATTCACCATTATTATTTGCAGATTTTGATAAATTTAAAATAGTCGCCCAACTTAAATTTGCATAAGTCCTAGTCCTTAATACTGCCTCAATTGCTTTTCGCATTTTTGTTGCAGCGACCATTTCCATAGCGCGAGTTATTTTTTTTGTATTACCAACCGATTTTATTCGACGTTGTATATCTTTTGTATTAGCCATATACTTTTTATCCTAAATATCTCAATAATCTTATTTATTTTCTTCTATTTCTTCTTTTATTAAATAATCCAATGTGGATTTAAAATCATTTATCAATACTTCTACTTTTTTTGTTAAATCTTTATTTAACTCTCCTTTTTTTACTATTTCATCCAATATATCTTGTCCACTATTAGTGGCATAACGAAATAATTCTTCTTCAAATTTATCAATTTTATCTACTGGAATATTGTCTAATAATCCTGATGTAACAGCATAAAATATCAAAACTTGATTAGCAACCGAAATAGGCACGTACTGATCTTGTTTAAAAATCTCTAGTAAACGCTTACCTCTTTCAAGCTTGGCTAGTGTTTCATCGTCAAGATCAGAACCAAACTGGGCAAAGGCGGCTAATTCTCGATACTGAGCGGCTTCTAATCTCATTTTTCCGGCTACTTTTTTCATAGCTTTAATTTGAGCAGCGCTACCCACACGAGATACAGAAAGTCCAGCGTTTATGGCTGGTCGATTACCTTGATTAAATAAATCAGGTTCCAAATAAATCTGACCATCTGTTATTGAAATAACATTTGTAGGGATATAAGCTGAAACATCTCCGGCTTGGGTTTCTATAATAGGCAAGGCTGTAATTGATCCTCCACCAAAATCACTATTTAATTTACATGATCTTTCCAAAAGACGAGAATGAAGATAAAAAACATCACCCGGATAAGCTTCTCGTCCCGGTGGTCGACGAAGTAAAAGTGATATTTCCCTATAAGCGACGGCGTGTTTGCTCAAATCATCATAAACAATTAAAACATCTTCTCCTTTGTCCAAAAAATATTCAGCAATAGCTGAACCAGCGTAAGGCGCTATATAGGCCAATGAAGCTGGATCAGAAGCGCCAGCTAATACTACGGATGTATAAGCCATGGCTCCGTGTTCTTCTAATTTTGCCACAATACTAGCAACTTTTGATTCTTTTTGACCAATAGCTACATAAATACATTTCATATTCTGCCCTTTCTGATTAATAATAGTATCAATTGCAATTGCTGTCTTACCTATTTGACGGTCTCCAATAATTAGCTCTCTTTGTCCTCTTCCTATTGGAACCATCGCATCAATAGCTTTGATACCGGTTTGTACAGGCTGTTTAACTGATTCACGAGTAATAACTCCAGGGGCAATTTTTTCTATTGGATAAAATTTATTTGATTTAATTTCGCCTTTACCGTCCAAGGCTATACCCAAAGGATTAACTACACGGCCAATCATTTCTTCACCGACTGGAATTTCTAGAATTTTTTTTAGGGCCATTACCTTATCACCTTCTTTTATGCCCTGACATTCTCCCAAAATAACAATACCAGCGCTATCCTCTTCCAAATTTAACACTACTCCCAAAACCGAGCCTTCCGCAGTATCAAATTCAACCATCTCAGACATCATTGTATCAGACAGACCTGAAACGCGAGCAATTCCATCACCAATTTCCAGAACCTCTCCTATGGTTTGCTCTTTTATTTTTGCTTTATAACCACTTATTTGTTGTTTTATTTGTTCGACAATAAAATCTTTTGTTGTATTCATATAAATTGATATCTTAAACTTATTTAATTATCGCGTTTTTTAAATCATAAAGTCTTTTTTTTAGGCTTCCATCCAAAATTTTATCTTCGTACTTGATTATAACTCCACCAAAAATATCAGCCTCTACCAATTCTTTGCTTTCAATTATTTGTTTTTTTGTTTTTTTTAATAAATAATCTTTTAGCAGTTTAGAGGTTTGGCTGTTTAGCGGACGTGAACTAGTAATTTCTGCGTTAATCAAACCTTTTTCTTTGTCCCAAATTCTACAAAAATGATAAATGATTTTATCTATTTGGCTTAAATTATTATTTTGTACCAAAATATCAATAAATAATTCAATTGCTTTACCGGCTTTATCTTGATTCATTTTATCAACAGTTTCAAACAATGCTTCAGCATATTTTTTTGCATCTATTTTCATAATTCTATTTAGTTAGTGTGTAAAAATGCTCGTTAAATTAAAAATTGATTAGTTTTGCGATAAATTTTAAACAAAACTTAGCCAAAAATAATTATTTTTAATAAGAGCCATTTTTATATACTAACTAATTAATCATTTTTTTTATTATCTCTTGATCTTTTTTTCCATCCATTTTTTCTTCTAGTACTTTTTCTACAGTCAATGATACGAGATCAGCTATTTCACTTTTTATCTCGAGTAAAGTAGAAGCCTTTTCAGATTGCATTTTCGCTTTTTCTTGATTAATTACTAAACCGATTTCTTCCTTGGCTTTTTTTATTGTCTCTTGTTTTTTTTTCTCTGATTGTTCAGATGATTTTTCCATGATAGCTTTAGCTTCTTTTTTAGCTTCTCCGAGTTTCTTATCATAATCAATTTCTGTGTTAGCTAAATTTTTTTTTATTTCTTCTGCGTTTTTTAAACTCTCTTCAACTACTCGAGTTCTTTCGTTCATAATTTTTAAAAGCGGTTTAAAGGCAAAATAATAAATAACCGCGAAAACAATAGCAAAATTTATAACTTGAGCTATTAATAAGCTAATATTGATATGAAATGTTTCGATTAATGAATCCATATAATTAATTTTGAATATAAACTAAATAAAATTATTAAATTAGTTAATAACCTTGCCTCTGCCCCAAATTATTGGGACAGTTCGTAAAATTATTATTTAATACCAAAAGCGATAACAAGGGCATAAATTGCTATAGCCTCAGCAAAAGCTGCTGCTAAAAGCATGGGTACTAAAATTTTTCCAGCAGCTTCTGGGTTGCGTCCAATAGCCTCCATGGCTTTAGCGCCGATAAAACCGATGCCCAGTGCTGGACCTATTGATCCAATACCGATAGCTAATGCTTTTGCCAACATTACATTTTCCATAATTTTATTATTTAATTTAATTAATGTTCTTCTAAACTAGTGTTCATTGTTAAATATGCCAAAATCAGCATAGCAAATATTAACGCCTGTATCACTCCGACAATTACTTCCAAAAACATAAAAGGAATTGGCAGACCAAAAGCTAAAATCGCTGACATTGATGCCAATAAAACCTCGCCGGCAAATACATTTCCAAAAAGACGAAAAGACAGACTGGCAACTTTTGCAATTTCACTAATAATTTCAATAAGTCCAACAAAAGCTTTAATTGGGTTAACGATCAAAACTGATGGTTCTTTAAAAACTTTTCGCGGAATCTCCAAAAGTGCCTTTATATTTACAAATTTATTAAAATGCTCCCAAACTCCAATTGTAATTATACCAAAAATATGACTAGCCACCACTCCAATTATAGCTAAGGCTAAAGTAGTATTCAAGTCTGCAGTTCCACCACGAAAATAAGGAATGAAAAAATTTTGCCCTCCTTCTTCCACGACTTGTCCAATCGAGCCGATACCAGGCAAAAGCCCCATCCAATTATTCAAAAGTATAAAAATAAAAAAAGCAAAAACTAACGGAAAAAACTTTAATGATTTTTCTCGTGTACCCGTTATGCTATCAAAAATATTCAAAAAACTATCTACTATTATTTCAAATATATTTTGAACACCTCTTGGAATTAATTTTAATTTTCTCCTAATAAATAAAGCAAATATCAATATAAACAAAACCACTATCCATGAATTTAATAAAGAATTTGTAATAACAAAATTATTTATATGAAAAATTGGTTCAGAATACAACGTATGCTCCTCTTGTATATCTAGGGGTTGACTATTTATATTATTTTCTATTGGTGCCGATTGGGCCTCTGTTTGAATCATGTTTTTTATTTACTGATATTTCTTTTTCTATCTTTTTATATTCATTATTAACATTTCTAATTAACCCTAAGATTGAAATTGGAAATGATATAAGAACGATAATCAAAAAAAATAACGGTTCACTGTTATATTTTGAATCAAGCCATTTGCCAATAATAAGGGCAAAAAATATCGGAAAAATAATCCAACCAGAAAATCTAATAAACATAAACAGCGCTGGTTGCCACCAAACTTTATTTACTTTTTTTTCTTGCTTGTCTTTATTTTCTGAAATTTTGTTTTTTTTCATGTCTATCAATTTAAATACACTATTTATCTATCAAATATTCAAAATGAACGTCTAATATAAATTATATTATCAAAAATGCATCCCATCCAAGAAACAATCGAGATGCAAAGCTTATCCACAATATAATTAATATTTTCAACTTAATTATAGCCTAAAATACACTAAAGTCAAGATATGTTTTTTTTTAAATATTAAACAGATTCTTAGCATTATTAGAAGTAATTTCAGCTATTTTGTCAATACTTGTATATCTAATTTCAGCTATTCTCTTAGCAACATATTTTACTAATATCGGCTCATTTCTTTTCCCTCGGTGTGGCTCAGGTGTCATAAATGGGCAATCAGTTTCAATCATGAATTTGTTATCTGGTATTTTCCTAATCAAATCATCCCAGCCCTTACTAAAAGTGATAAGACCAGTGAAAGACACTAATAATCCCAAAGAAAAATATTTCCAAGCCAAATCTTCATTGCCAGAAAAACAATGCATCACGCCCCACGGCTTATCTTTCGGAAACAAATCTTTATTTTCTTGTTTATATTCTGTGAGAATATTTATCATATCATCATGCGCTTGGCGACAATGAATGATAACAGGCAAATCAAGATTACGGGCTAACCTTATTTGCTCCAAAAAAACATCTTTTTGTTTCTTTTTTATATTAACAACATCACTATCTAGATTTATATGATAATAATCCAAACCAATTTCACCAATTGCAACTACTTTTTCGAACTTCGCTAACTTTTCATAAGCCTCATAGTTAAACTCTTCAGCTCTAGTAGTAAAATCATACTCCCCCGTATCATCCTTTGCCTTTACCTCTTCGAGATGAAGTGGATGCAAACCAACAGCTGTATATACTCCTTTTTCGTATTTATTGGCTAACTCCAGTCCTCTTTTACTGGTTTTGTATTCGGATCCAACCAAAATCATCCAGACATCCTCTCTCAAGGATTCACGAATTACACTATCTCCGTCTTTTCTATACGCATTAAAATTTACATGCGCATGAGTATCTATGAACATAATTTAGTAAATAATAGAACAATAAATAAATTAACGGTACTAACTCCCCCTCCTATTCAGAAGACCTGCCTGCCGCCTGCCTGCCGGTAGGCAGGGTAGGCAGGGTGCTGGGGTGAGGTATAAAACAAAAAACAATCCCGAATATTCAGGACTGTTTTTTAACAATATTATTGATTCATTTCTTCATGTGTTGAGCTTTCTTCTGTCTTTTCGCTCATTTCTGCAGGAGCTTCAGTTGTCTCTGTTGCTTGTTCTGTTTTTTCTTCACTTTTAACTCCAAATAACTTTTTTAACCAATCTAACATACTTTTTTATGTTATTAATAAATATTAATTAAATTATACATTTAAACACCTAGAATTGCAATAGTTTACTTTGCAAACTTCTTAATAACCTTTCTTAGGTCTTTATCGTCTGAAGCATATTTAAGTATAGCTGTAAGATAATTTACAGGATCCCCTGTAGTGAGCCATTTACCACCTTCAATTTTTTTGGCATAAAACTCACCACCCTGGCGTATATATTCTCGTATAGCATCCACGATCCAAAGCTCATTTCCTTTTCCTAGCTTAGTTTTTCGAAGTACGTTAATAATATCTTGATTCAATATCATTCTACCAAAATCTGCCAAGTTTGAAGGAGCACTCTTTATACTTGGCTTCTCAATAATATCTTCAATTTGCATACTACCTTTTTTTGTTTTCACAATTCCATATCTGTCTACTTGATTTCTTGGCACAGCTTGCACGCCAATCATCATATGACCTGTTTCATTATAATCATCCACCATTTGCTTTGTAAAAGATATATCTGACTTTACCAAGTCATCTCCCCAAACGAATACAAAGGGCTCATCGTCCACCAAGCTAGCAGCAGACAAAACAGGCACTCCGTTGCCATAAATAGGAGCTTGTCTTACATAAATAAAATTAGCCATATCAGCTATAGCTTTGATACTTTTTCGAAGTTTTTCTTTGCCAGCATTTTTGAGATCATTCATTAATGCCCAATTGTAGTCAAAATGATCCTCTAGCGGCTTCTTGTCCCACTTGGTAACCATAATAATATCCTTGATACCAGCCTCAACTAATTCTTCTACAACCAATTGAATAATTGGTTTATCTATAATAGGTAGCATCTCTTTAGGCATGGATTTTGTAGCTGGTAGAAGTCTTGTCCCAGATCCTGCTACAGCGATAACTGCTTTTGTAATTTTTTGCATAATATTACAAATCTGTAAATTTTTTATATTAAATTTATAGATTTGAATTTATTAAATTATCAACTATATTTTACAATAAAATAATCAAAAAAACAAGCAATTTTATTTGCAAATTTAAGTAATTCTTTGTTATAATAAAAATAAGCTTTGATTGTTTGTTTAAAAAATCCTCTAATTTTCATTTCTTGCTCTAGTTTAAACATCGGATCTTTACTAGGATAAATTTCACTTCCCTCCATAAAGCTTTCTGATTAGAAATAATTATCTTTATTTTAACTAATTTTAAATAAAAAAACAATAAGTTCGCATATAACTTGTTGTACGAAATTTTTGAAAAAGGAAGATTAACTTTTTTCAAAAACTACGCACAACAAAGTATATCTGGCTACGCCAGAGAGTAATATTTTTATAATTCTTAATTGAACAGAGCCCTTTTGAAATTTTACAAAAGAAAAACCTCCCGTATTAGCTACGAGAGGTTGGATTTTCAACTGACACAAAAACATGTTTTTGAATTATTTACTGATACCCATTAAATGATCAAATTGTGTTATTCTTTCACCGAGCTTTACATCATCAAGGGAATCCATGTCTACGAAGACCCCCTCAATCAAGTCGATTCTTTTCACTCTGAGGAACGGAGCTTCCCCACTAATTTTAATTATGGAGCTTAAACTTCCGCTCCCGTAATCAGCAAAATAATAACCTTTTTTTACATCTTTCATAATAACCCCTCCTGTTTAGTTATGTTAGATTAATAATTTTAACGATATTTGAATATAACAATTAAAAATAAAAATGTCAACCCCTCGTTAACACTAAAAATTTCAAAAAGGCTTTAGTACACTAAAGAAAATTATAAAAATATTACTCTCTAGCTTCGCCCAAATTTATGATATAATTAATAATATAAAGAATATCATAAACTTCAGATATACTAAATGTTATGCAAAATGCACTCGCACTCCTTCCGCTATCGCTACAGGAGCACTCACTAACATTTTGCATAATGTGTGTGCTTACCAGCCGTGCCATGCGTTGCACGCGAGCCTCGCTATCGCTCGAACTCGCGCACATCGCATAACACAGCTTATCCAAAATTGTCAGCTCAAAAACTCCGCTCCGCTCCGTTTTCGATCTGCCAACTTCGGATCAAGCACACACATTGTACGAAATAAATTTTTTATCTTACTAAAATTCAAAATTAATTGATTTTAACACGACGAAAATTTGATTTTTTATTAATTTAAAAGGGGAAATATGGTGTTTTCTCCGCTACGCTACGAAAACGATTTTATTAAATATAATTTAATTTATTAATTTAAGCTTTTTTATAAGCTACTAAAAAACTATGATTAAAAAAACTACAATTCTAATTATTTTTACACTACTTTCTTGTGTAGTATGTTTAACTGGTAAAAACGTATTAGCGGAAAATATTGATGTCATTATTAATTTGCAAGCTGAAAATATCGAATCAGAATCGGCTACAATTACTTGGGAAACTATTGACGAGAGAGAATGTATATTATATTATCGCGATAAATATAACCATGTTGAATATCCTGAATCAGACGGAATGCGTGGGTGGCACAACACTTCATCCGAAGAACAGAAATACCACTCTTATACAATTCCTAATGTACACTTAGAACCAGGAACAATATATGAATACCAAGTTAGTGCTAACACATTTATTAATGGTGAAAATAGAAATTCAGAAATCAAGGAATTTACAACCGTTGAGATTTCCAATTCGGAGTGTTCTGATTCTGACAACGGAAAAAATTATTATATAAAGGGCGAGGCATCAATTGCAGTAGATGGTTATACGACTGGACAAATCGATAAGTGTTATAACAATTATATCAGAGAAGCTTATTGCGATGACAATGGCAACTACGCAACAATTGATTATGAATGTCCGAATAAATGTAATGATGGAGCTTGCATTGAAGTAAACACAGATATTCAAATTAACAATATTAATGTAAAAAAACATGATGAAAAAACTATTATAATCTCTTGGATTTCAAATTCTGACTATACTATGAATAATATGTGCAATGTGGTAATTGGTGATGATGATAGTTTATTAGCTGATAAAGTTAAGCTACTAAATAGCAAACCATCAAATATTGAATCAGGATTATACAAATATGAAATTTGGACAGAAATAAGTAATATTTATTACAAAATCGAATGTCATATAGGAAGTGATAAAAAAGAATCAGCTGTTTATTATTATGCAAAAAACAATGATTCTAATAATGTAGATAGTAGTGATACAGATAATAATTCAGATGATAATGATAATAATGACAATTCAAATGGTAATGACACAAACCAACTAGTTCTACAACTTCAAAGACAAATAACTGAATTAGAAAGACAAGTTATTGAACTAGAAAAAAAATTGACTGAATTAGACCAAAAATTTGCCGAGAAATTTGCAGGAACAATGTTTTTAGATGTAGAAAACCACGGAAGATTATGGTATGTAGACCCTTCTTCTAAAAATAGATTTTATTTCGAAAATGGAAAAGCCGCTTTGAGTATTGGTTCTAAATTAGCTACAGGCATTACCTATGAAGACATACAGAAAATACCAGTGGGTATTCCTAATAAACTATATAATTTGACAGACAGCGACGGTGACGGATTGCCTGATAGACTAGAATCTGCACTGGGCTCTGATCCAAATAATAACGACTCAGACGGTGACGGTTTTAATGATAAACAAGAACTAGAAAATGAATACAATCCAGTTATTGACCAAAAATACAATTATGACCAAAGTTTAGTTGAAAGGTTGGAAGGAAAAATGCTATTACAAGTATCTGGTCCTAATTCTCACGGAGAAATTTGGTACATTAAAGACGGTCAAAGATGGTATGGCGGTACAGAAGACAGTATGTATGAAATTATGAAAGCTAGAAGTCTCGGAGCAACACCAGAAAATATTAGAAAAATAGCAGTTGGTGAAGTAAAAGGAATTGAATAAATAGGAGTTTTAAGTAAGGGGATTTCACCCCTTTAATTCCCCTCTTCTCTTTGCCTAAAACAAAAAAATCAAATTTTCTTTTCTTATAGAAAAGATTAAGGACAATTAAGACGAGATAAAAAATTTACTCTGCGGATTTGCTTTTAAAAGTCTTTCGGGAAATATATATTTTAATCTAGATTATAATATAGATTAAATTTCAAGTTCATCTAAAGCAAATCCTTGTCCCACTGCGCTCTCATCCTTATCATTTTATAAATTATATATATGTTATAATGTATAGAAAGATAAGGTTCGGGTCGTACAACAAAGTATATCTGGAAAATCTCTCAGCTCGAGATTTTCCCAAATTTTATTATTTTTATTTGATAGGCTATCCAGCCAATTTTATCAAACAAAAATAAGAAAACTTCAGATATACTAAATGTTGCGTTAAGCAAAATTATTTATTAATATATTATTTAATTTTAGCATCAAGCTG
>CAZTIC010000025.1:3658-16364 GCA_964613625.1 uncultured Gammaproteobacteria bacterium | reverse complement strand
CAGCTTGATGCTAAAATTAAATAATATATTAATAAATAATTTTGCTTAACGCAACGCTAGTGGAACCAGAGTTATACGAAAAAGTTCAAGAAACAATAAAATTCTTACATAATTCTGGGTCAAAAATATTTGTTATTAGTTCAGATCCAATTTTAAAATTATCTCTCGAAATAGAAAAATCTAGTTTATCAAATCTTTTTGAAAAAGTAACTGGAAATGTCCATGAAAAAGGAGAAATACTAAAATCCTTAATTGATGATTTTAATTTAGATAAAAATTCAACATTTTATGTTGGAGATACATCTGGAGATGTTGAAGCAGGAAAATATGCAAATATAAAAACTATTGGAATTTCTTGGGGATTTCAACACAAGAATTTATTATCGAAATCAAAACCTGATTTCTTAATTGATGATATAATAGAGATGAAAGATATAATTAAATTCGAATAAAAAAAGGGGGCCATCAACCTTTCAGCGTCAGGGACCCTTTTGTCTTAATACTTATATAATATAGTACTTTTTCAGAAAAATCAATAGTAAAATTATATAAAAATAACCTAAAATTAGTAATTTGAAAATATGAAAATATACATCACTGCTTCATTTAAAGGCAAGGATAATAAAAAAGAAATTGAAAAAATGTGTGCGATAATTAAGCAATCCGGCTTTGAAGATTTTTATTTTGTACGTGATGTTGAAAATTATCAAAAAATATTTAACGACGCGCATGAATTAATGCAACGATCCAAAAATGAAATCCAAAAATGTAATGCCCTGCTAATAAACTATAACGGTCCAGGACATGGACGTATAATCGAACTTGGCATAGCCTATGCATTGAACAAAAAAATAATATTAATTGCAAAAAAAGGCATTTGTATCAAGGATACAGTTAAGGGAGTGACAAATCACATAATTGAATACCAAAAACTCGAAGATATTATTGAGCCAATGAAAAAAATATTAAAATAATTAATATACAATATGCAAAAAGAAATTCAAATAAATACAAAAGATGATCATATTATTTATGGCACTCTTGATTCCAAACAAAATTCTGATACATTGTTAATTTTTGTTCATGGATTAAGTGGTCACAAAGATGAGCACCATTATTTTAATGCTGTCCCCTATTTTACAGAGAAAAATTTCGATACATTTAGATTTAATTTTTACACAAGAGAACCTCACTCTAGATTATTATCCGAGAGCTCTCTCACTACTCATTCAGATGATTTGAAATTAGTTATTAATAATTTCAAAGAAAAATATAAAAATATTATTTTAATTGGTCATAGTTTTGGTGCATTAATTATTATAAACACAGATCTTTCTGATATTTCAAAGATTGTTCTATGGGACCCAACAGGAGAATTAAACAAAATAAAAGAAAAAAACGCTTCATTTAATTCTGATTTAAATAAATATATACTTCACTGGGGAATGGATATTTTAATTAATAAAGAACTAGCTGATGATTGGCAATCCGTAGACCTGAGCAAGTCAATGAAAAATCTAAAAACACCTTGCAAATTCATCTTTGCCGGAAACTCTAGCAAACATAAAGCTTGGGAACCTTTTTTGAAAAAAATAAAAGTAAAAAATGAATCCGTAATCATAAACGGAGCCACTCATGGCTTCATAGAAGAAGGAGTCGAGCAAAAATTATTTGAAGAGACTTTTGATTGGGTAAAAAATTAAAACAATTTATGAATTCTTTATTAAAGGAAAAAATAATAACCAAACGTCTTCTACTGATACCAATATCAATGGAATATAAAAATGAAATGTTTTGTGAATTCACAAAAGAAATCACAACTTTTATGTATCCAAAACCGGCTGAAAAAATAAAAGAAACAAAAGATTTTATTAACGATTCAATTAAGGGCTTAAAGAATGGCAATAATTTACAATTAGTAATTTTAGATAAATTATCAAAGAAATTTTTAGGTTGCGCTGGTTTACATAATACAAATACAAAAACACCAGAATTCGGTATTTGGCTAAAAAAATCAGCCCACGGAAATGGATACGGCAAAGAAGCAATACTAGAAATAAAGGATTGGGCGGATAATAATATTGATTATAAATATCTATTGTATCCCGTAGCAGATAAAAACAAATCAAGCCGAAGCATCCCAGAGGCAATGGGTGGAAAAATAATCAAGAAATATGAACAAGTTGGTTTAAGCGGCAATAAATATCATTGTTTAGAATATAGAATTTATCCAGATAAAAAAAATAATTATTTTTAATAATAAAAAATATATGACGAAAAAAAAAATAATATTTATAGTGATTATTTTATTGGTTCTTTTAGCAGTATTCTTTATTTTTTATTCAAAAAAAACAAGTAATAATAATGCAGAGCCAGGATCTGATTTTTATGATTTCTTTGAAATTGAGGGTAATAATAGCATTGACTTGATTGACAACGCACTCTCAGAAGAAAAAATTGATTACGAAACATCTCTAATTTACAAAATGTATGCAATCTTTGGCGACGACAAACTGCCACAAGAATACACAAGCGATGTCATGATGCTAAATGCAAATGAACCGTTTATCGAAGTCAAGGCAGCCCTTGACTCCTTGTCTCCCGAAACCCAAGCTGTACTCTCCCCTTTTCTCAAAAGACCGGATGACCCAAATAGTTATTATAACCTCAAATACAAAAAATCATCTAACGGCGAGGACGAAAACGAAATTATATCAAGCATTATCCCATCAGCTAGCGCTAGAAGTAACGTAGATCCAAATCTATATTGTAGTACTTGTTTTTTGTATGCCGCTGGAAGCAGAGTAAAGATATGGTACCCAAATGACAATATCGATGCTCCAGAAGCGGGACAAGGCTATATGATGACTATTGACCAACCAACACTATATTCTATGGCAGAAAGACTACAAACCATACTTAATACTGACCGCATATATGAAAGATTTACTCAGCTCTTACAACGAGAGACCGATAACGACGGCACCTTGGGTGGTGATGACGCTCTTGATGTATACATCGGCCCCTTAAATAAAAGAGCTGCGGCTGTAGCCTGCAGTGACAACGCAACTTTTCCCTCTAGCGCCTATATCGTGATGAACGCAGGTTGGTTTAATTTTGATAGATTTTACAAATCAACTCTAGCGCATGAAATGTTCCATGCTTTTCAATATTCATACACTTGGAGCCTAGCTAACAGCCGCTGGTGGGCAGAAGCCACAGCGGTCTGGGCTGAGGACTTTATTTACAAAGGATTCAATTCTGAACAAAGAACTTTAAAACATTTTCTCCCTTATCCAAATAAAACATTATACGACAATCATCCAAATCCTTTTAAGTATGGGGCCTATATCTTCCCTTATTTTCTATCACAAAACTCAGGAGCTCAAACAATCAAAAATATTTGGGAAGACTGCAATTACTCGGGTTGCCTAGATGCCATAGATAGTAATATTACTGACGGCTTCAAAGGACAATGGAAAGAATTTACTCTATGGAATTATAATATTAACCCAGTAAGATACTATGAAGACGAAAATGGCTTCTCAACAATATCTTCATCAAAAAATATTGGTGATATATTCTTAGCTGGAGATGACACAATTCCTATCCCCGCTATCAAACCTTTGTCAGCGCAGGTAATAAGACTAACTAATTTAATTGATCTAAATACATACAAACAGCTTATTTTCAAAGATTTAAAAGATTTCACTAATCTATCTGATAAAGCATCTATCAAGGCGGTTATATATCTCAAGGATCGAACTAATAAAGTCGAAGACTGGACCGACCTAGAAGAAAGAGTATTTTGCTTGGCTTGTGATGACAACAATGATGAATGTGTTCCAGAAGAATTGGATTATGTTGTACTTATTTTTAGTAACGCGGATATTACAAATGATCTAGCATCTTCTGAAATAAAAACCGAAGGAAAAGAAGAGGCCTGCACTGGCTCTTGGTATGGGACCCTCAAAATTAAAGAAACAATGATCTTGCCAGCGCCACTTGTAACTATTACCCAAACCTGGGATGTAGTAATAAAAGAAGAGTTGGAACAAGTTCATGTGGGGAAAGATGGCGCTATAAATCCTAAAGCAGTTCTAAATGACTCAACTATAGACCTTGAATTCCAAGTAATGAAGCAAGATATTAAATATAATTATATAGAAACTTCTAATTACCATACTACAATCGGCTCAGGGGAAGTTAAGCGCGAACATCCACATCCAGAAACACGTGGGGGCTGGATAAATGATCAAACAGAACTAGATACAATAGTGAGAATGACAAAACATAAAAAATATGAAGGCGCGCAATCTGTTTTGGGTCAAGGTGAATATAGATTTTATGACACAGAACAAATGTATGGGGAGTGTAAATTTGTAGCAATGTCTACTGGCGAAACTAAATGTCCCGAATATTTTTCTTGTGGAGATTCGGATGGTGTATTTATTGGTCGTGATTATGATGGCTACATTGTTGAGCTGACAGATAATAATACTCGCATCAAGGGCTCTGATTCATATTCATATTCTTTTATGGGAGCAAAGACTACTACCAATATGGAATGGGATTATCGTAAGAGATGAAATATGTCAAATAAAAAATAATATGCTAAAAATAAAAATATTAATTGAAGGGTATGTAAAAGAGATAGACGGTCATGAATTCGCCTCTTCGACGACAACCCTGATAATAGACAATAATATTAATATAATAATCGACCCAGGAATGGATAGGAAGTTATTATTAAAAGCTTTAGTTGAAAATAATTTAACTACTAGCGATATTAATTATGTGATATTAACCCACTCTCACCCAGATCACACTCTATTAGCTGGAATTTTTAAAAATGCTAAAATTATAAATGACAGCGAAATATATCATTGGGATGGTAAAATAGAAGAATATAATAGCAAAATCCTAAATACAAACATAGAAATCATAAAAACTCCAGGACATGACACAGCGGACTATTCTGTTTTAGTAAATACTAAAAAATTCGGAAAAGTAGCTATCGTCGGTGATGTATTTTGGTGGAGCGACACAGAAAGACAAAAGACTAACATTCAGAGCTTACTAGATCACAAAGATCCATATGTCAGCAACCAAAACGAATTAATAAAAAGCAGAAAATTAATTTTAAAAATCGCAGATTACATAATTCCAGGGCATGGGAAGATGTTTGAAGTTAAAAAATAATTAAATGAAGCTAAGTAAATATATTTTAGAAATAACAGTATTCACAAGTGGTGCTGTGGTAATGATTTTTGAGCTTGTTGGATCCAGGGTACTCGGTCCTTTTTTTGGTACATCAATATTTGTCTGGACCAGTCTAATTGGCATTATCTTAGGTAGCCTTAGTCTTGGATATTATTTAGGTGGCAAAATCGCTGATAACAAACCAAGCTTTACAAAATTATCTTTTATTATCTTCATATCTGCTGTTTTTATTTTTATTACTTTTTTTATAAAAGACTTCATACTTATTTTTCTGCAATCAAATATTTCAGATATTCGCACCTCTTCTGTCATTGCCTCTATAGTATTATTCTCGCCAACTAGCGTTTTCCTGGGAATTGTTTCTCCTTACGCTGCCAAGCTCAAATTAAACAACCTGGACACCTCTGGATCAACTATTGGAAACCTTTATGCTCTTTCCACTGCCGGTAGTATTATTGGCACATTTTTATCTGGTTTTTATTTAATTCCTAATTTTGGCACAAATAAATTACTAATCATTCTTGCTATTGTACTTATATTAATTTCCATATTACTTTCTTTTAAACAATTACTAAAAATTAAGTTTTCTTTTTTTATTTTTGTAACTATTTTTTATTTTTTGATTGGCGACCTAAATTTAGTATTCAAAGACATGATATTTGTTGACACAGACACTGCCTATAATCGTGTTTGGATATATGATAGATACAGCGAAGAGTATCAAGAAAACATTCGCACTATGTCAATTAATAATGAAAGTAGCTCTGCCATGTTTTTGGATAGTGACAAATTAGTTTACGAATATACAAAATACTATCATCTAGCCAAGCACTTTAATCCTGACTTCAAAACTACATTAATGCTAGGCGGAGCTGGATATTCTTATCCAAAGAATTTCTTACTCAAGTACCCCGAAGCCACAATTGATGTAATCGAAATTGATCCAGAACTTACCGAATTAGCAAAACAATACTTCAATCTAAAAGACGACTTAAGACTAAATATTTATCATGAAGATGGTCGGTCTTTTCTAAATACAACCCAGAAAAAATATGACGCAATATTTGGAGATGCTTTTAGCTCTCAATACTCTGTTCCTTATCAACTCACAACTCTTGAAGCTGTACAAAAAAACTACGACATCTTAAATAACAATGGTGTGGTTGTATTAAATATTATTTCTTCAATCGAGGGAAAAGATGGACAATTCCTCCGAGCCGAATATACAACATATAAAAATATTTTTGAACAAGTATTCTTATTCCCAGTCAGATACAAAGATGAAGGAAGTCAAAAGCAAAATATTATATTGGTAGCACTGAAATCAAACAAAGATCAAGTATTTACCAATATTAACCCAGAAATAAACGAATATCTTCAACATTTATGGACGAAAGAAATCCCGAGTGATATGCCGATATTAACAGATGATTATGCTCCGGTTGATTATTATATAAGTCAAATGATTTAATAATTAAATATAAACTTATGCCAAAATGTCCATATTGCAAACAAGAAATTAACTTTGAAAACATCAAAAAAGTCACCAAGGGAATCGGATTTATCAAACAAGAAATTATTTATTATTGCCCGCATTGTGAGTCTCTTCTCGGAATCAGCCGTGGTAAATTCATGAGCTAAACATAAAAAAATATGTCCAAAATTAATCTTCAAGAACAAATAAAAAATTTATTGCGCGAAGCTGATATTCAAATCAACGGAAACAGGCCTTGGGATATTCAGATAAAAAATCCTGATTTTTATTCGCACGTTTTGGCTGACGGTTCTTTAAGTTTGGGAGAATCTTATATGAACGGCTGGTGGGACTCAAAAGCAATAGATCAATTTATGGAAAAAATTCTTCTAGCTAGGCTAAACAAAAAAATCAAAAACTCAAAAAATCTTCTTTGGAATATTGCAAAAGCAAAAATTTTTAATCAACAAAATATATCTCGTTCAAAAATTGTTGGTAAAAAACATTATGACATCGGCAATGAACTTTACAAAAACATGCTTGACTCCAGAATGAATTATAGCTGTGGTTATTGGCAAAAGGCTGATAATCTAGAAGATGCGCAAATCGTCAAACTGGAGTTGACCTGCAAAAAATTACAATTAAAACCAGGCATGCGACTCTTGGATATTGGTTGTGGCTGGGGCGCAATGAGTAAATATGCCGCCAAAAATTATGGTGTCAAAGTTGTGGGTATCACTATTTCAAAAAAACAGGCTAGATTGGCTAAGGAAATGTGCCAAGGATATGATGTTGATATTCGGCTAGATGATTACCGAAATATTAATGAAAAATTTGATAGAATCGTTTCAATCGGTATGCTCGAACACGTCGGTTACAAAAATCATAGATCTTTTATGCAAATTGCTGATAAATCGTTAAAAAAAGACGGCATATTTCTTTTGCATACAATAGGAGGTAATGAATCGATCAAAACTGGTGATTCATGGATAAGTAAATATATATTTCCAAACGGATTGATTCCCTCGCCGGTTCAGATAATCAAATCTGCTGAAGGATTGTTTCGTCTCGAAGATTGGCATAACTTCGGCGACTATTACGACAACACTCTTATGGCTTGGCATAAAAACTTTAATGACAATTGGGATAAAATAAAAAATAAATATGACGAAAAATTTAAAAGAATGTGGAATTATTATTTATTAATTTGTGCTGCATCTTTTAGGGCTCGCAATAATCAACTCTGGCAAATAGTTTTTACAAAACCATCTTCAAACAAAAAATATAAAAATATTAGATAAAAAATAAATATACAGAGACCTACCTGCCGGTAGGCGGATATCTCTATATATTTATTTTTTTGTCATACTTTTTTAGATACTTTTTATTTTTTATCTTCTCGGGTAAATATTCCTGATTTTCTTGATAATCAAAATCTGGGCTATATTTATAATCCTTACCATAGCCAATTTCTTTCATAAGTTTTGTTGGTGCATTTCTAATATGTAATGGTACTCCAAGATTACCATATTCTCTAACGTCTTTTAAAGCGCTCTCATAAGCTACATAAAGATCATTCGACTTCTCACATCTTGCCATATAAACAACAGCTTGGGCCAAAATCACGCCACATTCTGGCATTCCAATAAAATGACAAGCCTGATAAGCGGATACCGCTTGCTCCAGAGCTCGAGAATTGGCCAATCCGATGTCTTCAGAGGCAAAACGAACAATTCGTCGTGCAATATAAAGAGGCTCTTCACCGGCTTCTAGCATCCTTGTTAACCAATAAATAGAAGCATCAGCATCTCCACCTCGCATAGATTTGTGAAGAGCAGAAATTATATTATAATGCTCTTCACCATTCTTGTCATACATTAAATGAGACTTTTGAAAAGATTCTTTTATTATATCACGAGTTATTATATTCCCCCTCTCCTTGTTTGAAGGAGAGGGGTGGGGTGAGGTCATGTTAGCATACTCCAAAATATTTAAAGCTGTTCTAGCATCTCCATTACTCATCTGGGCTAACAACTTAACATCATCTTTTTTTATTTTAATTTTTTTATTTCCAAGACCTTTTTCTTTGTTGGTTATTGCATTGTTAATAATTTTTACCAGCTCATCCTCGCTTAATCTATTGAGAATAAATACTCTACAACGAGAAAGCAAAGCACCTACGACTTCAAAGCTAGGATTCTCCGTGGTAGCGCCAATGAGAACCACTGTACCATTTTCAACATGAGGCAATAATCCATCTTGTTGCTTCTTATTCCATCTATGTATCTCATCAATAAAAAGAATAGTTTTTATTCCGAGACGAAGACCCTCTTCAGCTTTTTTCACTATCTCACGTAAATCCTTAAGACCGCTCGATACAGCACTAATTTGCACAAATTCTGATTTTGTCTTCTTTGCTATAATAAACGCTAACGTAGTTTTGCCAGTTCCGGGAGGACCCCAGAAAATCATCGAAGGCAACTGATCTGCCTCAATCGCTTTTCGAAGCATCTTACCTTTACCCACAACATCACTTTGTCCCAAAAACCCTTCAAGACTTTCTGGTCTTACTCTGTCAGCCAAAGGTTTATTTTGATTTATGTTATTCATATTTAGTATATTGAATGAATAAGTTCACTCACATATTGGACTGCGAAGCAGTCTAATATGTATGCAATTAGGGTTTAAATACGGTCATTGCCGTGGTTTTAGTAGAATGTATAATTATGGATTAAGAGATTATGCTCATCTGATGGTTTTTCTCTTTTTATTTGTATATAAATTATTATACACGAACAAAAAACGAAAATCAAATACAAAAATAAAACTGAAATAATATTCAGTAATATTCACTAATTATTACCTCCAAATCTTCTTTGTCTATTTTGATATTCCTCTAAAATAAGCTTTGCATCAGTTTCTTCAAAATCAGGCCAATATTTTTTCATAAATAATAATTCACTATATGCTCCCTGCCAAAGTTGAAAACCAGACAATCTCTGCTCTCCTGATGTTCTAATAATTAAGTCTGGATCCTCAAGTTCATTATTATATAAATATTTTCTAATCATCCCTTCATGCACCTGATCTACTTCAATTTTATTTTTTATCATTTTTTTTATTGCGTCCACAATCTCTGCTCTGCCTCCATAATTAAGACAAATATTTAATATACCCTTGGTATTATTTTTTGTCTTCTCTGTTATATCAATGCAAACCTCTGGAAGATCACCTGGTAGTTCATCCATTCTACCACTTATCATTACTTTATAGCCTCTTTTATTCATTTCTTCAAAGTCCTCAGTAAAAGCTTTTCTAATTAATTTCATTAAATAATTCACCTCTTCCCTACTTCGATTCCAATTTTCAGTCGAAAAAGCATATACTGTTACTATTTCCACTCCTAAATCAAAGAACCACCTTGGTACTTCTTTCATTTTAGAATAACCCTTTGTATGTCCATCAAGAGTTGGTAAGTTTCTTTCCTTAGACCATCTTTTATTACCATCCATTATAATCCCAATATGCTTTGGAATGTTTTTTTGATTTTCTTTTTTCATATATTTTTAATCTTTGGATCTTTAAACACTCCAAAAAAGTATACAAACATCAAAAACAAAACCATACTTACAGTTGCGCTTATAAAACTAATATCAAAAATATCCAACATTATAAATAAAAAACCGTAAAAAAATATTCTCGGAAACATAGAAAAAGTGTTGCGATAAGCTGATGCAGCTAATGCGTCCTTGGCTTCACCTTCTTCAAATAGCACGCTGTCTAAGGGTAAACTAATAAGTATATAAGCCAACCCTATGAAAAACACACTAGCATAATAAAAAATTTCATTTTCTATGACAAGTCTCAAAATCCACAAAACAGCTACCAAGGCACTGCCAATAATCATCATTTGATTTCTTTTATCTTTTTTAATTTTCCCTATGATATATGTAAAAATAATTGTTGCTATTGAGGAAATAACTATCAGCAAAGCTACAGATTCAATAGAAGAAAAAATCATAAATATAAATATCGGCCATATAATACCCTCAGCCACATTGTGAAAAGATTGTATTCCCTGCAACATATAACATTTTACATCTTTCCAGTTTGAAAAAAAATATTTTATTGACTTTGGTTTTTCTGTTGGCTTATCTTTAATATGCTTTATTTTGAATAACGGCTAAATAGATATAGCTAACACTATAATACTTATCAATATTAAAGCTTTTTGGTTCCAAAAAATTATTGTAATAGCTCCAAAAATTGGTGCAAGCATAGTAGCAACCTGTCTTGAAATATTTAAAAAACTAATATCTTGTCCAACATTCTTATCATTTGGACTACACTTCATAAACAAATAGATATGTGCTACCCAATAAAAAGTATCATAAAAAGCTGCGGATAAAGCCAATAATATCAACAAAACCCACTGATCTGGACCTAGGTTGTATAAAATAAAAAAATAAACTAACGAGCAAATTGATCCCAATATAATAACTCTTCTAGCACCTATTTTGTAAGTTAACCATTTAGCAAAAAAATTTAAAGGAAAATCAAATATATTAAATATACAATAAAACAACATTATTTCACTTATGCTATAATCAAAATTTAACAAAAAAATTGGAACAAACACTACTACTAATGCTCTAGAAAAAGTGTGTAACCAGACAGATAATTCAAATAACCAAAATTCCGAATGCAATAAACGATAAAAATTATTACGATAATATGTATAAAAAAGTTGCATAATTTAATGATTAATCTTTATTAACTTTATTCTTTCGGCCTTCCCGCTTATTATTTTAATATTGTTTTTATTAACTTCAAATTCCTTAGATAAATATTTTAGTAATTCCTGATTAGCTTTGCCTTTTTCTGGCGGAGCTGCAATATTTATTTTAATAGTTTCATCTTCAAGAATGTCTTTCATTTCCGTTTTACTCATCCCAGGATTTACTTTAATACGTAAATACAATTCTTTCTTATTGTTTAATATTATTTTATATTTTTTAATATTCATTTTTTATGTAGAAATTATTAAAACTAACATGGGGTCTGGGGTGGAAGTGAGCGCCCATGCTAGGCGCATATTAATTACAATTGGCGTGTTAGCGAATCTGGAACCCCAGGGCTTTTTGTTACTTTTTGACCTCAAAAAGTAAATACTATTTTTGTCTTCCAAGATCATAAACTTTATATAACTATCTCTCTTTTTCACTATCACTCCGCTATCTCATACGATCGAATATAATAAATCAATTAACTCTACATCATCCCCTGCTTTTTCAGAGCCCTTAATATATCGACCAGCTATTCTGTGAGTAAATCCATGTGAACTGGGATGAGCTGTAATTATTAGTTTATTCATAAATTTATATCCCAACTATCTTAATAATCCTAAAAATCCTAATTATCTTATCTTTCACCTCCTGCTAATTGACCACAAGCACCTTTTACATCTTGTCCTTGTCTATACCTCTCTGTAACCTGCACTCCCGCTCTTTCAAGTGTGTTCTTAAACTTCTTTACAGTCTCTTTACTTGGTGCCTTTAAATTACGTCCGGGGTTATAAGCGATCAAATTTACTACCATCAGAGGTCCGTTAACCAACCTGGTTAATTCTTTTGCGTTTTGAATAGAATCATTAGTGTCTTTAATCAATAAATACTCTATCATAACTTTTCTATTTGTTTTTTCGATATAATAATAAACTGATTTCATCACGCTCTCCAATGAATATTTTCTATTAACCGGTACTAACTTTGATCTCAATTTATTATTAGGAGCATGAATTGAAACAGCTAAATTTATTTCTCCACCTTGCTTGGAGAATTTTGTTATCATATCTGGTATTCCAATTGTAGATATAGAGAATCTCCTAGCACCAAGATTGAAAGTACTTGGATCATGCATGAATTTAATCGCATCCATTACATTGTCATAGTTCAAAAATGGCTCACCCATTCCCATGAACACAATATTATTCACTTTTTCATCTTTTGA
>CAZTIC010000025.1:0-3558 GCA_964613625.1 uncultured Gammaproteobacteria bacterium | reverse complement strand
TTGTTTATAAACTTTTTATAAATAGCTTCATACACTTGTTTATACCTATAAGCTGGGTAAGATTTTAGTATTTTTTTCAAAATTTTAATTTCCATATTTTTTTATTCTTCTTCAGATACCATATCCAAAGCTTTTTTATGTGGTTTTATTAAATTCTTTATTTTTTTGTAATTAGTAATAATAACTATTAAAACAACAATCCCGATAAACGCTTGCCAACTCAGATTTATCTCTGAGCCATAAGTAAAAAGAAAAGCAAATGGAATAACTCCTATCAAGGTAGCGATTAAATACTTAAACCAATGCATGCTTGTGAATATCCCAACAGCATAACTTATCACATCAATCGGTAGGAAGAATCTAGCAAACGCAACTAGCCAAAAAAGATTCTTTGTCTTTGCTAAACTTTTCCATTTTGAATCTTTTTTTATATTTACAAACTTTCGTACGAATCTCTGACCAAATCGACGAGCTACACTGAATGCTATCAAAGAACCAATCGTCCAGCCAATAATTGTAAAGATTGCAGCCTGATTTGGCCCCCAAATAGCTGATGCCAATGGAAGGAGTGGCAATGTCTCAAATGGCGCAACAATAACAGCTGCTATCATCACTAAAATATACACCAAAACTCCCCAAAAACTACGCATCAAAACAAATTCCTTTATGTAGTCAGCATATTGAGTCGAAAAATAAGATGATAATATAAACAAAATCACAGTCAACACTATTAATAAAATTTCCTTTTTTCGTACAAACATCTTTTTGGTTTTAATTCGTGCATTTAGAGCAGTGCTCTGCCCAAGAAAGCTTTTCTAGTTCATCCTCGCTTATTTCTGTGTTACATTTTTCACATTGTCCGTATTCCCCATTTTGAATTTTCTCCAAAGCAAC
Source organism: uncultured Gammaproteobacteria bacterium (assembly GCA_964613625.1). Lineage (GTDB taxonomy): Bacteria > Patescibacteriota > Patescibacteriia > Patescibacteriales > CAZTIC01 > CAZTIC01. Next base: position 2,664 of record CAZTIC010000025.1, on the reverse strand, counting down.
ATTTATTTTACTCAAAACATCTCTGTGAGTAACAATAAGAGCTTCATTCGTTAATTGTTCTGTGGCTTGCTCACCAATATCATCTTTGTCAGGGTTATCTACTTGAAAAGCAAATTTTGATAATTTTTCTATTTTTATCTCAACTTCTTCTTTCTCACTCTTTAATCTTTGTTTTATTTTTTGAATAAATTCTTGTGAAATCATATTTTTTACTTTAGACCAAAAAATTTATTAAATATATAACTAATCACGGACAATGCAATACTAAACCACAAGGCTATTATAAATCCATCAACATAAAAACCTTTCACTATAGACGAAGCTAACAATATCATCAAGGCATTAATAATAAAAGTAAATAGACCAAGTGTTAAAATATTTATTGGTAGAGTAAAAACAATAAGCAAAGGCTTGATAGTGATATTTATAACACTCAAAAATAAAGCCAACCACAAAGCAGACCAAGCACCTGCTATGCTTACACCAGGCAATGCCCAAGCAGTCAACATTATAGCTAGGGCTAAAATTAACCATTTTAATAATATTTTCATATATTTACTAATTAATAATAAAAATACAAAACTAAGTTTTGTCATTCTGAGTCCGTAAGACAAAGAATCTCTGTTAACACACTTTAGTGATTTTTCAAAGATCCTTCGCTATCGCTCAGGATGACAAATATATTGAGTTTTTATTCACTAATTATTATTTTACCAATTCAATCCCAAGTATTTCAACATCCTCCAAAGGATGATCTCTTTCATTTGTTTCTACAGCTTCGATCTTATCTACGGTGTCCATACCTTCTATAACTTGTCCAAAATTAGTATGCTTACCATCAAGCCAAGGTGTTGCTGGCGCAGTTACGATAAAAAACTGTGATCCGTTAGTTCCAGGCCCGGCATTCGCCATGGCAAAACTACCTTTTATTATTGGATGACTATTTATCTCATCTTCAAATCTGTAATCAGGTCCACCTATGCCATGTGTCATCCAGTCATCATTTCTAGTGTTTGGGTCTCCACCTTGAATCATAAAATCAGTTATAATTCTATGAAATTTTGTCCCATCATAAAAACCATTTTTACTTAGATTTAAAAAATTATTTACAGTAATTGGTGATTCATCACTATATAGCTTTATTTTGATTTCACCAAAATTAGTTTTCATAATTACTTGGCTGTACTCTTTGGCCAAATCTTCTTGACCCTCGATAGTTCTTTTTTCTTCACTCATAATTTTTTCTTTTTGCAAATTGATGTTTTCCGCTTCTTTCTGATCCACCTCATGATGACATCCAGAAATAATTAACGAAAATAGCAATAAAAACAATACTTTTTTCATAATTTATTATTTTATTTATTTAACCCAATGTTCTTTTTTAATCTTCTTATCGTCCTTTTCCCGCTTATCTTTAATTTTTTCCTTAGCTTTTTCTCGTAACTCTTTCAAATCTTCTTTATTTAACTCTTCGGCTCGCTTACTTAAATATTTAAGAGTATTAAGAGACGGATCTTCAATTACATCTGATAGTAATACGTCCAAAATTGCTCCCATCTTCGGTCCTGGTTCGAAATTCATCTTAGCAATCATATAATCTCCATTCAATTTAAGCATTTTTACAGAAACTGGATCATTCTGAACTTTCTCCATCATATATTCCAGGTGTCGAAGTTTATAAGGCTTTGCTTTGGGAACTCCTGAGCCGAGACGATCAGCTACTCTCAAATTAATCAAATCTTTTAGATTTTCTTTTCCTACTTTCCTTATTAATCTACGGACTGAGCTAGCTGTTACTTCGTCAACATTATAATAAAACATATGATAACGAATAAGAGCATCAATTTTTTCCATGTCTTTATTGGAAAAATGCAGTCTTTTCATTATTTTCTTTACAAGTCTTGCACTCACCATCTCATGATTATAAAAAGTTGCAATTCCTTTAATAATTTTTCTAGTTTGCACCTTGCCAATATCGTGCATTAGTGAAGCAAATTTTACTCGCCAATCCTTGCTTGGAGTATGCTTGAGAGACAAAACCGAATGAGTAAATACATCATAAATATGATGTCTATCTTGTTTTACACCAACCCCCTTGGAAAGCTCAGGTAAAATATACTGCAATAACTTGGTTTCATGGAGGGCCATTATACCCTCATAAGCTCTTTCTGATTCCAGTATCTTAACAAGTTCGTCATATATTCTTTCATTAGAAACAAACTTAATACTCCCCGCCAACTTTGTTATAGCTCTTTTTGTTTTTTCTTCAATAGCAAACCAAAGTTGAGCTGATAATCTAATAGCCCTCATCATTCTGAGAGCATCCTCCTTGAATCTATCCACTGGTTCACCAACTGCTCGAATAACTCTTTTTTTAATATCTTTTTCTCCGCCAAATAAATCAACTATCTTATTTTCTTCTCCTTTCTTTGAACTAGGTCGAAATGCCATCGCATTTATAGTAAAATCTCTACGTTCTAAATCTTTATCTAATTCATCTTCGAATTTTACTTCATCAGGATGTCGTCTATCACTATAGCCTTGCTCACTTCTGTAAGTTGTTATTTCTACCACATTCTCAGTCTCGCCGTCTTTGTTTTTAATCGGGAATATTACAGTTCCAAAAATATTTTCATACTTTCCATCAGGAAATATTTTCAATAT
>CAZTIC010000024.1:11778-16885 GCA_964613625.1 uncultured Gammaproteobacteria bacterium | reverse complement strand
CTCTTGGCTATAACATAATCAAATAAAACAGTCTTTAAATTACCAATATGCATATACCCAGTTGGACTTGGAGCAAAACGCACTCTTACATTATTCATAATATTTTATTACCTAATTTATAAATTAATATTAACATTAAATATTTTTTATTTCAATATTAAAATAAGGCCGGTTTTCAAGAAAACTGACCCCATGTTTTTAGTCTACAAAATACTTTATTTAATAATCAAAAGATCTGTATTCAGCTCAAACCCACAAACCAATGCCAAATTTTTAAAAGCCGATCCTTTAATTGATTGCAAAACTTGGCCTTATTACTGCTTCCTGTGAGCAATTTGATGACTTTATCAATATAATATTTTATACATATCTATCAATCGTTCATAATACAAAATATATTTCTTATTTACTTTCCTACCCAAAATGTAGTATAATGCTATTATAAGATTAAAGGTTCTTGCCTATTTTTTATGTTTTATAAATTAGCTTCAATATCACTAACCTCAACTCAAAAAAATAATACTTCAACCGAGGTTTATATATCTCAACCAGATACCAATAAAGAAGCGCTTGCCGGTAAGCTTTTTATATTAGCAGAAATCGAATCAGACAGAGTCGGAGCTTTAAAAGTTATTAATTTTCTTATCAATAATTTAAATCATAATTATTATAACAATGAGAAGATACTGCTCCGAGAAAGAATAAGTACATTAAAAGTAGAACATATTTTTGAAACTTCCCTAGCCAAAAGCAATAACGAATTAAGTGAGTTTATTAAAAAAGAAAAAATCAAGTTAAAGCCAAGTGTTTTAAATATTACTATTGGCGTAATTTACGAAGATCAAATTCATTTTTCAAGTATTGGTAAAAACAAAGCTCTCTTGATATATAAAAAAAGAGAGGAAAAAATTAGTAAAAAAGACACTATTTTCACGGACCATTACAAAATTACAGATGTTATAGAAGCTCAAAAAGAAGGATCAGGCCACAAAGTCACTTACAACAAATTATTTTCTAATGTAATTAGTGGGGCTATTCCCAAGAGAGGATATTTCTTATTTTCAAATGAAACACTACCAGAATATTTATCTAATAAACAACTCCTAGATATAATAACCAAATTACCACCCGCAAGCTCTGCCGAACAAATGAAAAATATATTAAGCAAAGTCAATGCTTATGTATCATTTGTGGGAATAATTATAAAAAATACAGTTGGCACAAAACAAATCTCTGAAATTGAACACATTCCAGGTGATCAAGACAATGTCGCTCAAAAATCTATCTCCAAGTTAAATCAAACTGAAGAAAAAACAGAAAAATATCTAACTCCATCTGGAATAATTGATTTTAAAAAATGGCTCAAAGTACCGATGAGTTGGTTCGCGAGCATTAAACAACACCCAAAAACTAACGCAAAAATTGTTTCTATCAAAGATAAAATTTTCTTCAAGAAAAAGCCACCAATAGTATCGCTAAAGAAAATATTAACTATTTTTTTAGCTATTATTATTAGCATCTGGAAAACACTTACTTATATTTTTTCTATACTAACTAGCAAGGAAAAACTTAAAGATTTATTAAACAAAATTAAAATGTTTTTCTTTTGGCTAAAAGACAAAATCATAAACATCGGTCAATGGTGGAAAAACTTAAACAAAAAAAACAAAGCCTTGATTGGAATTATAACTATATTATTAATACTCCTAACTTTGAGTATCACTATAACAAGTATCAATAACAATCGCACAGAGCAAAAAGAAAACCTAGCCAAAAATTACGACACAATAGAGCTAAAACAAAATCAAGTCGATGCTAATCTATTATACAACAATGAAGATGGAGCAAAAGTAATATTAGAAGAAATAAAAACTCTATTCAATGAAACACCAAAAGAAACAGATAGTGAAAAAACTTTATTTGAAAAATTTTATAAAAAACATTTAGAGCAACTAGAAAAAATACAACATGTTATTAAGATAAACAACCCAGTTGAAATCGCAAATTTTGGCAACTTGAATAGCCAGGCTAATGCTGAAAATATTATACTACTAGAAAACAAATTATATTCTGGTGATTCGAGCCAAGACACTATATATCAAGCCAATATAGAAGACGTATTAGTTACAGCCATTACTGACCTCAGCGATAAAATATCAAATATTCACTTCCCCGTTAAGGATAATAATAACAATATTTATTATTTGAATAACGACAAATTATTAATGCTCGACACTGAAACTGAAGAATTAAGTAATCTAAATATAAATATCGCTAGCAACTACACCAATATCACCGCCCTAGCCTCTTACAATAATCGAGTCTATCTTCTGGATAAGGTTGATAATCAGATATATAGACACGGAAGAAATGGGAATGAATTCACCAAAAGAGATCCATGGATATTGCAAAACGTTGACTTGTCAGATGCTATTAGTCTTGATATAGACGGACATGTTTATGTACTCAAAAGTAATGGAGAAATACTCAAATTCTTGAAAGGCGAACAAGTTGATTTCAACCTAGATACTATTAACCCAGAATTCATAAATCCAACCAAGATGCTTATTTCGCCTGACTTGGAGTTTATCTATATACTTGAACCAGCAAACAGCCGTCTAGCTATATTTAATAAAGCCGGAGATTTCCTTATGCAATACAAAAGCGACAAATTCGACAACCTATTAGATTTTACAGTCGACGAAATAAACAAAAAAATTTACTTCTTAAATAGTAATATTATTTATGCTATTGAAGGTATGCATTTTAATTAGTTAAATCATTATATAAACAAAAAAAAGACGAGGATTAATCCTCGTCTTTTATATTAAACTGATTTGAAAATTTTATTTCAAAGTAACCTTTCCACCAGCTTCTTCTACTTTACCTTTGATTTCTTCAGCTTCTTCTTTTTTGATGCCTTCTTTAATCATCTTTGGAGCAGCGTCAACTAAGTCTTTAGCGTCTTTCAATCCCATTTCTGTAATTTCTCTAACGATTTTGATAACTGCAATCTTGCTAGCACCTGCCTCAGTAAGCTCAATATCAAACTCGGTTTTTTCCTCAACGGCTTCACCGGCATCAGCATCAGCACCTCCCGCCATCATCATAGCTGGAGCAGCAGCAGAAACGCCAAATTTTTCTTCCAAGATTTTAACTAATTCAGCTAAATCTAAAACACTCATTTTTTCAATCTCTTCTACAAGAGACTTAAATTTAGCAGGAACTTCTATTTCTTTAGTAGTTTCTTTCTTAGAAGTGGATTTTTTCTCCTCTACTGGCTTGTCCGCCGTAGCTTTAGCGGAGGTGGAAGCATCGGTCTTTTTTTCATCTGACATAAATTTATATTGTTAAATTATTATATTAATTATCAATTTAGTAATTTAACTATTATTTATTTTATTAATTAATTAATTTTTTATTATTTAAATTTTTAATTATTTGAAGCATTTGCATTCAATTTGTAGATTCGCATTATTTTTTTTTCTCTTCAACCGCTTTCAGGACATTCACAAGACCTCGGATATTACCTGCCAATACATTTACAAAACCAGAAACTGGAGCGTTGATAGAGCCAACGATTTTTGCGTAAAGCTCTCGCTTGCTTGGTAATTTTGATAAAGCACTTACTTCTTCAGCGTTTAATAATTTATTTTCCAATATTCCAGCTATAAAACCAACTTTGTCTTCATGCTCTTTTTGAAATTCAGCCACTATTTTGGCAGGAGCAACTTCATCTTCATAACCAAATACAACCGCTACTCTACCTTCAAATTTTCTAGGATCCAAATTTTCAATATTTTCTTTTTCAAAAGCTTTTTCAAATAGAGTTTTTTTAGCAACATAATATTCACTATTTTCCTCCTTTAACTTACTTCGAAGCTCTTCACTTTCTTTTACCTCAAGCTTGTCAAAATTAGTAAACACAATAGATTTTGATCTACTTATCTTATCTTTTATAGCTTCCAGTATGTCTTTTTTTTGTTTTTTTGATTTAGGCATATGTTTTATCGCGTAACGCATATCTCATAACACGTAACGCTTATTTTAATATTATTAATATAATTTTTATTATTTGTGAATTTGTGTTTAATTTGTGATTTGTAATCATAAAAAAAACTGCGTTTAAAGACGCAGATTACATAAATTCAGCTAAAAATAGCTATATTTGTCTCAGCGGGTCTTATCTTTGTGCCTGCTTTCTGCGACTAGTATTTATTTATTATTCATATATTAACATAATTAATAATATTGTCAATACAATAATTTCAACAACGACTCCTCCCAACTAAAACAAGTTTCTTGATTACGAAGTTTCTTGAATGCTTTTATGCATTTTGGATCAAGCTTGGCATAATCTTTAAGAATATCCACTATTTCATCTATAAATCCACCAATAATACCGTTTGAATCATCAACTCCTCCAACGCATAATTTTTTATCAAGTCGCAAAAGCATACTCACTAATAATTCAGCCGACTGCAAACTAATTGGTAGCTTTGAAACCACGTCAGATAATCGTCTAACTCCCTCTGTAAGTGAATTTTGATAAGAAAACCATGTCTTTGAAGGACCTTGATATGCTTTGATATACTTTATCGATGTTGCAATAGTTTTTTTTACTTCAGCGAAATCCTCTTCACTCATTTCTCCTAACTTATTACTACATTCTGGACTACTTATTAATTCTTTATCAATTTTATTTAACTCTTTATCTCCAGTAACTGCACAAATTGCCACAGAAATCATATGTTTACAAAGCACACCTTTCTGACCAAGATAGCAATCGCAGTTTCCACAATCATAGTTTTTATTAGACACCGAAACTTCATAAGGTTGCGTTCCTATCACTACAGCTGAATAACCACCATAATCTTTTTTAAAATTTTTTATCTTGCCTGTTTCGTATAATTCAACAGCTCGATCAAAAATCGGCTTGTCTATAGAAAATTTTATTTTATCTAAATCATAATCAGGATTCATACTTTAATTTATTTAAATATTTTAACCAATTCTTCAAAATCTTTTGATTTATATTTTTCCCATTCCTCCTGTTTTACATAAAGCATTTTATATTCAATCTTTTTTTGTCTTTCACTAGCATCCT
>CAZTIC010000024.1:0-11768 GCA_964613625.1 uncultured Gammaproteobacteria bacterium | reverse complement strand
TTTAATTTTTTTAAATAATATAATTTATTATTTCCAATCCTCAATAATAATTTTCTTCCCGCTTAAACGAATTATCATTTTCTGTCCTTTTTTAATTTTTAACTCTTTAATTATCTCCAGTGGTATTGTTACAGCGTAGCTGGATCCGCTTTTGAATACTTTTCGTGTGTTTTTGTCTTGAGCTCTTCTCCTTGTCATAATTTTTATTTTTAAATTTAATATAGATTATAATCTATATTAAATATTTTATTTAATCTTTATTTACTTCTGCATACAAATTTTTCTGAAAATCAAAGAAAATAGAACGGATCTGACTCACATCGCCAAGTTTTACTTCCGCATCTGCTATGGCATGATACTTTAAATTCAAAAGAATCGGTAATTTTTCTTCATCTAACTCTTCTACTCCCTTATCTTTATATTTCGTCAAAACAAATTCTAAAAATTCATTCTGTTTTTTATCTGCTTTATCAAAAATCAATTCCCTTGTTTGGTCAACTCTTTTTTTTCTACTTATCGGCTTGGTAGCAAAAGAGACATAAGCAATTACATCAAATAAATCACTGTCTTCTGCGTGAATCATTTTTTGCAAAGTCTCAAGCACATCTCTCCCGTATCCAAGCTCGGAAATACGATCTAAGAACTTTTTTCTAGTGATTGGACTTGACCAAATTTTCCTTAATTCTTTTTCATCTTTAAAGAACTCCGGTAAATCACCAAACATATTTTTTAGAAATTCTTCGGCTGAAACAGGCTTGCCATCAGCACTCCAAAATGAAGTAGCTATCATATGATCGATTTCTCTTTCTTTGCCATCTCGAAGTTTTATTTTTATTTTTTGCATTTTTTCTATTGAAACATCCTCAACAACAGAAGCTGTTTCTTTTACTTTTTCTGGATAATCAACATTGTTTTTCTCTTCCTCAACAACTTGATCAACTGGTTCACCATCCCATTCAGGATCAGAAAAATGCATATATGCACCAACGAAATCAAAAATTGTAAAATATTCTTTTCCATCAAAAAGTCGAGTTCCCCTACCCACAATCTGTTTGAACTCAATCATTGAATTTACTGGACGCATTAATACAATATTTCTAATATTTCTAGCATCTACTCCAGTTGAAAGTTTTTGTGAAGTTGTTAATATAGTAGGAATTGTTTTTTCGTTATCCTGAAACTCTCGCAAGTACTGCTCTCCTCGAGCACCATCATTTGCAGTCACACGCACGCAATAATTAGGATCCTCGCTTTCCTTCATTTGATTCACAAGATCTCTTACGGCTAAAGCATGATCCTGAGTTGCACAAAATATTATAGTTTTTTCGTTTAGATTTATCTCATCCAACATCACCCGAACTCTTTTTGCTTCACGCTCCTTTATAACGATAATTCGATTAAAATCTGGCTCTTCATAAATTTTACCCTCCTCTATCTCACCTTCAATAATTTGATCATCGGAAGTATACACATAATCATCCATGGTGGTTTTAATTCTTTTAACTTTGAACGGTGTTAAAAATCCATCATTCACTCCTTCCTTGAGAGAATAAACATATAAGGGCACACCAAAATATTTATAAGTATCTATATTGTTTTTTCTTTTCGGAGTAGCGGTAAGCCCAAGTTGTACAGCTGGTGAAAAATATTCCAAAATCCCACGCCAATTGCTTTCGTTATTAGCTCCACCACGATGACATTCATCAATAATAATAAAATCAAAAAAGTCCTTTGGATATTCCCCGAAATATGGCTCACCATCTTTCCCACTCATAAATGTTTGAAATATTGTAAAATATACACTTCCAACTTTTGGTACACCACCTTTTTTACGAATATCAAGTGGATTAATTCGAACAAGAGCATCCTCGTCAAAAGATGAAAAAGAATTAAATGCTTGATCTGCTAAAATATTCCTATCAGCCAAAAACAAAATTCTTGGCCTTCTTTTGCCATCTCGTTTTAGATTCCAACGAGTATGAAAAAGTTTCCAAGCAATTTGAAAGGCAATAAATGTCTTACCTGTGCCAGTTGCAAGAGTAAGTAATATTCTGTCTTTTTCCTCGGCTACTGCATCAAGTGTTTTATTGACTGCGATCTCTTGATAATACCTCGGCCTTTTAGTTCCGCCGATGTCTTCAAAGGACTGATTCGTGAATTTGTCTTTCCATTCATTTTGATCAGAAAATGTCTTATTCCACAATTCTTCAGGAGATGGAAACTCATCAACCAGCTCTTCCTTGCCTGTTTTCATAGAGATCTCATAAATCTCTTTTCCATTTGATGAATAGGTATAATCTACATGAAGCTTCTCAGCATATGATTTTGCTTGAGCCACTCCTTCTCCTACTTCTAGTTCATCTTTTTTAGCTTCTATAACTCCAATTTTTTTATTTTTGTATACCAAAATATAATCCGCAATTTCCGGCTTGCCACGCACTCCTCCTGTTTGAATTTTTCCATCAGTAATACGAAATTCTCGCAAGACTTTTGATCCTTCAATTTCTCCCCAACCAACTTGTTTTAGTTTTGGGTCAATATACTCTGCACGAGTTTCTGCTTCGTTCATATATTCATCATAAATTAATATTTTAGATATTATACTACATACCTACTACATTATTTTATACCTTATATTAAATATTTTTACTACTAAACTGTTAATAACTTCATATTTTATAATAAAATTTTATTTTTTTTTTGCTAATATTAAACCATCTATAATTAATTAATCCTTATTTAAATTTAATACAATTTGTGCTACAATGTAAATAGAAAGGTTAAAAAGCTATTGACAAGTCATTAAAAAATTGATAAGCTCTTTAACTATACAATACGAATTTTTACGGGGTTGAAATGCAGAAAGGCTCTACTGCGGAGCGTGAGTAATCCGAAGCAATTCGGCAACCAAAACGCTACGATGAAGGACTGCCGCCCTTCCAACTCCATAAAAGCTCGTATTTTTTTGTTAATAACTTTATTTTTTATAAAAATATTATAATATTTTTTACTAATATTAAGTATTTATACTTTATTGACTTTTATTTTAGTTTGATGTAAATTATGGTATAATGTAAATAGCTCATCCACCAAGCTGTGGAAGGAGTAACGATTCCGTCTCCACTAGGAGGCGGTTTTAGTTTGCTTAATATATTTATCATATTCATTAATAATTTTCCTTCTCGTATGTGCTTTTGTTATAGGGTATGCAGTCCAGGGTAAAATATAATTTTTACGTTTTGATAAAACTACTAAATACTCCCAATTACCATAACACAAACAAATTCTTGTTTCTTTTTTTCTAACATTCTCCCAAACTTTTATATTACTATTTTTATAATTTTCGATTATAGGACGAGGCCATCCAATTCTTTCACATCTTCTCATATCAGGCGTTCTTTCTTTTTCAGTATACCCTTTTGATATAAAATGCCAAAAAGTAGCCTCTTTATTCTCTAGCAAAGGATGGCGTTTCAATCTTAGTTTTTGATTTTGAAATTGAGGCTTATTTTTTATAAAATCATTTACAAAAACTTGATAAATAATATCTAAATAATTATCCCAATTACCTCCGTAATCATTTAATTTTATAAGACATGGCAATTTTAACATACTTTTCCAATCTTCTTCTGAGACTCCCAGATAAAAATATTAAATTTATTTTCTTTATAGAATGTAGATTTAGTCAAACTATACCCTGATCTTTCTTTTATTCTTTCAATCAAATCTAATTTAATTTTTGAATCTTTTAAATCTCTATGCAAATACGACATAGCGCCAATAAGTAAATCGGCTATTTGTTGCAATTCAATTTCATGAGAGCGAACTAATTGTATTTTCTTTATAATCGAACGATCGAAATCATAATGATTATTACATAAAACTTCATGTAATTTTTCAATTTTATCCGCCCCTCTTGTATCCTTTATATCAATGTAAATATTATACTGATCATTAGGGTTTATAATAGTTTTCAATAAATCAAAATACATTTTATAATACCATTGATTATGACTTTGTTCAAAAAGCTTATGATTAAGCTTATTTTTATTTGGAACCACTAAACAACGAAAGTGTAAATCGTCATCATCAAAAAAATAATCAATAATATTTTGATATAATAAATGCTTGGACGGAGATACTTTTGACCATTTAATTTCAGCATGTATTTTTATATCGTGATTTTCTTTAATCTCTCTTATTCTTTTAAAAATTTCATGCCTTTTATCCTCTGAGCACCAAACCGCACCGAGAACCATGGCTTTTTGTTTATCATTTTCCAAATGACAACTTTCATCACAATATATATTATAAATTTGAGACATATATTTATTTGTTATAATTCTCCACTAAACGCTTTTTTAAGCACAGATTTCTTCAATTCATCTAAGTCATTAATTTTTTGTTGATAGTTTTTTTCAAGTTTTTTGGTTTGTTCTGATAATTTATCAAGTTTTTTGACGATTTGTTTTTGCTCCTTAAGCGATAGCAACGGAATTTCTATACTCCTGACATTGTTCTTAGTTATTGTTTTTGTTGTTGTACCTAAAATTCTCGACTCAATTTGCTCTCGACCATTTTGAGAATTCAAAAACCGATAAACATATTCACTTAAGCATTTTTGTTCATTTAATCTTACTAAAAATGAATTCATTGCCAATGAACAAGGCCTATCTATTTTAGGCATTAAATAAACTTTACCAGCATTACCTATTTTACATATAATTATTTCCTTTCCAAATATTTTACTTTTTTTCAAAAAATTATATGATTTCTTAGTAATATAACGTTTATCTTTTTTAAAATTATTTTCAAAGTCAGTACTTCTCACCATCCAAGCATAATCTTCAGTTTTTTTTAATTCCACATTTTCTTTTAATATTTTATAACTACCGTTGGCATGATAATCTGTTAACAATTCCATTATTTCTCCAAATCTAACTCCCTCACACTTATTGATAGATTTTAAAAACACACCCTGCAAATATGACTCAAAAAGCTCTTTCACATTTTGTAAATTTTTTTCTGTATTTTTTCTAGCTATTTCTATTTTATCAAATACTTCGTCGAGAATTTTGATTATGCGTTTTTGTTCGGAGAGGGATTCTGGATAGAAAATTTCTACTTTTCTGAAAGCCGGCAAATCCAAATTTTTTTGAGCGCTTCCTCTAGCTAAAGAATAAATGAGGTCGTTTAATAATATCAACTGATAATCAATAAATTCTTGCGTTATTTTTTTTTTGCTTTTAGGTAAAACTGTTAACCCACTATCATTAAGAAAAAATTTTCCACTAATAAATCTCGTGCATTTTTCAGACATTGCGAATCTAGCAACAACCATGCAATTCTCTCGATTATATTCGTCCATAAAAAAAGTAGCCCCGCCACCGCCATAAACTGGAAATACACTACCTCCATCTCGCTTGTTTACAACTCTTGTGCCATATGCGACATTACAAGCATCATCAAGTTTTTTTGCTTTCCAGTTAATTCTCATAATCATAATAATTATCTTTGTCGTATTTTTTTTGTTTTACATACTCAATTAATAAATCATAAAACAAATTTTCTTCTTGATTACTTTCCTCAGCTATTTCATTATGTTTTTTTATAATCTTATAACCTTGCCATGATGATACGTTTCCCTCTTTATCTGGAATATTAATTTTAAGAGACTTAAGCATTGTCGATATATATTTAATAAATGGAATTCTTTTTTTCTTATTTGTTTTATTCTTTTTAATAATATCTATTTTTTCAATAAAACTTTCTGAGTTTGAAAAACTTACAATAGCAACCTTTATTGCCTTATCAAATATTTTTTGAAAATTATCTGTAAAATGATCTTCACTATAACTCCCTTTCCCTAACTCTAATAATTGAAAACGTGTTGCTTTCAATAACTCTCTTAGATTTATGATTTCACAATCAACAGCCCGCGCAAAAATATGTGCTAAAAAAAGTTTAATATATCCACTATCACCAATCGCACCATTTAAATTTGGCTCTTCATTTTTTATCCTTTTAACAATTTCATCCACCATGTTAATAATGGCCTTCCCGTTATCAAAATAATATGGAGAAATTGTAAAAAATTTGTCTAAATATCCTGAAAAATCAGCGTTAGTGCCATATTTATGGTGAAAAATACTTTTTAAATTACCATAATCTGCAACGATAATTATTGAATCAAATCCAAATTTATTTTCGTGCTCTTTCTCAAAATAAGCAGACAAAATGTTTAAAATTCTAAACACATGATCTGGGTCGATTCTATCTAAATCATCTAAAACAAGGACACTCTGTTTATCGCTCTTTTGCTGAGTTATTTTTTCCTTCAAAAGATGACTCAAATAATCTTCTTCAAAAATATTTTTTGCTTTAATTTCCTCAATATACTTTTCTGCCAATCCTTTTTCTCCTTCTTGATATTCTTTTTTATATTCTTGAAATTCCCTATCAATCTCAAGTAAGTCTTTTAACGGTCTGCCGAGTCTGCCGAGAAAACTTGAGACCGGATCAATTGATAGTTCAGGGTAGGATTCACCAAGGGAAAATATTGACTGCAAAAAAGAATTAAACGAAAATCTTTTTTTACTCCACGAATAAAAAAGAAGGGCAGAGTCCTTCACTCCGTTTATTTTATCTCCTTGGAGTATATCATTATTCTTATTTAACAACTCAACAAAAATATCATATTTAATTAATTCTAAAATATCTTCATTGTTGCTAACTTGGTAATTCACAGGGTATAAATAAAAAACCTCATATCTATCTACTTGTGAATCAAAAAAATCTTTAAGAAAATATGTTTTTCCAATGCCAAATTTACCAGAAAAAAATAATCTTGAATTACCTTTCATGCTAATAAAGGAACTAAAATCATTTTTGATTGTTTTAATTGGTATTTTTATATCAGACATATATTCTTAAACTATTTTTTTTACACTTTTAATAACTCTAGTAACTTCTTTATCCAAATGGCTCATCTCCTCCAAAATCTCCCCCGGCTCCCGTAAAACAACCTCACCACCCCCATTCGGATTCTTTACAGACAAATCATAAGTCTTTTCGTCGATATCTCCATCATCTAAACTCCAAGAATTGTCAGAATCTTTTTTATCTTTTTGCAACTCTACAAACTCTGCCAAATCACCTTCATTTAAAGCATTCGTCTTTCCAAGATTACGATCAAGATTAAGCTGATAAAACCAAACTTTTTTAGTAGGCGCTCCTTTTTCAAAAAACAGAATAACCGTCTTCACTCCAGCTCCCGTAAAAGTCCCGCCAGGCAAATCAAGTACAGTGTGAAGATTACAACTCTCGAGCAATAATTTTCGCAGACTAACCGAAGCATTATCAGTATTACTCAAAAAAGTATTCTTAATAACAATCCCTGCTCGTCCACCAGCTTTTAATATCTTGATAAAATGTTGCAAAAACAAAAAAGCTGAATCACCAGATTTAATTGGAAAATTTTGCTGAATTTCTCTTCCTATTTTTGCCCCAAAAGGAGGATTTGCTAAAATAACATCGTAACGGTCTTTCTCTTGAATATCATTAATATTTTCAGCTAACGTATTCATATGACGAATATTTGGAGCTTCTACACCATGCAAGATCATATTCATAATACCAATGATATAGGCAAGAGATTTTATTTCTTTTCCAAAAAAAGTATTATTTTGTATCTTCTCCATTTGAACTGATGATAGCTTGGCTTGATTCTGAGTAAGATAATTAAAAGCCTCTACTAAAAACCCAGCACTTCCACAAGCTCCATCATAAATAGTCTCACCGATTTTTGGATTAACTACTTTTACAATAGTTCGAATCAATGGCCGAGGTGTGTAATACTCTCCACCATTTCTTCCTGCATTCCCCATCTTTGCAATTTTTGCTTCATACAAATGAGAGAGTTCATGTTTTTCTTCATGTAGACGAAAATGCATATCATCAACAATATTCAAAATCTCTCGAAGCTTGTATCCGCTTGCCAACTTGTTACTTAATTCGCTAAAAATCTCACCAATTTTATATTCAATAGTATTAGGGTTTTCAGCTTTAAACTTTTTTAAATACGGAAATAACTTATGATTTACAAATTCTTTCAAATCATCACCATCAAGAGCTTTATTATGATCGAGTTTGCTATCTTTTCCTTTTGGACATGCCCAATTATCCCAACGATATTCAGATTTCAAAATATATTCATATTCCTTTCCTGCAAGTTGACTTTCAGCTTTTTTAGTTTCTTCCAAGTCATCAAGATACTTCAAAAACAAAATCCATGAAGTCTGCTCCACATAATCAAGTTCCGTCCCACACCCGGAATCAGTATGAAGAATATTGTCTATATTTTTAAATGATTGTTCGTACATATTTATATATTTTTAATCTATATTATAATATAGATTAAAATCATGATTCAATATTTAATTAATCTACCTACAATTTACCACTTTCCACCCCTGTGCGTCAAATCAAAATTGCTAAAGTTTGCTTAAAAAATGTATTAAAAAATACCATTGACACCAACATCTTATTATACTATATTTAAATTAGCACTCGTATACTTAGAGTGCTAAAATTAATTAAAAATAAAAATTTAAAAACGCACCACATGTAAACAATAAATTGATATATGTTACGTGTTATGTGTTACATGAAATAATGTTTAACAAATTTACAAATAAATCTCAAGAAGCAATTATAAACGCACAAATTATCGCTCAAGACAATGGACAGCCACACATTGAAGCTCTTCACTTGCTCGCTGCCCTACTCGAGCAACGTGAAGGTCTTGTTAAGCCCATTCTCGAAAAATTAAAAATAGATCCTGATGCGGTTCTAAGTCAAACCTTGGATAGCATCGAAAAATTAGGCAAAGAAAAAGTGTCCAATTCTCCAAACCTTGGCACAGTTCAAGGTAGTGCTGAAGTAGCTATAATTCTCGAAAAATCAAAAAAAGAATCAGAAAAAATGAATGATGAATTCATATCTACCGAACATCTTCTCTTAGCACTTATCAATATTAAATCAAGGGGTCAAGAAATCCTTGTTAGACTTGGCGTTGAATACGACAAAATTATCAAAATACTTTCTGAACTTCGTGGAACTCAAACTATTACTGATCCTGAACCAGAATCAAAATACAAAGTGCTAGAAAAATACACAGTCAATCTAACTGAAATGGCTAGACTAAAAAAACTTGATCCCGTAATCGGCAGAGACACTGAAATCAGAAGAATAATGCAAGTACTCCTTAGAAGAACCAAGAACAATCCTGTTTTAATTGGCGAAGCAGGCACAGGAAAAACTGCAATCGTTGAGGGCTTGGCTCAAAGAATTATTATGGGTGATGTTCCAGAAAATTTAAAAAACAAAGAAATTGTTTCACTAGATCTTGGATCCCTTGTAGCTGGAGCAAAATTTAGAGGTGAATTCGAAGATAGATTAAAAGCCGTGCTCAAAGAAATAAAATCCCAAGAAGATAAGTTTATATTATTTATAGATGAAATACACACTCTTGTCGGCACTGGTGCTTCTGAAGGAGCCATGGACGCCTCAAATATGCTTAAACCAGCCCTGGCTCGTGGTGAAATTAAAACTGTAGGAGCTACTACCACAAAAGAATATCAAAAATACATAGAAAAAGATCAAGCCCTAGAAAGAAGATTCCAACCCATCATGGTTAACGAACCAAATATAGAAGATACTATATCTATTCTTCGTGGTATCAAAGAAAAATATGAAATTCATCATGGTGTTCGCATTACTGATGATGCTTTAATTGCCGCCGCAAAACTCTCTACTAGATATATTTCTGATAGATTCTTACCAGACAAAGCTGTCGACCTAATTGACGAAGCCACTTCTTCTCTGCGTATGGAAATAGATTCTATGCCAGAGGAATTAGATATTTTAAAAAGAGAAATTAAACAATTAGAAATCGCAAAAGCTGGAATTATTAAATCAAAATCAGCTAAAAATACTCAAAAACTAAAGACAATCAACAAAGAGTTGAGTGAATTAAAAGAAAAATCTGATCAACTGGAATTACATTGGAATAATGAAAAAAGTATTATTAGTAAAATCAGAGAATCAAAGAAAAAAATTGATAAACTAAAAGCTGACGCTGAAATAATCGAAAGACGTGGCGACGACCTAGCTAAAGTAGCTGAAATTCGATATTCGGAGATTCCAACACTTAAAAAAGATGTAAAAAAATATGAAGCTGAACTTACAAAAATTCAGGCCAAAGGACAAAATATCCTCAAAGAAGAAGTTGACGAAGAAGATATTGCTAAAGTAGTAGCTCGCTGGACAGGCATACCGGTATTCAAGATGCTTGAAGGTGAAATAAAAAAACTATCCAAGGCTGAAGATAAACTAAAAGAACGTGTTGTCGGCCAAAATGAAGCTATTAAATGTATTTCTAACGCATTACGGAGAAGTAGAGCTGAAATTAGTGAAGAAAAAAAGCCAATTGGATCATTTCTATTTGTTGGTCCAACTGGCGTAGGTAAAACCGAGCTAGCAAAAACATTAGCCGAATTTATGTTCAATGATGAAAGCGCTTTAATTCGCCTAGACATGAGCGAATACATGGAAAAACACTCTGTTGCCAAAATAATTGGCTCCCCTCCTGGATACATTGGACACGATGAAGCTGGACAACTTACAGAAAAAGTCCGAAGAAAACCTTATAGTGTCGTACTGTTTGATGAAATAGAAAAAGCTCATCCCGACATCTTTAATGTTTTATTACAAATCCTTGACGATGGTCGTGTTACTGACTCCAAAGGCAGAACTGTAAACTTTAAAAATACCATTATCATAATGACATCAAATCTAGGAAACGAAGTTATTAAGCAATACTCTATCGGATTTAATGGTGGTCACGAAGATAAAACAAATGAAGAAGTAAGAATTGAGGATATGCGTGAAAAAATTGATACAATACTTAAAAATCACTTCAAACTAGAATTTTTAAATAGAATTGATGAAATAGTCGTATTCAAAAGTCTTGATAAAAAAGCTTTAACAAAAATCGTCGACCTGGAACTAGATAAAGTAGAAAAAAGACTCAAAATAAAAGATATATCCATCAAAATCAGCAAAAAAGTAAAAAATATGCTTGCTGAAAAAGGATATGACATAACTTTTGGTGCTCGTCCTCTAAAGCGAATAATCCAAAATATGATTCTTGATGAACTTGCCTTGGATATCATAGAAGGTAAAATAAAACATGGTGATAAAATCACAATCGATCTTGGCATGAAAAATGAAGTTGTAATGAAAACGAAATAATGAAATAAATAATTTATAGAAAATATAAATATAAATAACGGCGCGTTTCAACAACGTTCCGTTTTATTTTTATAATTAATCTAATAACTATTTTTATTACTAATTTATTTGTCTTTATATTACATATATATTATAATATACTCAAGCTTTAAAAATAAAAATATAAAATATATTTATGAAAAAATTTTCAATACTTCTTGTTTTATTACTTATATTTTCCAGTTTACCTTTAACTAATTTAAAAGCAAATACTGAAGATAATAATAATTTTGATCCAAATTATATCATTAGTGATACTGAAATGCTTGACACCAACTCAATGTCACTTTCAGAAATACAAACTTTTTTGGATAATCAAGGTGGTTATTTAGCAAATTACAAAACCAAAAATGTATTTAACGAAACAAAATCAGCTGCTGAAATAATTTATGACGCTTCTACAAATAATTACGATT